>CALEKU010000244.1 GCA_937902745.1 uncultured Armatimonadota bacterium
AACTTGTCTGGCAAGCCGGCATGATGATGCCAGATCTGTAAAAAATCAACCATTCGTCTCAGGGGCTTGCCGCAGCTGTCTTTCACCTCCAGGCTGAGGCGCATGAGCGGTTCGCGCAGCTCATAGTAGGACTCTCGCCCCTCGCGCTCCGACCGCACGTACCCCTTCCTGCCCAACTCCGCCAACTGCGCCGACGTCTTGTTCTCCGCCAGCCCGCAGCCTGCCGCGATCTCCTTCACCGTCACCGCGTGGCGGCGCTCCACCAGGTACTCCACGATCAGCGCCTGCTGGTCCGGCAGGGCGTCCATGCGCGCCTGGTAGTAGGGCGTCAGGTCGTCCAGCATCTTCAGGAACAGCGGCACCAGCGCGTCCAGCGTGTCGCGGGTCATAAACCCCACGAACAGAATCCAGATGCGCGGGTGCCCCCCGCCAGCGCCTTGATAGCGCGCAGTCGGTCGCGGGCGGCGGGAGTCTTCAGACATGCGGCGAAACAGGTCGTCCAGGTTCTCGGCGATGAGCAGCAGCGTGTGGTCGCCCAGCCATTCCAGCAGCAGGCGCTCCCCCTCCCGCTCGCCGTCCGGGTGCTGGAACAGCGTCCCGGCCTTTTCGGCCAGTGCGTCGTCGCCGTACTCCTCTGCCAAACGGAGCAGGATGCGGCGCAGCAGGTGCAGGAAGGAGACGACCCCGCGCTCCTCCTCGCGCAGCCAGGCGATGCGCAGGCGCTCGTGCAGGTCCGGGTCTGCCTGGACGCGGTGGTAGGCGAGGCTGACCAGGTGCGTCTTCCCGATGCCGCGCGGCCCGACCAGCAGGTAGTGCCGCTTGGTGGGGGCGCCGGCGCTGTCCCGTATGTCGCACACGATCCGCCGCAGAAGCGGCTCCCGCTGGACGAAGATAGCCTCCAGCGTCTCGTGACTCATCAGGCTGGGTGTAAAGGCCGAAAGCAGCGCTTCGCCGGGCGAGGCAGGCATGGGGTTACAGCCTCCGTATCCCGCGCCAGACACGGGCGATAAACGGCAGCTGGAAGCCGTAGCCCCCCTGCCGGTAGTGAAGGTAGTGGTCGCGCTCCAGCAGGCGCAGGACATGGCGTAGGGCGTCCGCGTCGTCGGTCAGGGTGCGCTTCAGCAGGTCATCGAGAACCAGGGGGGATTCTGTAAAGCAGAGCGCGAGGAGGCTGCCGACCTGTAATCCCTCCAGGGTATCCCAGGCGTCCTTCAGCCAGTTTGCCGCCTGCTGTTCCGCAGGGAGTCGCTTACTCACATCTTCGGCAACCCGCTCCACGAACTCGGCGGGGGTGGTGCAGCTCTCGACGTCCCGATAGAAGCACAGGAAGCCGTCCCGCGCCTCTGCCTGCATCTTCTTGACGATGGCCGTCTTGCCCATGCGCCGTTCCGCCGTAAGTTGTATACTCTGGCGCCTGAGGGTGTCCCACAAGCGCTCAATGAGCGGGTCGCGCCCAATCACTTCGCTGGGAGAAAGGTTGCCGCCGGTATTTACCCTGAGACGCATAGCGGGTGTCCTCGTTTTTGTATGTTCAGGGGCTGTTCTCCGCAGGATATAATTCAGGGCATGAGCAAGGATTCGGAAGGCGCTGCGGACGACCCCCTGGAGGCGGCGCGGCGTGTGCTGAGGGAGGAGGCCGACGCCCTGCGCACCCTGGCGGGGCGGCTCGACGGGGCGTTCACGGAGGCGGTAGCGCGGGTGCTGGCCTGTCCCGGTCGGGTGGTGGTGACGGGCATGGGGAAGAGCGGCATCGTGGGGCGCAAGATCGTCGCCACGCTCGCTTCCACCGGGACGCCCGCTCTGTTCCTGCATCCCGCTGAGGCGGTCCACGGCGACCTCGGCATGGCGACCGAGGCCGACGTCGCTCTGGCGCTCTCCTACTCCGGCGAGACCGACGAACTGCTGGCGATCCTGCCTGCCCTGAAGCGGCGTGTGCGCTCCCTGGTCGCCATAACCGGTGGCGTCCGCTCAACCCTGGCCCGCTATGCGGACGTGGTGCTGGATGTCTCCGTTCCGAAGGAGGCGTGCCCGCTAAACCTCGCGCCCACCACCTCGACCACGGCGATGATGGCGCTGGGGGACGCCCTGGCGGTCGCGGCGATGGAGGCGCGCGGCTTCGGGAGCGCGGACTATGCTCTGCTGCACCCCGCGGGCGCGCTCGGGCGGCGGCTCCTGCTGCGCGTGCGGGACGTCATGCGCACCGGCGACGCCCTCGCGGTGGTGGGGGAGCGGGCGAGCCTGCACGACGCCCTGTTCGCCATCACGCGAGCGAACGCCGGCGCCGCCTGCGTGGTGGACGATGCGGGTGTCCTCTCCGGCATCCTGACCGACGGCGACACGCGCCGCTTCCTGACCGCCTCCGCCTCGAACAGCCTGCAAGACCCGGTAGGGGAGGCCATGACGCGCGGCCCGCGCGTGGCGACTGCCGACCAACTTGCGGTGGAGGCGCTGGAGCGGTTTGAGCGCAGCGGCGAGCGGGTTCGGGTGGGCGAGGTGCCGGTGGTTTCGGAGGACGGGCGTCCCATCGGCATGCTAACGCTCAAAGACCTGGTCCGCGCGGGGATTGTGCTGAACGGAGACGGCGATGACTGATACGCTCTCCGAAGCGCTCCGGGCGCGACTGGCCCGCATCCGCCTCTTGGCGCTGGATGTAGACGGGACCCTCACCGATGGTACGGTGACCTTCACCGACGACGGGCGCGAGCTGAAGTCCTTCCACATCCAGGATGGCCTCGGTATCGTCCTGGCCAGGTTCGTCGGGCTCCAGATCGCGTGGATCACCGGGCGGCAGTCCGCCCTGGTGGAGCGGCGCGCCCACGAACTGGGCGTTACCCTCCTGTTTCAGGGCGTGAAGGACAAGGCATCCGTCCTCACGGAGGTCGGCTTCCGCGCCGCCGTCGCGCCCGATGCCGTTGCCTACATGGGCGACGATCTGAACGATCTGCCCGCTCTGCGCGCCGCCGGGGTGGCCCTCGCCCCGGCGAACGCCGTCCCCGAAGTCCTGCTGGCCGCCGCCGTGGTCACCGCCCGGCCCGGGGGGCAGGGCGCCGTCCGCGAAGCTGTGGACACCATCCTCAAAGCCCGGGGCGATTACGACGCCGCCCTCGGCGCTTACCTCCTTTCCCTCTCCCACCCCGGAAAATCTGTTCAGTAGTCTTTCCGCTTATTCACTCTTATTCTCAGTACCTTCTCGAAGGCAAACGCTCTGTTCATGCCTGGACTCGGTGAGGAGGGAAAAGAGCCATGATAACGGTTCTGGAGATGCGGGGCGAAAACACATCTACGGCGGCGGAATCGGCGGCGGAGGTCGAGAACGACTTCGCAGTCGCGTCCCCGCCGGTGGCGATAGACGCGGAGGGACGGCCAGACCCGCAGTGGGTCCGTGGGCGTTGCCCGGAGTGCGGGGACGATCTGGTCTCCAACATGTACTACGTCGGTGGCAAGGGTTACATCATCCGGTGGGAGTGCTGGAGCCGCATCACCAAGCCGGAAGAGGACCCCGGGCACTGCCGCTACTATAAGGTCCTCTAAGAGCGGGGACGTATCGAGGACGGTGGACGTTGCTTTGGAACGGACACGGTGAAGAAAGGATGAAAACGGTGGCAAGCAACGACTGGGGACGCGAGGGCAGTGGGAACGCGGCGCGCGAGATCGCCCGCGTCCAGATCTACAAGCATGTGACCAAGGACCGGGTGCTGGATATCAGCGATATGCTGAGCCTGGACCCGAAGCGGCACAAGATCGCCTTTACGCTGGTGGAGTTTGACGAGAACTACCGCGCGACCACGCGCGTACGGCACTTTGTGGACGTGCCCGACTTCAAGCTGGTCTGCTGGGACATCCTCTGCGGCTCGTTTGCCGAGTGGACCGACCACAAGGGCTCTCAGCACGACGACGGGCTCCAGGCGCGCGTCCTGACGCTTCGCAAGGACCCGAAGTACCGCCAGCCCTACGTGGTTAAGATCGACAATGGGGTGGGCGAGGCGCTGCCGGGCGGCGCGGTGAAGATGGTTCGCGCCACCGAGTCGCTGACCCTGCTGATGCCGGAGTGGGACGCCCGCCGGATGGCCCAGACGGTGCTGGACTACATCCGCGACTGGGAGGTCATCCACTTCCGCAAGCGCCAGGAGGCGCAGACCGTGCTCATCAGTCTGCCCGGGACTTCCTCGGCCCACGGTGGGGGCGGCGCGCAGCACGACGGTGACGAGGCCCGCTCCACGCCCGCCGTGGCCGCGAACCCGGCGGAGGTCGAGGACGAGCAGCCCGCGGAGCCGCGGCCGGTTGCGACGGGCCGGCGCCGCGCGGCTGCCAAAGCCGCATAACAATCTGGCTCCGGGAGCGGTGCGACTGGGCGCGGTGGGGAACCTGCCGCGCCCTTCTTTGCGCCCCCCGCCGGGTTGCCTCGCTCACCCGCCTTCGTGCTATAATACGGGGACCGCGCAAAATCGCCGCCCGCCGCGCCGGACGAGGCGGCACACCCGTAGCATCGGAGGACTGTAAAGAGCATGCCCTACGTCATTTGCGAGCCGTGCATTGGCGTTAAGGATAAGTCGTGTGTGGCCGTCTGCCCGGTGGACTGCATCCACGGCACCGACGACGACACGCAGCTTTATATCGACCCCAGCGAGTGCATCGACTGTGGTCTGTGCGAGCCGGAGTGTCCGGTGGACGCCATCTTCATGGAGGATGAAGTGCCGGAGAAGTGGCAGAACTTCATCCAGATTAACGCCGACTACTACAAAAAGTAGCCGCGCCCACGGCGGTGCGACGAAAGGCCGGGGCGCTGCGGCTTACCGCACAGCGCCCCGGCCTTTCGTCCCCTTCGTCGCCTCACCTGGCTTTTGCTGATGCCCGCGTCCGATCCTACCCCCGAACCGTCCGGAGCGTCGCCGCGTTCCCTGTCCGCCGTCCTCCGGGTCCGCACGTACGAACTCGATTCGTTCGGGCACGTCAACAACGCCGAGTATTTGCACTATCTGGAGGAGGCGCGCTCCGAGTATCTGCGCCAGGTGGGCCTCTCCTTCCACGACTTCGCTCGTCTCGGGGTGCAGCTTGTTATCGTGGAAGCCTTTGTGAAGTACATCTCTCCCGCCCGCTATGGCGACGAGATCGAGGTGCGTGGCACCGTCCGTGACCTTCGGTCGGCATCCCTGGTCTTCGACTACGTTCTGACCGACCGGGCCACCGGCCGCCTGATTGCCACCGCCTGGACCAAGGGCGCATTTATCGACCCGGCCACCGGCCGGCCCACCCGCGCCCCCGAACCCTTCCGCGCTGCCTTTGGGGCTTAGCGGCCCGCCTGCGTCTGCCCCGCTGGCTCCGAGGTGCGGCTTCCGCTGAGGTATGCGCGCATCGCCTCCGCACGGGCGCGCAGCTTTCCGACCTCTTTTTCGCGCGGCCACTTGCCCTCGAACACCTCGCGCTGCGCCGCGCCGATGTTGAAGGAGGGGGGGAACTCCGCCGCCAGCGCGATTAGCGCCTCGGTGTTGGCGATCTCGTCCCGCACGACCGGGGCGAGCGCCGCGCGCAGCGCCGAATCGCCGGCCAGGGTACGCGCCGCGTTCTCGGTCGTTTTCAGCTCCTCCGGCGTCGCGCCCCCCTTGGGGCGGGTCGTCCCTTCCGGGAGGAATCCCTGAAAGACCGTCAGCGCGCGGCAGAAGTTGTACTGCGAGCGCAGCAGGCGCCGGTATAGCGTACTCCACCGGAGCAGGTCCTGGGCGTTCCGCCGGGCCAGCTCTGGCGCGGCCTTCGCGCGCTTTAGCTCCGCCTCCAGGCGGTTGGTCGCCGCTTCCAGGCGCTCCAGCACGATGCCGTAGTTTGCGTGCGCGAAAGGGGAGACGCCCCAGTAGCCCCGGTTGCCCAGGTCGTTCACGGGTGCGAGGCGGTCCGGCGTCAACTCGTAGTAGAAGCGTCCGCCGAACACCCACTCCGTGAAGATGCCCATGCGCTGCCACCAGTCGTACAGGCGGAGGCCGTCCGTCGCCGGGTCGCCCTGGTCCTCGACGGTCGCGCGCCGGTAGAGCGGGCGCGTGGTGGGCAGAGCCGCGTCGAACTCCCGCCAGAAGCGCCACACCGCCGGCGCGAGCGCCGGCCCGAAGTCGCGCTGGCCGACGCGCCGCACCAGCGCCTCCGGCTCCTCAGCGGGGTTCCAGAACAGCTCGGTGACCACGCGCAGGTTGCTGTCGTAGACCCAGCCCTCGGCGCTGCCCCACCAGAGGCAGACGTTCGGCACCCCCGCCTTCGCCAGGGCGCGTATCTTGCCCGCGGCCACGAACGGCAGGGGCAGGGCGATCACCGGGTTGACACTCTCGCACGCGCCGCCGGCCGAGACCAGCGAGATGAAGTGTGGGCCCCAGGCGCTCTTCCCGTCCGCGCCGGTGCGCAGGGTGAGCGGGGAGAAGTTCGAGCGGCGCAGGAGCCAGTTGTCGCTGTTGCCCGCCTCGTTGTAGAGGAGGCCGTACCCTTCGCGCGCGGCCCACTCCATGAACGCCGCCTCGCCGGCGTCGTCCGCGAAGAACGCGTGCCACAGCCAGGCGGTCGCCGTGACCGGCCGGTCCCCAATCGCCTCCCGCATCAGCCGCAGGATCTCCTGCATGGTCTGGGAGCGGGTGCGGCCGTAGTCCTTCCCGTCCGACACGCGGACGCTCTGCTCGCCGGGGATGGCGTTGTAGTCGGCGAAGACGCCGTACAGCACGCGCACGTCCGGGTTCGCCTCCAGCGCCTCGCGCAGGTACTGGAGGTACACGGCGCGGCCCGCCGGGTGGAAAGGGTCAAGGGCGCGGCGCTTCTCGTTCCCCTTCTTCTCGTAGTACACGGCCTCCGCTAGCGCCGGGTCGTTCAGGCGCTCGCCGCCCCCGGGCGGGAACAGCACCTCGACCATCAGGCCCAGGCCATACTTTCGGCGCGCCTCGTAGGAGAGCGGCGGCCCGACCTTCTCTCCCCACACCACGTTGATGGACTGGCGCGCGTAGTAGCGCGCCTGGTCGTCCTCGCTCCAGTTCGGGGGCGGGGTCTGGTTCATGCGGTGCCCGCCGATGCGCAGGCGGAACGCCGGGGAGCGCGCCTCGTCCAGCGCGCCCACGTCCAGCGTTTCCCGCGCCAGCAGCCGGAACGCGCCGTTCATGGCGCCCTTGGAACCGCCCCCGACGACGTAAAGGTTCCCACCCCGGTAGGCGAGGTGATAGCCCTCCGCCTCCGCCGGGGAAACGCGGAACGGCCGGGCGGCGTGCTCCCGGGCGATCTCCGGGTGCGTGCGTGGCGTGCCTACCAGGATGCGGCGCGCACCGCTGCTGCCGCTGCCGCCGTCCTGAGACACCGGCGCGGCCAGCGCGACGCCCCGTTCCCGGGCGAGGAGCGCCTTCAGGTCCTCTCCAGCGACCCGCTCCAGCGGGTCGGAACCGGTGACGATTCGCCACCGTGCGTCGATCACCACTGCCGCCGGCGCCGGACCCACTACCGCCCGCAGAGCCGGGGAAGATGCCAGCGACAGCGCCAGGGCGCCGACTCCCCGGCGCAGGAAGTCTTCACGACTCGACTTCATAGGCTAATCGTCCTCGATGGTGAACATCGTCGCGACGTTGGTCGCGTTGCGCCGGTTCAGCGTCTCCAGCTTCATCGACTTGGCGTGCCCGTCCACGAAGAGGATCGGGGCCATCGACACGTGCCGCTCGTACAGGTAGCTGCCGTTCGCATTCAGGCGCCGCCGCCCTTCGACGGTTTGCAGTGTAGGCACGTTCGCGTCAGGGGTGTACCACCAGATCTCGAAGTTCCCGACGCCGTCGCCGACCCAGACCGTGTCGCTCGGCACCGCCACCTGCGCCAGACTGGTCTGGTAGAAGTAGAGCGCGTTCGACGAGTAGCTGGAGACCGGGGGCGTGACGTTGTCGCCGCCCGTCACGTTCGCCTTGTTCATCATGTACGAGCCGTAGCGATTGGCCGTCCGTGGCACGTACTCCAGCGGGTTCGGGGCGACGTCCGTGTACGCCTCCGGACAGGTGAAGATGCCGTAGGACTTGGCGTAGGGCAGGATGGCGTCCATCCACTTGTAGCTGTCCGTCGCGTTGGAGTGATCGCTCGGACCGAACTTCGTGGCGGGAAACACCTCATCATAGTCCTGCACGTACTGCACCAGCGCGAGGCCGATCTGCCGCATGTTGCTGACACAGGCAGTCTGCCGCGCCTTGGCGCGTGCCTGTGCAAAGACTGGGAAGAGAATCGCAGCCAGGATGGCGATGATGGCAATCACCACGAGAAGCTCAATCAGGGTAAACCCCGCCCCGGGGCGAGAGGCGGGACGGTTATTGCGGCGGTCATTACCGCTGGCGCAGAGTGCGTTCTGCATGGATCTTTTTCTCCTTGGGAAAAGCGGGTCGGACATCAATTACCGATCGGCCCGCGGGCTGCGTCCGCGGCGGCAGCTTCGCCGAGTTTGCCCGCCGGGCCCACGAGGACCTGGACGCGGCGCAAAAGGTCAGCATCCGGCGAGTAGGTGCTGGCCGGATCGCTGCTCCCACGAATTACCAGTTCGGGGGGCAAAAGGACCGAGCGCTGCTTGCGTTGCGCGGCGCGCGTGCCCGGCATCAACAGCGGGAAGAGGGTCTCCGCGGCGGTCGCTCCCATGCGGCGCGGGTCCTGGCGCACCGTCGAAAGCGGCGGGTCGAGGAACGGCGAGTAGTCCTCATCGAAGCCGACGACTGCCACATCCCGGGGAATCTCCAGGCCTGCTTCGCGGATGGCTACGTAGCACCCATGCGCCACTGCCACGTTCACCGCGAATAGCCCGATAGGGGGGCGATCCGCACGTCCGGCGCGCTGCGCCAGAAGTTCGCGCGTGAGCAGGTAGCCCGCCTCATCGTTGCGGCGCCCGGACTTGCGCACCAGGGACGGCTCCCACGGGACACCCGCTTCGCGCAGGGCGCGGCGGAACCCTGCGATGCGGTCCTCCAGCGAGGAGACCAACCGCTCGCTGATGACGTACAATTCGCGCCGGCCGGTCTGGATCAGGTGGGAGGCCGCGAGATAGCCGCCCTGCTCGTTGTCGGTGCTGACCAGGGGGGCCGCCAGTGTGTCTACGAAGCAGTCCACGAAGACGAAGGGAACGTTTTTCTCCAGCAGAGTGGCATAGCCCGAGTAGCGGGCATTGCGCGCAACGGGGATAATCAGCAGACCCGCTACCTGGTAGGCCAGCTCCGTGATCTGCCGCGCCTCCAGATCCACATCTTCGTTGCTGTAGGCGACGACGAGGCGGTAGCCCCGCTCGCGGCAGACCTCCTCCGCCCCCCGGATGATCTCGCCGTAGAACGTGTTCCCGCTGGCGGCAACGACGACGGCGATGGTGTTCGCACCCGTCAGTCGTGGGGCGTCCGGAGTCTGGCCGGCCTCCGGGCGGACGTAGTAGCCGGAACCGGGACGGCTTTCGATCCAGCCCTCGTGCGACAGTTCCTTCAGCACGGCGCGAACTGTGGTGTTGCTCACTCCGTACTCGCGGCACAGAGTGACGATCGAGGGAAGACGCTCTCCCGGTTGAAACGTCCTATCCTCGATAGCTGCCTTGAGGGTGTCCCGAAGAAGGTTGTGGCGCGTCGTTGCCATCGGCTCACTCATAGCACATGGTCTGCTTCAGTGCATCGAACCGTGTGTACACGGTTTGGCCATAGTATAGCGGGCATTGTTGCCGCCTGTCAAGGCTGCGTCCCCCTACTAACCGGTGCGCAGAGGGGGCGGCATCGCGTGGAGGGCAACGTTCAAGCGGTTCCAGACGTTGATGACGCTGATGATCAGCAGCAGGTCCAGGTACTCGGCCTCGCTGTAGTGCTCCCGCACCCGCGCGTACACGTCGTCCGGCACGCCGCCCTCCGCGATCCGGGTCACCGCCTCCGTCAGCTCCAGCGCTGCCCGCTCGGCCTCCGTGAAGAACGGGGTGTCGCGCCACGCACTGAGGGTGTGCAGGCGGCGCGGGTCCTCGCCGAGTTCGAGCGCTTCCCGAACATGCATGTCCAGGCAGTACGCGCAACGGTTGATCTGGGAGGCTCGTATCTTGATTAACTCCTGCACGATTGGCGCGATGCTGGACACCGCCTTCACGCCGTCGTTGTACTGCAGCGTCAGTTTGAAGGCGTCCGACGCGGGGCTCAGGCGCGGTCGGCGCAGCGTTTCGGTCTTTTCCACAAGCGTATCCTTACTCGACTCACCGGAGAGTCGCTTTCGGGTATTTTACCGGAATGAGGGAGACCGCCCCGGCCGCGGCAGCGGACCGCGTCCAAAAGCACATCGAAGCCCTGGCGGACAAAAAGCGCCGGGAGCGGGCCAAATCCTATCTGATCCGCTACTACAGCGAGCGGGGCCGTGACGCACTGGAAACAGCCGTCCGGAACCACTCGGACCCGATGGTCCGCGCACAGTTGACGTACGTCGTAGCGCGCATCGGCGGCGAATGGGGGTACCGCATGCTCCACACTCTCCTGAACGACCCCGCGGAGGAGGTGCGCTACGACGCCGCCACCTTCCACAGGTTCTTCCCCACCGAGTCCACCGCCCGCGCCCTCCGGGACTACATCGAAGGCGTGGCGGACGCGGACACCGCGAAGGCTGCCGCCTTTCACGCGCTGAAAGCGATCGGGGAGCCCGCGCGGGCCGTCCTGGAAGAACTCGCGCGCCATCCGAACGCGCAGACTGTGGAGTACGCCCGGTTCAACCTGACGCTTCGGACTGACGAGGATGAGGGCTGAACCCTCAGTCGGGCGGCGCGGTCAGCGTGCCGGTGCACCATCTTCCAGGCGCCGTTCTCGCGCACGTACGCCGTTGTTGCCGCCCCGCGCCTCAATCGGCAGCCGAATGCGGGCTCCGCGTGATGGTCCTTATAGCAGGCTCATAGGGTCGACGTCGAGGGTGATGCCGGTGCGGTCGGTGGCGGAAAGGAGCGCGAGGGCGTCCCGCAGGCGGGTGCGGAGCCGGTCGATGTCCGCGCCCTTGAGCAGCAGGTGCCAGCGGTAGCGGCCCCGGAGGCGGCTGAGGGGGCAGGGGGCGGGGCCGAGCACGGCAATGTCGTCGCCGCCCGCGCCGCCGAGGAAGCGTGGCCCGAAGGCGTCCTTCTCCTCGCCCGTGAGCCGGTAGGCCAGCAAGCGCAGCCGCGCCTCCGCCGCGCGCCCATCCTCGTCCTGCGCGACGACGTTCACCAGGCGCGTGTACGGCGGGTAGCCCAGCTCGCGCCGGTTCACGATCTCGCGCCGGTAGAACGTTTCGTAGTCGTGGCCCGCGGCGGCGGCCACCGACTCGTGCTCCGGGTTGAACGTCTGCACCAGCACGTGCCCGGGCTTGCGGCCGCGCCCCGCGCGCCCGGAGACCTGCGTCAGGAGCTGGAACGCTCGCTCGGCGGCGCGGAAGTCGGGCATGTTCAGCGCCGTGTCGGCACTGATGACCCCGACCAGCGTCACTCCCGCGAAGTCGAGACCCTTGGCCACCATCTGCGTCCCGATGAGGATGTCCGCCTCGCCGCCGCGGAAGGCGCGCAGCATCTTCAGGTGGGCGTCCTTGCGCGCCGTGGTGTCGCGGTCCATGCGCAGCACCCGCGCCTCCGGGAACAGGCGGTGTACCTCCTCCTCCACCTTCTCCGTGCCGATGCCAAACGGCCGCAGGCGCTGCCCTGCACACTGGGGACACGCCTCCGGCGCGCCTTTCTCATAGCCGCAGTGGTGGCAGGCGATGAGCCTCCGGCCGGCGTGGTAGGTCAGGGAAACGTCGCAGTGCGGGCAGCGCGTGGTGAAGCCGCAGTCGCGGCACAGGAGGAACATGGCGAACCCGCGCCGGTTCAAAAACAGGATGCTCTGCTCGCCCTTCGCCAGCCGGTCCGCCACCGCCTCGGCCAGCGGCGGCGAGAAGACGCCCGGCTGCCCCTTGCGGTAAAGCTCGCGCAGGTCCACCACGTCCACGGAAGGCAGGGGGCGCGACAGGGCGCGCTCGCGCAGCGGCAGGAAGCCCCACTCGCCGCTCTCCGCCCGGTAGAACGACTCCACGGACGGGGTCGCGGAGCCGAGCAGCACGGTCGCCCCGGTCGCGCGGGCACGGGCGATGGCGACGTCCCGGGCGTGGTAGCGCGGCGCCGGGCTGTCCTGCTTGTAGGACGCTTCGTGCTCCTCGTCCACCACGATCAGGCCGACGTTCGCCAGCGGCGCGAACACCGCCGAACGCGCCCCCACCACCACGTCCGCCTCGCCCCGCCCGATGCGCTGCCACTCGTCGCGCCGCTCCCCCTCGGAGAGCCCCGAGTGCAGCACCGCGACCCGGTCGCCGATGCGCGCCCGGAAACTGTCCACCACCTGCGCGGTCAGCCCGATCTCCGGCACCAGCACCAGCGCCGTGCGCCCGCGCCTCCGCGCCTCCGCGATGGAGCGCAGGTAGACCTCGGTCTTACCCGATCCGGTAACGCCGTAGAGCAGGGCGACACTCGCCTGTCGGGAGTCCAGGCGCTTGCGCACCTCGCCCACCGCGGCCTCCTGCTCGCCCATGAGCACCGGGGGCACCGCCGCGCCCGCCACGAACCGGAACGGCCGCCGCCGCACCTCGATTACCTCGGTCTGCAGCAGGCCGTCCGCCTCCAGGCGCTTCGCCGCCGCGGGTGTGGACTCCGCGCCGGCGAGTATCTCCGCCAGCGGCACCGGCCCGCCGCCCGCCGCCGCGAGGGCACGCAGAAGGCGCGCCTGCCCCGGCGCCTTCGCCTCCCGTGCGACCGCCTGCTCCTCGGCATCGTCCCAGGTCACCAGCAGGCGCAGCGCCTTGACCTTGCGCGCCCCGGCGCGCGGCGGCTCCACGGTCCAGCGGTCTTCTAAGATGCCCTTCTTGCGCAGGATCTGGAGGGGGGAGGCGACGCGCACCCCGCCGAGCAGCGCGGAAAGCTCCGCCTCGGTCGCCGCACCGCCCTTGAGGTTGGAGAGCGCGAGGATGACCTGCCGGTGCGAGAGCGTGCTGATTTCCGGAAGCGCCGCCTCCCAGCCGGGCGCGAGCGCAACGCGCCGGACGACATGGGCAGCCTGGGCGTTAGGAATGACGCAGCGGACGGCCTGGGCGAGGTCGGTGAAGTAGGTCTGCGCCATCCACTTCGCGGTCGCGAGGACAGCGGGAGGCAGGCTCGCGCCGTCGCCGGAGACGCGCGCGGCGATGTCCCGGATGGCCTCCTCCGCCAGGTCGGCCGGAATCTCCTCGCCCAGCCCGATGACGTAGCCGATGGCCGTCTGTTTGCCAAACGGCACGACCACGCACGCCCCGGGCGCCAGCCCCTCCCGCAGCGCCTCGGGGACGCGGTAGGTGAACGGCTGCCGCAGCCCCGGCGCGTCGACCTCTACGACGACAGAGGCGTACACGGAAGGGCCCTCACCCCCTCCCCTCTCCCGCGGCGGTAGAGGGGTGCCTGCCACCGTATCAGGGCGGGCTTGTCGAAGAGCCGATACTGCCCCCGCTGTAGGCACCCCTCTACCGCCGCGGGAGAGGGGAGGGGGTGAGGGCCCTCGGGAAACCAGAACCGGGGCGAGTGCCGCTCCCTCACACCGCCGCCGCGCCCTTCCGGACGGTGGCGCCACCGTCCACGTCCGCGCGGGCGACGTACCACTCGTAGCCGGCGCGCGAGGCGGCGGCGCCGGTAACGCCGTCCCGGTTCAGGGCGATGACCAGGGAGTTCAAGTTCTGGATGCCGGGGCGCTTGGAGAGCAGATAGCGCAGGCCTTCGGCGCAGGCCTCGTCCGGGGTCAGGCCGCGCTCCATAAGCATCACGACGCGGTAGGACATGCAGACCTGCATCATCTGCTCGCCCATGCCGATGCACGTCGCCGCCCCCACCGCGTCATCCACGTACAGCCCCGAGCCGACGATGGGCGAGTCGCCCACCCGGCCGGGCAGCTTGAAGTCAAGGCCGGAGGTCGAGCAGCCGACCACAAGGCGTCCCGCGGCGTCCAGCGCGATGCACCCCACGGTGTCGTGCCCGGTCGCCTCTGCCGGGCGCTGGCCGCTCTTATACTGGGCGTACAGCGCCCGGGCGGCGTCGGTCAGCAGTTCGTCGTTGGGTGTTTCGGGGAAGCCCTGCTTGGTGGCGAAGTCCCGCGCGCCCTGGCCTACCAGGAAGACGTGTGGGGTCTCCTCCATGACCTTGCGGGCGACGGCGATGGGGTGCATATACCCCTTCAAGGCGCCGACCGCGCCGGCCCGGTGCGTGGCGCCCTCCATGAGGGCGGCGTCCAGCGATAGGAACCCGTCAGCGTCCGGCGTCCCGCCATAGCCGATGTCATCGCAGGTAGGGTCGGCCTCGGCGGCCATCAGACCCGCCTGCACGGCGTCCGTGGCGGACTTCCCGGCGGCGAGAGCGGCGTAAGCGGCGGGCGTGCAGACGCGCCCGGAGGGACCTGTGGAAAGGGTAATCATAGGGCGTTGAAGCGGGTGTGTGAGGAGCCGCTGGGCTCCCTTTATTGTACCGCCCGCCGGGGCGTCGGCGGGCGGAATTCGTCGCTCACTACGGGACGGTAAACTCCTGGACCAGAGTCTTCCCGGCTTCCAGGTCGCCGGGAAGCTGGAGTCGTTCCAGGCCTGTGAGCCGCTCTGGGCGGTTGCTTTTTCCCGGGACCTGCACGACCACACCGAGGGGACCCGGCTCGTTCTCCGGGTTGGCCACGGCCAGGCGCACCTTATCACCCTCCCGTCGAATCTGCACAAGGCGCGGACGGTTTGCGGTGATCGTGATGCCGCCCACCTGTACCTCGCCCGGGGCATGAAACACGACCTGCCCCATCTTCAAGTCCTTGTGCCACACGGCCTGTAGCCCCGGTGTGTTCGATACGATCTGCACCGGCAGACTCACCGCGGTCGCGGCCGTCTTCGCGGCGTCCGCGCCGGGGACGATGACGTACGCATAGGTCCCGTTCTCGGGGCGGGCGCCGTGGTCGAGCCACAGGTTGAACACGTCCTTTGTGACCGGCTCGGTGGACCAGGGGCCGAGTTCGCCCCAGGAGCCCGTCTGTGCGTCGTTGCGCAGGTGGACCCGGACGTTCTGCTGGTGCCCCTTCGGGAAGACGTAGCCGAAGCCATCGTGCCACACCCACGCCGCGCCCGTAATGTCGCGGGTGCCGCGCGGCAGGTCCGCGTTTGCGTCGGCGGACGTCCGCACCGGCCCGCGCAGGAGCGTCTGGTTCAGGGAGGTCGAGACGGGGTTGTCCGTGGGGCAGGAGATGCCCGCACCCAGGCACACGATCTGGTCGTCGAAGTAGAACCACGCCTTCTTCGCGCTCAGGTCGTCATACTTCAGGTCCATCGCCGCCGCCCCGTACGCGCCGTCCGACACCCCGCCGACAAAGCGGGTCGGCCCCATGCGCCGTACCAGCTTGGGCTCCAGCGGCGTCGGCCGCTGCTCCACCGTCGTCCCGGGAATGCGCCGCCAGTCCCACACCGGGTAGATGCCGACGTACTCCTCGCCGTCGCGCGCCAGGTACATCGCCCCGTCCGCGATGTGGTGCGTCTGCTTGTTCTCGCCGTTGGTCAGGCCGTCGGTGTTCGCCGTGCGCGTGGAGTACATGTGCGTGGACGCGAAGTAGCCGGGCCGGTGGTGCGCCATGTAGTCCGACAGCCAGTAGTGCCGGTTCCCCGAAAGCGGCTTCGCCCCCGGCTCCCCTTTCAGGCGCGCCGCGAACTCCCGCATCTCCGCCTGACGGGGGGAGGGTATCTGTGCCAGCAGGCTCACGGTGGACGCCATGCCCGCGGCCGACTTGTTCACCCGGATGAACTCGCGCCCGGTGACGCCGTGGTCCCACTGGCGGCCCCGCAGCATCCACTGCTGACCGTCGAGGACGTACGTTTCCAGGATCGCCAGCTTCTCCGGCGCGAGGGCAAACCGGGTACCGAGGGCGTAGCTCGCGAACCGGGCAACATCCGCCGTGAACCCCTGCCCGTACCCCCCGGCGTAGATCAGCGGGCCGTGCTGGTGGAAGCTGGCGTCGCGCTGGATGCCCTCCTCGCCCTTGTCCGCGTAGCGTACCTCCTGCCACATCCGGTCGTAGGCCGCCGCTACCAGGGCTGGCTCGTTCGTGATGCAGCCGCGCATGACCTGAATCTGCGCCGTCCAGACCAGGTTCTGCCCGGTCATCTTCGTCATGTTCGCGCGGGTCATCAGGGCCGCGCCCTGCTCGCGCAGTGGGGGCGGGGCGTCCTCGCCCATCAGAAGGAGCGCAGTGCCGACCTGGAGCGGCACGCCGATTTCGTTGTGCCACCAGTTGTCGTTCTTCGGGTCAACGCGCAGCCAGTATCCGAGGGAGGCGATGATTCGCTCCTTCACCTCGGGGCGGCCCGACAGCGAGGTCCCCGGCGCGTAGTACGCCCGGGCGAGATTGACCACGCGTCCCAGGTGCGCGCTCGCCTTCCACACCTCGCGGTTTGTGTCGGCGTAGTCCTGGTCCGCCCAGGAGCCATCCGGGCGCATCGTCTTCAGGGTATCTTCCACCGACGCGGGCGTTTGGTAGCCTGCCCCGGGCAGAAACGATTCGCGCAGGCGCTGGCGGACGACAGCAAGGTCCTCCGCGGAGGCGTTTTGCGGTGCCATATAGGAAGGTTTTCCTCCCGAGGCCGCGGAAGCGGCAGGTGCGGGAATGACCGCCGTCAGGGCGGCGGGAGCGACGAGGCTAATCAGGGCCAGCGGCATCGCTGCGATAGGGTAATGGGTCTTCATTAGGTCAGTCCGAAGGTCAATCGGTTCTGCTTCTGGCGCTCCGGGTCCGTGCTGCGGGGCATCACGAACTCGTAGGCATAGCGATGGGCGGTCGTGGGGTGGGTATTGGGGCCGGCCCAGATACCGATGACGTTGCGCCGCTTCCCGGCGCTGCGGTTCGGGCCGCCCCCGTGAATCAGGTTGACGTGAAACAGCACGGCGGAGCCGGCGGGGCACTCCACCGTGACCCGCTCGGCGGGCACCTCCTCCTCGGGGATGTCCTGGTCGCGCTCCGTCACCTGCTCGTGCGGGATGCGGTGCGTCCCCGGGCAGACCACCGTCGCCCCGTTCTCCTCCGTCATCGCGTCGAGGCAGAGCATACAGGTCAGCAGATTAGGCGAGGTGTGCTGGAGGTACGGCAGGTCGCGGTGCCACTGGAACGGCGCCTCGTTGCCCGGCATCTTGCAGATGCACTTGTAGTTGTGGAAGCTGAACTCAGTGGACTCAAACAGCGCTTCGAGGATGTCCAGCACGCGCGGGTAAACGATCAGGTCGCGGAACACCGGGGCGAACAGCGGCAGCTCCATGACGTTGGAGATGGCGTCACTGTCGACCTGGCCCGCCCGCAAGTGGCGCGTCCGGTCGCGCTCCAGGGACACGTGGCGGCGCAGCCAGCCCGGGAGCGTGTCCCGCCGCACCCCGTCTTCAATCGCCTCCAT
>CALEKU010000245.1 GCA_937902745.1 uncultured Armatimonadota bacterium
ATCGTGAACTACTGGGGGCACGTGCTGGGCATCTCCATCGAGACCGAGATGCGGCGCAAGATCTTCGATCACCTGCAGAAGCTCTCCTTCCGGTTCTACGACAACCAGAAGACCGGGCATCTGGTCGCGCGCATCACTAAGGACCTGGAGGACGTGGGCGAGGTGGCGCACCACGGGCCGGAGGACGCCTTCATCGCGGTGATGACGTTCCTCGGGTCGTTCGTGCTGATGTTCACCCTGAACCCGAAGCTTGCGCTCATCACCGGGCTCGTGGTGCCCCCAATGACCTGGATCTCCACCCGCTACGGGCGCGCGATGACCCAGACCATGCGTACCCTCTTCGCCCGGGTAGGGGACTTCAATGCCCGCATTGAGGAGAACGTCGGCGGCATCCGCGTCGTGCAGGCCTTCGCCAACGAGGACCACGAGCGCAAGCTCTTCGCCGTAGATAACGGCCGCTACCGCGACACCAAACTGGATGCCTACCGCCTCATGTCCAAGAGCATGTCGCTCAGCTACATGACCATGCGTCTGGTGCAGATCTTCGTCATGATCGCGGGCGCGTACTTTGTGCTGCGCGGCGAACTGACCGTCGGCGGGTTCATGGGCTTCCTGCTCCTGGTGAACGTCTTCTTCCGCCCGGTGGAGAAGATCAACGCCGTGCTGGAGACCTACCCCAAGGGCATCGCGGGCTTCAAGCGCTACACAGAGCTTCTGGACACTGAGCCGGACATTGCGGACGCCCCGGGGGCGCGGGACGTCGGACACCTGCGCGGCGACATCCGGTTCGAGGGGGTCACCTTCGGCTACGAGCCGCACAAGAAGGTGCTGCAGAACATCGACCTCGCCGTTTACCCTGGCGAGACGGTGGCGTTCGTCGGCCCGAGCGGCGCGGGCAAGACCACGCTCTGCTCGCTGCTGCCGCGCTTCTACGAGGTGGAGGCGGGCCGTATCACGGTGGACGGCATCGACATCCGGCAGATGACCCTCGCCTCGCTGCGGCGCAACATCGGCATCGTGCAGCAGGACGTGTACCTGTTCGGCGGCACCCTGCGTGAGAACATCGCCTACGGGCGGCTCGACGCGAGCGAGGACGAGATTCGGGAGGCGGCGCGCCGCGCCCGTCTGGATGACATGATCGCGCGGCTGCCCGAGGGGCTGGACACGGTGGTGGGGGAGCGGGGCGTAAAGCTCTCCGGCGGGCAGAAGCAGCGCGTGGCGATCGCGCGCATGTTCCTGAAGAACCCGCCCATCCTGATCCTGGACGAGGCCACCTCCGCGCTGGACACCGAGACCGAGCGGGCGATTCAGGCGTCGCTGGCGGAACTGGCGAAGGGGCGCACCACGCTCGTCATCGCGCACCGACTCGCCACGGTCCAGAACGCCGACCGCATCGTGGTGGTGGACGAGACGGGCGTCGCCGAGCAGGGGCGCCACGAGGAACTGGTGGCCGCGGGCGGCATCTACCGCCGCCTGCACGAGGCGCAGTTCGCCCCGCTCGGCCTCTGACGCCCGGGCGGCGGTAGGCGCCGTGCGTTACGCGTCGAACCCGCCGCCCCCGCTATCGCCGCTGTCCCCGTCGAAGTCCGCCCCGGCTCCGTAGGCGGCGCTGCCGCCGCCGAACACCAGGGGGATCAGGTGGAGCGCGTCGCGGGCGCTCAGCCGCTTCACGGGCGACTTGCGCCCCGCGCCCACGTGAAACGCCCGCCACGTTTCGATCGCCGCCAGCACCGGCGCAATCAGGATCGTCAGGAAGATGAGCCCGAAAATGACCAGTAGAACAATGGCCTGAAGCGTCGTCATCGTTACTCCTCTCTTCTTCCGTGCTTATCCGAACAGATCGTCCACCGCCATCCGCCAATCCGGGACCGCGGGTTCCGCGTCCGCGGTCTCGCCCCGGCGGAAGACTGCGGCAGGATGCTCGGGGCCACCGGCCGGCGTAAACTTGCGGACCACGTCGATCCCCTGAAGGTCCACGTCCCAGACGACCCGCGTCCCCGCCGCGAAGTAGTCCGCACGCTTCGCCTGCATCTCCTGCTCCGCCGCCGGCCCATAGTCGCCCTCGCTGCGCACCTCGGCGGCGAACACCGGCGCCCCCTCGAAGAAGCGCATGCCGGGGTCGTCCCCGATGAAGAAGGCAGCATCCGGGCTGAACGACTCCCGGTTCGGCAGGGCGACGCGGAACCCGGCGTTGTCGGAGACGGCGATGCCCGTCCCGCGCTCGACTTCGTACTGGTAGAGGCGCAGCCATATCTTGCTGCTGGCGCGGTTGGGCATCCTGCCGGTCGGCGACATCCGAACGATCTCCCCATTGACGACCTCGGCCTTTCCGTCCCCGGGCACCGAGTACAGATCGTCGGCGGTGGCGCGCGGTCTCGTAATCATGGCGTTCTCCTGCTGACAGTATAACGCGCGGCACCTGGAAGCCGTACCGGCTACCAGCTTTTCGCGATATGCTCGCCCGTGCGGAAGGCGAGCGCCATGATGGTCAGTACGGGGTTGAACCCGCCGTTCGTGACGTGGACCGAGCCGTCGCCGATGTAGAGATTATCGTGGCCGTGGACGCGGCAGTGGCGGTCGGTGACGCTGGTCGCGGGGTCGTCGCCCATGCGGCAGGTGCCCGCCTGGTGCTGCCCCGCCGACAGGCTGTGGCCGGGCGGGCCGCCGAAGACGCGCACCGCGCCGGATGCCTTCAGCCACTCCACCGCCTTGCCGTGCAGGAAAGCCGCCGTGCGCACGGTCTCGTCGTGCGTGCCGCCGGAGAGCCGCGCCACCGGGATGCCCCAGCGGTCGCGCACGTCCGGGTCGAGGGTGACGCGGCACTCGGGGTTCGGGATGTCCTGCACCGGCCCCTGAATGCGCATCAGGCGGCGGTAGTTGTCCCGCATCCACGCCTTGGCCTCCGCACCCCAGCGCGGCAGGTCCGGCGGGGTGTGCCACTTCCAGACCACGATGGGCAGGGGGATGAACTCGTCTGCCAGAAGACCCCCACCGATCACGCCTTCGTTGCCGTGGTTGAAGTCGCAGGTCGCGATGGAGACGCCGGGACCCTGCCCGTCCACTACCTCGTGCTCAAAAAGTCCGTGCGCGCCGCTGTAGCAGTGCCCCTGGAGGTTGCGCCCGACCTGGTCGGGGTTCCCGATACCGGAGTTCAGCAGCAGGCGCGCCGTTTCCACCGCCCCACCAGCCGCCACAACCACCTCCGCGCCCACGGTGATCCGCTCGTCCCGCTCGTTCCAGTAGGTGACACCTACCACACGCCCCGAGGTATCCCGCTCGATGCGCTCGGCCATCGCTCCGGTCACAAGGTCACAGCGTCCCGTCACCAGCGCGCGCGGGATGAGCGTGTTCTGCGAGCCGTTTTTGGCGTCCACCGGGCACGCAAACCCGACGCAGTGCTGGCAGTGGAGGCACGCCGGGCGCCCCTGGTAGGGCACGGAGTTGACGGTGAGCGGCACCGGCAGCGTCCGCCAGCCCAGCGCGGCGGCCCCGCGCCCGAAGGTGCGCGACGAAGCGGTGTCCGGCGTGACCGGGGGCATGGGGTAGTCGCGGGCGTACGGTGGCAGGTGCGCCATCCGTGAGGCGTCGCCCGCCACGCCGATCTCATGCTCCGCGCGCTCGTAGTAAGGCGCCAGATCGTCGTAGGTGATGGGCCAGTCGGCGAGCGAGGAGCCAGCGGGGACGCCGTAGGTGGAGGCCATCTTAAAGTCCAGCGGGTGGAAGCGCCACGCCTGCCCGCCGTAGACCAGGGTGCCGCCGCCGACACAGGCGGCGTTATTGCTGTATCCGCCTTCATGCGGCAGGACCACGCGCGCCCGACCGTTGGCCCGGCTCACGAAGACGCGCGGGTGGTCCGGGCCGTCCGGGCCGGCGTTGTTGCCATACTGCGACAGGCGCTGGTTGCGCAGGTGGTCACGTCCGACCTCGGGGAACGACAGCGGGCGTCCGCGCTCCAGCAAGAGGACGCGCTTCCCCGCCTCCGCCAGCACCCCGGCGACGATCCCGCCGCCCGCGCCCGCGCCCACGATCACGGCGTCATATCGCGGCTTTGTCGTCACGCCGTCACCCCCGCTGCTTCCTCCGCCTCGAAGCGGACCATGCGGCGGCCGGCGGGCGACGTGTAAAAGCCCTCGGCCACATGCTCGACGACCCGTCGGAAGAACTGCGGCGCGAACGCGAGGTCGTTGCCCCATCCTCCGGTCGCGCGGACATCGCCCTGCTCCACCCGCCGCAGGAGCGCGTCCTGCGCCTCCGGCGCCAGGTCCGCGAACGTCGCCGGGGCCGCCTCGGCGTCCAGTGCGTCCAGGAAGCGGCGGTAGTGCGGCACGAGGTCTGCCAGGTCTCGTCTGAACTGTTCCCGGAGGTAGTCGAGCACGCCTGCCTCTACCCCGCCCGGCCAACCCGAATCCGGCCACGTCTCATCCGGCGGCACCACACGGTCCACCACCGCGGCCAGAGTCCGCTCCTGCGCTTCCGTCAGCATAAAAACCGATGCTCCTTTGCCTGCGTCCTCACGCAACCTTTCCGCGCGCCAGGGGCGCTTTCCTCGCACCGTCGCGGGTAAACTTTCAGCAGAACGGGCGCCTGCACTGCCGGGCACGGCGGCGCCGGCGCCCCGCGAGAAAGGCTTCTGGTACCTATGGCTGACAACGCCACGAACCTCGTCGCCGCGGCGGCGGGAACGTTCAAACTCGGCGGCGACCTGGAAGTGCGCCGCATGGGCTTTGGCGCGATGCGCATCACGGGCAAGGGGATCTGGGACGAACCCGCGGACCCGGAGAACGCCCGCGCGCTCCTGCGCCGTACGGTAGAACTCGGCATCAACTTCATCGACACGGCCGACTCCTACGGCCCGGAGGTTTCGGAGCGGCTCATCCGCGAAGCGCTTCACCCCTACCCGGATGGACTGGTCATCGCCACCAAGGGCGGCCTGACCCGGCACGGGCCGGACATCTGGCGGCCTGTGGGTCGGCCCGAGTACCTGCGTCAGTGCGTGGAGATGAGCCTGCGCCGCCTCAAGGTGGAGCGCATCGACCTGTGGCAGCTCCACCGTATCGACCCGCAGGTGCCTGCCGAGGATCAGTTCGGCGTCATCAAGGAGATGCAGGACGAGGGCAAGATCCGGCACTTCGGCCTCTCCGAGGTCTCCGTGGATGAGATCCGGCAGGCGCAGAAGGTCCTGCCCGTGGTTTCGGTCCAGAACCTCTACAACGTCGCCGAGCGCAAGTCGGAGCCGATCCTGGAGTTCTGCGAGCGGGAGAACATCGGCTTCATCCCGTGGTTCCCGGTGGCGGCGGGCGAACTGGCGAAGCCCGGCGGCAAGCTGGATGAGATTGCGAAGAAGCTGGATATGACCGTCGCCCAGGCCGCGCTGGCGTGGCTCCTGAAGCGCTCGCCGGTGATGCTGCCTATCCCCGGCACCTCCTCGATCGCGCACCTGGAGGAGAACACCGCCGCCGCGCAGCTGGTGGACCGCATGAGCGACGAAGACTTCCAGGCCCTCACCGACGCCGTGAAGTAGGGAACGGTTAACCGCCAAGACGCCAAGAACGCCAAGGAGAGAGAGAAATTCTCAGCATCTCTTGGCGTTCTTGGCGTCTTGGCGGTTATACCAGGCTATTCCGTCGGCTTGAAGGTGGCGAGGTCGGCGGCGCCGTTGCCCATCTTCAGCACGCCCGAGCCGTCCATCTCCCAGCGGTACAGGCGGACGTTGCTCTGCATCTCCTCCGCGGTCATCGGGCGCTCGAAGTTCTTGTGGGTGAGCTTCGTATCCACGCCCTTGTACTTGCCCCCCGTCGGCCGCAGCACCACCAGGTTGCCGTCGAAGCTGGCCGTACCCTCCTCCCAGGTATAAGCCTGCAGGCCCCAGTCTCCGGCGCGGGACTGGCTGTAGCCATACAGCTTGTACGTACCGTCCGGCCGGAACGTAATCATAAGCGCCTGCTGCGCGCCGTCGCCGACGTACGCCCCGCTCTGGCTCCAGAAGGTGCTGGCGCTGATGCGGGTGGTGCGCCACATCGGGCCGATCAGCGCCGCGGGTGCCTTGGCGACCTGCGGCTTATGATTGCTGGTAATCTGCCCCCACACCAGGACCTGGGACGTCTTCGCCTCGACCCAGTAGCCGAGCAGGCGCTTGCCCATCTTCGGATTGCGGGCGTAGAAGTGCTGTATGGTCCCCGTGGGGTTGTCCTTCTGCGGCGCCCCGATCTCATCGTAGACGTACCCGGCGGCGCGCAGCGCGGCGATCAGCTGCTTCTTTGCGGTGGCGCGGGTCGGCGCGCCGGGCTTGTCCAGCTCCCAGCCCAGCACCTCGCCGTCGGCCATCTGTCCGTTGGCAAAGTCCCGGGCGTCGCCACGGATCGGCTCCAGCATCTTGGGTACGCCAGGCAGAGCGTCGTTCACCCGCTCCATGCCGGGGGGCAGCGCGATGCCGGCGACCCGCGACTCGCGAGCGGGAAAGGTTTCCGGCTCCTGCGCGGCGGTGGCGGGCGTAACGCTCAGCGACCGGATGGGCAGGCACAGGGGGGCAACGCCCGCCAGCAGGGCGAGGGAGAGAGCTGCGGCGCGGCGGGAAGCAACGGTCGTGTGATTCATGGATGGTTCCTTGGTGCGATCTCGTGTCTGTGTAGATCGTTGATGGCCCCATCGTATGCCGCCGACGTTAGCGTTCCGTTAACGCCGCCGTGAACGCGCGAACGGTGTTTATTTCGCCTCTTCGAGAAGCCGCAGTGCGGCCCGCGCCTCCTCGACCGCCTGCTCCGGGGACAGTCGGCCGCCCGCGGCCCATGCGTCGCCAAAGGCTGGCTCTCCCAGACTTGCCCGCGCTGTGGCCACGGCCCGTTCGTAGGCGTCCCGCTCGCCGGGGGTAAGGGGAATGCCGGTCTGCGCACGGTACGCCTCTGCCGCGCCCCAGAGCCGCGCCGCCGCTTCCTGACCCGCCGCACTGCCCGACGGAAGCGCCGCTGCGGCACCCTCCAGGGTCTGCGCCAGGGAGCCGGGATCGCCAAGTTCCAGAAACAGGCGCAGAGCCTCGGCGAAGTGCACGCCCGCTTCGTCGGTACGCCCTTCCCGTGCGTCCAGCAGCGCGAGGCCGCCGAGACCGGTGGCAAGGGCGTGTCGGTGTCCCGCCGCGCGAGCGAGCGCCACACCCTCCTCGAACCAGGCGCGCGCCGCCGTCAGGTCGCCTTCGCTCTGCGCCACCGCCGCGAGGTTCAGAAGCGAGGCGGCGCGGGGCGGTTGCCCGAGGCGCCGGCGCAGGGCAAGGCTCTCCTCGTGGAAGGCGCGCGACCCGGCGACATCCCCCAGGTCCCAGGCGAGGACACCCAGGCTGTTTAACACGTTCGCGGCGCCGTCCAGATCGTCTGCCGCGCGCCGGAGCGCCAGCGCCTCCTCGTAACCCGCGCGGGCCGCGGCATAGTCGCCTGCGTCCTGCGCCACGATAGCGAGATTCTGGAGGCACATCGCCACATCGCGCGAATCGCCGCTGGTTCGCCGCATCGCATCCAGCGCCGCCTCCAGGAGCCGGCGGGCGGCGGCAGTGTCGCCCTGGAACCGGGCCAGACAGCCCGCTCCGTGCAGCGCCGCCGCTCGCTCCGGAGAGTCGCCGGGGGGCGTCGCCGCGAGGGCGGCTTCGAGGTGGCGCCGCCCTTCCGCGAAGTGCCCGCGCAGCATCCAGAACCGCCAGCAGGCTGCGGCGAGGCGCAGGGAGAGAAGCGGGTCGCCGCCCTCGCCCGTGCCCCACGCAAGCGCGGCGCGCAGGTTCGGGTGCTCCCGCTCCAGGCGCTCCAGCCAGGCGACCTGGTTTGGCCCGCGTAGCTCCGGCTCCGCCCGCTCCGCCAGTGCGGTGTAGAACGCCGCGTGACGCCGCGCCGCCTCCGCTGCCTCGCCCACGTCCAGTTGCTCCGAGGCGAACTCGCGCAGCGTCTCCAGCATCGCGAAGCGGTAGCCGCCGTCGTCGTCTCCGTCCCCACCACTGCTGGACGGTGCTGCCGTGACCAGGGACCGCTCCCGCAGCTCGGTCAGACAGGTCAAAGCGGTGTTCCCGTCTCCGGTCACCACCTCCGCGGCGTCCAGCGTCCACCCGCCCCGGAACACGGAGAGGAGGGCGAAGAAGCGGCGCACGGTGGGCGGGAGCGCCTGGTAGCTCGACTCCACCGCGGCCCGTAGCGTCCGGTGGCGCGGGGGCAGGTCGCGGCGCCGGGCGACCAGCAGGTCAAAGCGCCGCTCCAGACGCTCCAGCATCTGCGCCGGCGTCAGCGTCTCCGCCCACCCCGCCGCCAGTTCGATAGCAAGGGGGATGCCCTCCAGGCGGGCGCACAGGGCGGCGACCGCGCCGGCGTTGCGAGCCGAAAGCTGGAAGTCGCCGCGGGCCGCCCGCGCGCGATGCACGAACATCTGGACGCTGGCGAACTCCTGAAGGCGGGCAGGTGTCCCCGGGTGCGCGGGCGTGGCGAGCGGCGACAGGGGGAACTCTCGCTCTCCCTCCAGGAGCAGGCGTCGGCGGGACGTCACCAGGCACCGGACCGCAGGGGCGAAGGCAAGCAACTCCCCCAGCAGGGTTGCGGCGTCTGCGCCGCCGTTCGCACCCTCGCCCTCGCCGAGCAGGTGCTCGAAGTTGTCCAGCACCAGGAGCACAGGCCCGGCGGTCCGCTGGCGGAGCGCCCCGGCGATGTCCCGGAGCCGCCGCTCTCCCGATGCGGGCGGCATACTCACAGCATCCGCAATCGCGGCGAGCACGGCCTCGCCGGTGGCGGCGTCGGTGAGCGGCACCCAGAACACGCCGCCGGGGAAGTCCCCGGAGACCCGGTGCGCCGCCTCCAGGGCAAGCCGCGTCTTCCCGCCGCCGCCCGGGCCGGTGACGGTCACCAGGCGCGTGTCGCTGTTGTCACCGGCAAGCCACTCTTCCAGGACGGCGATCTCGTCCTCGCGGCCAAAGAAGCGCGTGAGGGGGGACGGCAAGGGGGGAGGCGCAGGCAGGTCGTCCGGTGCGGGCGCATCCACCGTCGCTGTCGCGTAGTGGGCCGGGGCGGTGTTTCCCTCGGCGCGTCGGCGTATTGACGGCGGCGCTACTGCCGCCGCCGCGGCCGGCACCGCGGCTACCAGCGCGCGAATCTCCGGCGAGGGGACATCCCCCAGCCGCTCGTCGAGCAGGCGGGCGAACTCATCGTACTGGCGGCGGGCGGCGCCCTGCTGCCCGGCGGCGAGCAGCAGACGGATCACGCCCGCGTGCGCCGCCTCGGAAAGAGGGTCGGCGCCGACCGCGCGCCGCGCCCAGTCGAGCGCCTGCCCGAGGTCGTCCTCACGCTCCCAGTAGGCCGCAAGCTGTCCCACCGCGTCCCGGTACGCCTCCTGGAACCGCTCTCGCTCGTTCAGCGCCCACGCCTCGTAGAAGCCGGGCAGGAGCGGACCGCCATAGACCTGGGCTGCCTGCGCGAACAGGGCCGCGCGCTCCGCTGCCTCCTTTGTCCGCCGGGCAGCGGCGACCGCAGCGTCGAACCGGGCGGCGTCACTGACGATGCCAGGGCCGAGCTTCACATGATAGCGCCCCTGCGGCAGCAGCACGAACCCTTCCGGCGTGCCCGGCGGCTCGAACTGGCGCCGCAGGGACGACAGGGCGGCGCGCAGGTTCGCCCGGCCCGCCTCCGGGTCAGAGTCGGGCCAGAACAGGTCGGTCAACTCCTCACGGGAGTGGGAGCGATCGGGGAAGAGAGCGAGGTAGGCCAGGAGCGCGCCGAACTTCTGCGAGCGGAACCGCTCTACCGTCTCCTCGCCGCGCACCGCGCGCAGTCCGCCGAAAAGCTGCAGGTGCCAGGTTGCGCCCGTCATGGCTGCCGGGAGTCGGCAGGGCGGGGCTTGAGGTAGCGGTCGAAGAACTCCGTGACCACGGGGCGCAGGTCGGTCGGGAGCGGCTTGCGGTTCCAGGTCTGCAGATCGAATGTATGCCCGATACCTTCGACCAGAATCACCTTATGCGCGACGCCGGCAGCCTCCAGGCGCTTGGCCAGGAGCATGGCCTGGTCACGGTCCACGGTCGTGTCTCTGGTGCCATGCAGGATCAGGGTGGGGGGCGTCTGCTTGCTGACATACTCCACCGGGGAGGCCGCCTTCCACTTTTCGGGCAGCGCCGTGCGGGAACCGCCCAGCATCCGCTCGGTGGAGCCGTCCTTCTTCCGGCCGTTCGGGGTGCCGTCCTCGTCCGTCGCCTGCCACTCGCGCACGTCCGCGATGCCGTACAGGTTCACCACCGCGTTTACGCGGCTGGAAACACCGGGGTAGGGGCCATCTTCCGGCTCCAATCCCGCCACGCCCGCCGTGTAGCCCACCATCAGGGCCAGATGCCCGCCGGCTGACCCTCCGATAGCGCCGATGTGGTCGATGTCCACGCCATACTTCGCGGCGTTCGCCCGCAGGAACCGCACGGCGTTCTTGCAGTCCAGCAGGTTCGTCGGCCAGGACGGCTTATCCGGCTGTGACAGGAGGTAGTCCACGCTGGCGCAGACGTACCCTGCCTTCGCCAGCGTCGTCCCGATGTTGAACTCCCGGCCCGCGCTCTTCGTGCCGCCGCTCCACCCGCCGCCGTGGATAATAATCACCGCCGGGGAGCGCGTCCCGGGCGCGCGGTTCGCCGGCAGGTATAGATCCAACCGCTCTGCCCGGCCCGGCGCGAGAAACGCCACGTCCCGCTCGATCGTCACCCCCTCTGGCGCAGGCGGGTAGGTGGGGCCGGCCGGCTTCTTCGGCTGCTGCTGGGCCGTCGCGGCCCCGGCGTGCGTCAGGAACGCCGTCAGCAGGGCGGCGCGAACGAGAGTGCGAATCACCGGATGACCTTCCCCGGCACATCCAGCACCTGCGCCGCGGCGAGGCCGTTGCCGAAGGTGGTGAAGTCCTTGAACGTCCACACGACCTTCTTGTCCCGCGTCACTTCGATGAGCTGCGGGTTTTCCGGCCCGGCGTGGCAGTTGCCGATCACCAGGTTGCCGTTCGGCAGTGCATGGAGCGTGGTCACCCACGCCAGCGTAATCCCCGGCAGCTCCTTCTGCTCGATGCTCCAGACCGTTTTGCCTTCGGGCGTCACCTCGATCACGCGGTTGCCGTTGCCGCAGGCGATCATCGTGTTGCCGTTAGCAAGCCGGATTGCGCCGAAGACCTCGGTGCCGTGCCCCTCCGGGCCGTGGCCGCCGGAGCGCGGGCGCCCCGCCAGGTCCAGACGGTACGTCCAGACCACCATGCCCAGCGGGCTGTACTCGCGCACCGCACCGTCGCCCTCATGGCAGACCAGATAGTTGCCATTCGGCAGTTTGCGGGCCAGGCGCGTATCCCGGTGCGCGTCCGGCTTCTCCACCGTCAGCAGGACCTCGTGGACGATCTTCCCGTCCCGGTCCACCTCCACGATGCGCCGGTTGCCGCTCTCCGCCACCATCGTCCGCCCGTCCGGCAGGCGCTGGAAGGCATGGATCTCGATACGGCCGTCGTACCCCGGCTTCGGCTTCGCCTCGTAGCGCCAGACCTCTTTCTTGTCCGGTGTCACCTCCACAATAGCCGTGTTCGACACGGGCATGAGGATGTTGCCGTTCGGCAGCAGGGCGATGTCGTGGCAGGTGAAGCGGTTGGGCATCTCCCACTCCACCTTCCCGTCCGCGCCGACGATAGCCACTTTCCCGTTGTCCGCCGCCAGTACGCGGCGGCCTTTGCCCGCCTGTGCCTGCGCCCACCCCGGCAGCGCAAGGGCGAGGAGGAGGGCGGGAACGACCGTGATGGCGAAGCGGCGCGAGATATTCTGGTGCATGGTGGGGTTACTTACGGGTACGGAAGACGTACTCGGTGCGCTGGCGGTAGGTCTGGCCGGGGCGCAGGACGACCGACGGGAACTTCGGCTGGTTGATGGAGTCGGGGAAGTGCTGCGCCTCCAGGCAGAAGCCGGTGTGCTGTTTGTAGACCACGCCCCGCTTGCCGGTCAGCGTCCCATCGAGGAAGTTGCCGGTATAGAACTGGAACCCGGGCTCGTCGGTGCGCATCTCCAGCACCCGCCCCGTCGCCGGGTCAAACACCGTGGCCGCCGCGCCGAACGTCCCCCCGAGATCGCGGACGTAGTTGTGATCGTAGCCCGTCGGGTCACCGCCCACCTGCGCGAAGCGTGCGCCGATGCTCGTGGGCTTCGTAAAGTCGAACGGCGTACCCGCCACCGGCGCGATCTCGCCGGTCGGGATCAGGGTGTCGTCCACCGGCGTATAGCGCTTCGCCGCGAAGGTCGCCACGTACTTCAGGACGTCGCCCTTGCCCGCGCCCAGGTTGAAGTACGTGTGATTGGTCAGGTTGACGGGCGTCGCCTTATCGGTCGTGGCGGTGTAGTCGATACGCAGGGCGTTATCGCTGGTGAGTGTGTAGGTCACCGCAACCTTCAGGTTGCCGGGGTAGCCCTCTTCGCCGTCCTTGCTGGTGTAGGTGAAGCGAACGGAGGGACCGAGGCGGCTGGCCACCGGGTTCGCCTGCCACACCTTCTTGTCGAAGCCCACCGCGCCGCCGTGCAGGTGGTTCGGCCCGTTGTTGGTGGCGAGGGTGTACTCCTTGCCGTCCAGGGTGAACTTGCCCTTCGCGATGCGATTGGCGACGCGCCCAACGGTGGAGCCGAAGTAGGGGTGTCCCTTGAGATAGCCGCTGAGGGTGGGGAAGCCGAGGACAATATCGCCGAGCCGTCCGTTCCGGTCGGGAACGTGCATCTCGGTCAGGGTCGCGCCGTACGTCGTGATCTTCGCCACGAGGCCGTTGCGGTTGGTCAGGGTGTACAGGTAGACCTGGCGCCCGTCCGGCGTCTTGCCGAAACTGGTGCGCTTAACAGAGGGCTTGGCCTTGCGCGCCGCCTGAGCCGCGGCGGGGCCGGCCCCGGCGAGGCCGAGCGAGAGTGCGAGCAGCATAACAAGTGCGGATACGCGCGTCACTGCGGTGTTCCTGATCCTTTCGGGGATGGGGGTGAAGCGTTCAGCAGACATAAGATTAAACGCCCGAGGGGTGACGCCCTTCTCCACTATACTATGAGCCCCAACCCGCCTTCGTCACCCTCCTTCGCTTGCGAGGGAGGGTGGCGAGCCTGAGCAAGCCGGGTGGGTGCAGATACCAACGGGGACCGTGAGCCGGGAGGGTAGAAGAAGCCCTGCTCCCTGACTCCGGAGAGAGGGCAAGCAGGCAGGGAGGGGGACGGCTACCCCATCGCCCGCGACAGCAGTCCCCGCGCCGCCTCCTGGTGCGTCCTTCCTGTCCGGCGCATCTCCTTCAAAAGCCCCGCCTTCGCCGCGTCGTCCAGGCGCACACAAACGCGGCAGGACACCAGAACGGTAGGGGCGTGCCGATGCTCTCCTCGCCGCCGCATCCGGGCGCGCATCACCCCGGGCCGCAGGTCCGGCAAACCATACCGCGCCAGTTCGGCGTCCTCCTCCGGGGTCGGCCGCCGCGCCGCCGGCGAGGTCACGATCACACGCGGCGATCCGTCCCAATCCCGCACCACCCGCCCTGTGGAAACCCGAACCACCGGCTCCGCGTTCGCCCGCCGGAAAATCTCTCGTATCGCCTGCGCCGCCGACATTCGTCGGGCGTTGCAGTACTCGATCAGCCCCCGCTGCGCCGACGGGTTCAGATAAAACGCCATCGTATGCCGCTTCACCCCCTCACCCGGCAGACGCTTCGGCGGCTCCGGATACAGGTCCGTGTTGTACTTGCCACAGACCGTGCAGCGATACCGCTGGCGTAGCGCGCCGCTGCTCTTGAGCAGATGGGCGCTGAACCGCTGGCAGGGGCCTCCGCAAAATGGACAGCGCGCCTTCTGCGGGTCATGCGCCGTCAGCGGCACAATCCCCGTGGACGTTCGCCCGCACTGCTCGCACCGGTACCGATACCCCCGCCCATCCGCACTCCGCCCATGCGGGACCAGCCGCTTGCGGTGACAGTGCGGGCACACCCCGCGGCGGGTCGTGTAGGCTCCTGTTGCCACCTCCCCCCGCTCCGCCGCTCGCTTCTCCCGCTTCCGCGCCCGGCGGCGCAGTTCGCTTTCCCGTTTCTTCTCCGCGCAGTAACCGCAAAGCCGCTCCGTCCCCTGTGCGGTACTCTCCCGCGCCTTGCCGCAGACGTAGCACAATCCCGCCGCAATCCGCTCCGCCCGCCGCTCCCGCTGCCTTTCGGTCTTCCGCCGCTTCTCCGCCTCCGCGTCCTCCATCGCACGCCCCTCCTTGCAAATCTCCCTATACAGTTTAACAAACAAATGTTCAGAAGCCTGCCCCGGGAGAGAGGATTCCCCAGAGCAGGAACGAAACGCCCGGCCACGAAGATCACGACAGAGGGAAACACGGCGTTCGCGCGGTATTACGAGCGATTAGCGGCGGTAGAGGGACTGGGGATTACACGGAAGGAGGCGCTGCGGTATTTGAATACAAACTCGGCAGCCGGAGCGCGTGCCAACGTCAAGCTAGCACCACACCCGGAATAGAAACTCCCCCTCCTTCGGGCGCGCAGCGCAGGGAGAGGGGGGGCGAAGGGCGGGGGGTGAGGGCTCCGAGCGCAGGGGCACGAACGAGGGCGGGGGAGAGGTAATCCGGGCGCAGCAGAGGAGGGACCTCTCCCCTTCCCCCATTATTGGGGGCCTCTGGCCGGGGAATGGGGGCCTCCAGGCGGGGATAGCCGCCACCCGTCCCAAGGAGCCCGCGGAGGCGGGCTTGAATCACAGAAGCCGGGACTTCAGTCCACGGCCCCCGCACCCCGAAGGCTACTTACAGCGCCGCCAGTTCGTACAGCGCGTGGCCGTAGATCTTAGCGCACTGAATCAGCCGCTCCACCGGGAAGTGCTCATCCGCCTGGTGGGCGACATCCGGGTCGCCCGGCAGCGCCGCGCCGAAGGCGACCCCGACCGGTGCGACGGAGGTCGCGTAGGTGCGCCCGCCCATGGTGAGCGGCTCGCTCGGGTCGCCCGTGTGCTCGCGGTACACGCGCAGCAGGGTCTTCACCGGCTCGGCGTCCTGCGGGACATACAGCGGCGGCGTGTGGTGCAGTTCGACCACGCGCCAGCCGGTCTCGGCGAGCGAGGCGGTGAAGCGGTCGGTGGTCGCGTCGCCGTCCCAGGTAGCGGGGTAGCGGATGTTGAAGGTCGCGCGCGCCTTGCCGCCCTCGCACGTGACGATGCCCAGGTTGCTGGTCAGGTGCCCCGTCACCTCGTCGCGCCCCCCGATGCCGATGGTGGCCCCGTCCGGCGCGCCGCGTCGGGCGAGGTCGTTCATCCACGCGTCATCGGCCGCGTCCATATCGTCCAGGGCGCTCGTATTCGCGGTCAGGGCGCGCATCAGCTTCGCGGCGGCGTTGTCGCCCATCTCGGGCGTCGAGCCGTGCGCCCCCTTGCCCTTCGCGGTCACGGTCAGGCCGTCCGCGGTCTGCTCCAGCGTCAGGTCGGGAACGGCGGCCAGGACGTGCGCGGCGGCGTCCAGAGCGGGCGCGTCGCCCTTCAGGACCGCCACCGCCTCGTCCGGTACCATGTTCGGGCGCAGGCCGGAGTAGAAGTAGGCGACCCGGAGCGGGGCCGTGGGCGTGGCGGCGACGTCGCGCTCCACGACGGCCGTGAACGACCCCTTCTCCGCGTAGACCAGGGGGAACGTGGCGTCCGGAGTGAACGCCAGGTCCGGCATCGGCTGGCCCGCCGGGCCGAAGTAGTGCGCCATGCACTGCCAGCCGCTCTCCTCGTCGCACCCGAAGATGAGCCGGATGCGGCGCGCGGGCGCGGGGATCGTACCCGCGCGCACCAGCGCCTGCACCGCCGCCGCTCCGAACAGGGCGGCGTAGGTCGGCCCCTTGTCATCGCTGGAGCCGCGCGCCCAGATCTTACCGTCCGACACCTCCGCGCCCCACGGGTC
>CALEKU010000246.1 GCA_937902745.1 uncultured Armatimonadota bacterium
CGTTAGCCCGCGGAGGCGGGCTTGAATACCAGAAGCCGGGACTTCAGTCCACGGCACCAACGGTCCACGGCACAAATCCGACGGCGGCCAGGGGCTGGGTGCAAACAACGGAATGGCCCCCCTCCCCTGCTGCCGCTATTGCGCGCAGGGGAGCGGCTGCGGGCCGTCCGGGTAGCCGCCGGTGTCGGTGGGCATGGCGGGGTAGGTCCACAGGCCGCGCGCCGACCAGTTGAAGACGTTGTGGCTCGGGCCTCCGCCGCAGGCGGGATGGTTCGCGCCGGCCGAGTCCGCCTCCTTCGCGACGAAGAACTTCACGTGGCCGTCCGCGAACGCCAGGTTGCCTCCTCCCCGGAAGAAGGCGTTCCAGCGCAGTTTATTGTCGAAGTCCGACGATTCCAGCGTATTCCACGCACACCCGAATGCGTTTCCGAACGGCGAGCGCGCCTGGTTCAGCGAGAACGCCACGGTGTTCGCGGGCTGCGCGATGTCGCCGAAGGTCGCGGGAGCGTCGAGCGGCTTCCCGTTCGGCGTGTGCGTGTAGAGGTCCAGGGGCGGGTCGTCGAAGGGGAACGAGCCGTCCGCGCCGAGGAACCAGTTGTACTGGTAGGTGTTGGAGAGGACCATTCCGTTCGAGGCCGCGCAGGCGTCCGTGAACCAGTCGGCGGTGTCGGGCACCCAGGGCGAGTGGAACACGGCGCGGCTTTTGGCGTAGGGCAGCAGACGCAGGCCCCACCCCTGCCACCTCAGACCCGGCCCGGGGGCGTCCGGGTGCGTGTGCGGCGTCACTGACGGGTCGTTCCACGAGCCGACCGGCACCCAGGTCTCGTCGTGGTCCTGGGCGTACATCAGCGCCGCCAACGTGACCTGCTTGAGGTTGTTCAGGTCGCTGGTGTTGCGGGCGTTCGCCCGCGCCTGAGCAAAGACCGGGAAGAGGATAGCGGCTAGCAGAGCAATAATGGCAATCACAACCAACAACTCAATCAGTGTAAAGGCGGCCGGGCGTTTCATGTGCGACACGTATTCTCCCCCGATGTTAATGTTCTTATAACACTTACCATCCCGATTGTCAAGGGGAGGAGGGGGCGGTCGTTTACCAGTGGCCGGCCGCCGGCGATAGGGTATTCACCACCCTCCCCCGGTGGGAAGTCGCCGGGCGGGCCGTTTGACTTCGCGCGCAGGCGTCCCGTACAATGGAATGCTAACGACCATGGAAATTACGACAGATTCGCAGCAGCAGCAGTCAGGCGAGGAGAGCGGGCGCTACCCGTTCCAGAGCATCGAGCGCAAGTGGCAGCGGCGCTGGGCGGAGCAGGGCGTGTACCGCACCGCCGAGGGCGGCGACAAGCCGAAGTACTACGTGCTGACCATGTTCCCCTACCCCTCCGGCTCAGGGCTGCACGTGGGGCACCTGCGCAACTACGTCCCCGGAGACGTGGTGGCGCGGATGATGCACATGCGCGGCTACAACGTGCTGCACCCGATGGGCTGGGACGCCTTCGGGCAGCCCGCGGAGCAGGACGCCATCAAGCGCAACGTCAACCCGCGCCAGGTCGTGCCCGAGCTGGCGAAGGAGTACCGGCGGCAGCTCTCCCTGCTGGGTGTCAGCTACGACTGGGACCGGGAGATCAACTCCACGGACCCGGAGTACTACCGCTGGAACCAGTGGGCGTTCCTGCTGCTGTATCAGCGCGGGCTGGCGTACCGCAAGTTCGCCCCGGTGAACTGGTGCGTCAACGAGAACACCGTGCTGGCGAACGAAGAGGTCAACGACGGCAAGTGCTGGCGCTGCGACGGCCCGGTGGTGAAGAAAGACCTGCCGCAGTGGCTGTTTAAGATTACGGAGTACGGCGATAAGCTGCTGGAGGGCCTGGACCGCATCGACTGGCCGGAGGGCATCAAGACCCAGCAGCGCGAGTGGATCGGCCGCAGCGAGGGCTGCGAGTTCGATATTGAGATTGCGGTGGAAGGTGGGGGAGGGGGGCCCGAAGCCCCCAAAGTCCGCGTGTTTACGACGCGGGTGGACACGGTGTTCGGGATGTCATTCGTCGTCCTGTCGCCGGAGCACCCGCTGGTGGACACGATCACGACCGAAGCGCAGCGGGCGGAGGTAGAGGCGTACCGGGCGAAGGCGGCGCGGATGAGCGAGATCGACCGCACCGCCGAGGGGCGCGAGCGCACCGGCGTCTTCACCGGCGCGTACGCCATCAACCCGGTGAACCAGCACCGCATCCCCGTGTACATCGCGGACTACGTGCTGGCGGGCTACGGCACCGGCGCGATCATGGCGGTTCCGGCGCACGACGAACGCGACTTCGACTTTGCGCGCCGCTACGGCCTGCCGACCCCGGTGGTCATCGCCCGGGACGAGCAGGAGGCCCAGGCCCCGCCGCGCGGCGAAACGCTGACGGCGGCGTTCACCAGCAAGGACGGCATTACGGTCAACTCGGGTGACTTCTCGAACCTGCCGTGCAAGGTGGCGGCGAACCGCATCGCCGAGTGGATGGAGAGCCAGGGCGTCGGCGAGCGCAAGGTCAACTTCCGCCTGCGCGACTGGCTGGTCTCGCGCCAGCGGTACTGGGGCACCCCGATCCCGATCATCCACTGCGAGAAGTGCGGCATCGTGCCCGTGCCGGAGTCCGACCTGCCGGTGCTGCTGCCGGATGTCGAGAACTACAAGCCGGGGCCGGACGGCCGCTCGCCGCTGGCAGCGATCCCCGAGTTCGTGAACACCACCTGCCCGACCTGCGGCGGCCCCGCCCAGCGCGAGACGGACACGATGGCCGGCTCGGTGGACTCGTCCTGGTACTTCCTGCGCTTCGCCTCGCCGCGGGAGCAGACGGCGCCGTGGGACCGCGCGGCGGCGGACTACTGGATGCCGGTGGACCTGTACCTGGGCGGGCGCGAGCACGCGGTGGGGCACCTGCTGTACGCCCGCTTCTTCACCAAGGTCTTCCACGACGCGGGCCTGGTGACGGTGGACGAGCCGGCGCAGGCGCTGCGCAACCAGGGCATGCTGCTGGGCTACACGGCGGTGGACGCCGACTCGTCCGAGAAGCACCCGCTGAAGCCGGAGGAGCTGCCCGGGTTCGACCTGGCCTCCTGGGGCGAGCGCTTCGCCAAGGAGGGACCGTTCCCGGCGGAGCGGGTCATCAAGCCGACCGCGGACGCTCCGGAGCGCCGTGAAACGGTGCGGATCGAGTTCCAGTGGCTGAAGATGAGCAAGAGCAAGGGCAACTCCGTCACGCCGGACGAGATGGCGGAGAAGTACGGCGCGGACGCCCTGCGCCTGTATGTCCTGTTCGCGGCTCCCTTCGAGGACACGATCCAGTGGAGCGAGGACGCCATGAACGGCCCGTTCCGCTTCCTGAACCGCCTGTGGGACGTGGTGACGGAGACGGCGAAGACGTTCGACCCGGCGTGGCCGGAGAAGGTCGGCGGGGCGACCTCGGCGGACGAGAAGGCGCTGCGCCGCCGCACGCACCAGGCGGTCGCGAAGGTGGGCGACGACATCGGGAAGCTGGCGTTCAACACGTCGGTGTCGGCGCTGATGATCTTCACGGACGCGCTGCGCAAGTTCGTGGCGGCGCACGGGGCGCAGTCTCCGGCGGCGCACGAGGCGGCGGAAACGCTGGTGAAGCTGCTGTCGCCGCTGGCCCCGCATGTGGCGGACGAGCTGTACGAGCGGCTGGGCTACACCAGCGGGAGCCTGTACAACGCGGCCTGGCCGGTGAGCGACCCGGCGATCGCGGCGGAGGACGAGGTGACGGTGGTGGTGCAGATCAACGGGAAGCTGCGCGACCGGCTGACCCTGCCCGCGGACGCGGACGCGAAGGCGTGCGAGTTGGCCGCGCTGGCGTCCGACAAGGTCACGCCCGAGACCGAGGGCAAGACCATCCGCAAGGTCATCGTCATCCCCGGCAAGCTCGTCAACATCGTCGTGTAGCCGCCACGCACACCTCACCCACGCGGGCGGCTTCCTATTCCGGGACGCCGCCCGCCAAAGTTCATCAGGGGATACCAGGGTACCCCGGGCACGTCGGAGCAGGAATCGCCCCGACGGCTGGCAGAAATAGTGCTTGAAAGCTTCACCTGGGTCAGTACCGGCGGAGCAAGAACATCAGGTTCAAGTAGACCCGGAACGGCAGGAATAACCGGGCAGCACGGGGCGACGGATAAGGCAAACCTGTTTGCATCAGCAGCAGGAGTTGTCATCCGGGACCGGGCAGGGGAAAGGATGACCGATGATTCTCTACTGGTGGCCCGAGGCCGTGCCCGCCACCGCTATCGAGGAGCGCGCGCAACCGCCGCGGCCCTGGAGCGCTGCGTCCTGGAGTTCGGCGCTCTCCGGCCTCACCTCCCCCACCACCTGGCAGCAGGTGGCCGAACGTTTCGGCATCCGCCGCCACACCTGGAACGTTCCCGGGAGCGACCGCGGCGAATGCTCCTGGCACCCGTCGCTCGGCTGCGCTCTCGCTATCATCGAGGCATACCCCTCGCAGGAACAGGCCGCGACCTACGTGCACGAGTTGGCCCACTCCGCCGGCTTCGAGTGATTTCCCCCAGTTCACCGGCGCTGCGGACATGTACCGCTACGACGATGCCCCCGATTGCGTCCGGTACCAGATTGCGCGGCGGGTTGAGGCGTTGTTGTTCCCATCGCTACAGGAGTTAGAAATTATGACAAAGGTCACGGATGGAAGGGGATCGTTCTGTGTCTGATCGTTGGCTTGGAATCAAGGTTGCTGACAAATTATTTCTTGTTGCCCTCGACTTTTCTACCGACCCACCCAAAGTCATCGGTGAATTGGCAATCGCGGTTCCGAAGGGGGACCGTATAGAGGGTTACGTTCACGTTCACAATCGGCTGCGTGATTTTGTAATACAAAACAAAATCACTGACGTAGCCGTGGCCGCCAGTGCACTTAGCCAGGGTGGTACCGGGCTGGGTCATTTGAAGGCAGCTGAACTGCGCGGCGTTACTCTGTTCACCTGCAAATTCGCCGGGGCCACGGTCCATGCCATGGACATGGCAGCTGTGAGCCGGAACAAAGCTTATGGGGAGCGCACAGCCAAGCAATATGTAGATGACCCCAATTACTGGGAAGGCCGCTTTGCCGAGGAGTTGAGTAACAAAGATAGCAAGTTTGCGGCGTACACGATCGAGGCAGCGAGGAAATCTCTGACACTATGAGCGGCGTGTTTATCACATCTGGCCTCCAAGTAGGACCAATGCTGAGCAATGCGGGTCATTTCAGCACGGTCCATGAAGGCGTTGACCCCGTACAGGGTAAGGTGGCGGTCAAGATCGCCAAGCAGCTCCCGCAGGAGGATCCTGCTGCTTTCCGGAAACGCCAGATCGCACTTCTTCAAGAAGGGCAGATGCTGAAGAGAGCTCAGCACTCCAATATCGTGCGGGTCCACGAGGTGCTCCAAACTTCGGACCAGCGACATGTGCTCCTCGTGACGGAATTCTGCCCAGGTGGTTCTCTGGGCAGCAGCGTTGCTGCCGGCCCAACACCAATAAAGCGGACGCGTAACCTCCTGTGTCAGGTTGCTCTCGGCCTCCAGTCCGTTCACCAGAACCATCTTTTGCACCGAGACATCAAGCCCGCGAACATACTGCTCGACGCCCGCGGGAACGCGAAGCTCAGCGATTTTGGTTTGGTAACTGATCAGATCATTGCTGGTTTTGCCAACTTCCAAGGGTATTACCCTCACCTCGCCCCAGAATGCCACGCGAATCGCTTGACCAGTGAACAGAGCGACATTTGGGCCTTCGGAGCTACGGCCTACCGCATTCTCAACGGAGACGCGTTATGGCCAGGGCGTGGGGGCGGTGCAGCTGTCGTCACACTAGTTACACAGGGCGGTTTCGCCAAACAACTCGACTGGCTTCCGCACATACCGCGAGAATGGCGTACCTTCGTGAAAAAGGCGTTGCACGACGACCCGACGAAGCGCCATGAGTCGGCAGCCGACCTGCTAAGTGCATTAGAACGGCTTCCGGTGGAACCGGATTGGGAATGCAATTTCACCACACCCGTTGTCCGCTGGACGTGGGAGAAAAAGGGGAGGATACACGAAGTAGTGTGGGACCGCACCGACCCGGCCGCTCAAAGCTGGGCGGCGCGAACGCTGCCCTGCCAGGGAAGCAGCGGCAGACCCCATACCGTAGACGGGTCAGGCGGCCCCGTTACCTTCAAAGAGGCTCAGGCGGGGCTGGAACAATTTTTCGAAAGCCGCGTGGTCCGATAGCGCCTTCTCGCCTTGTGGCAGGCTAAAGGCGTACTCGTCCGTGTAGACCGTCAGACTGGGTTGGGCGGCGAAGGTTGCGTGTGCTAGCTCTTGCCGCTCATCCCGACACAGCGGGCAGAACGAATGGTCATTAAACCCGTCGGATTGGGGCAGCCACGTTCGCTTGCAATAAGGGCAGATAGCCCTAAACTGTTTTTCTTGCGTCTCCTCTGACATTTTTTAGAGTCTCCCCAACTTTCCACAAAATACACCACCTGCTACCCCTATTATCTCGCCAATAGCCTCCTCTGTCAACACATTAATTACCATCAAATGACATTAAAAAAACAATAATGACGACATCCACAAAAAAGTTTGCCCATAGTTTGCCCGCCCGATTTTGCCTCCATTTACAGGGAATTCCCTTCATGCAGCGGTGCCCGGGGCTCACGCGCCTCTACGAGTTGGCCCCGGAACGCGCCTTCGCGCATCTTATCTTCTATGACCGGTCGGGTCTCATCCGCGCCGCCGAGATGCACCAGACCCGCCACGCGTTCTCCGATTAGAGGGTCACTATCCACGCCGTCAGCAAGGGCATCTGCTCTGACATCGATATCTCTATCTCAGCTTTATAGCGCCGCACACAAGCAATTTTCCCAGGCACCCTTTCCGGGTGTCTGCCTGCTGTTATACTGTTGCCGGAACACGCTGCTGAGGAGGTCGAAAGACATGAAGTGGAAGGCGTGGACGGGGCGGGAGTATCTGGCGGCGGGGGCGCTGGCAGGGACGCTGGCGGTCCTGGCGACCGGCGCATGGATGCTGCAGCAGGGGCGGGCGACGGCCACCGGGGGCGAGGACCCGGCGGCGTTCACGGTCCCGGCGAAGGGAGACGCGGGCGCGGAGGACGCCCTTCCTCCTTCTGAAGCGCCCTCGGGAGAGGCCGGGGAGGAAGACGAAGCGCTGGCGGCGCCGCCCTCGCCCGCGCCGACGAAGCTGGTGGTGTTCGTCACGGGCGCGGTGAAGCGACCGGGAGTGTACACGCTGCGACGCGGCGATAGGGTGTATCACGCGGTGCGCGCGGCGGGCGGGTTCAAGCCGAACGCCCGGGAGGATGTGCTGAACCAGGCCGCGGAGGTGCGGGACCAGGACCAGATCATCATCCCCACGAAGGAGGCGGTGGCCAAGCAGGCGGGAGGCGGCGACGCGGCCGTGTCCCCGCGGCGGGCGCCGCGCGCCGGCTCCGCGGCGCCCCTGGCTCCCCTCCCCTCCTCGGGCCGACGCTCCAGCGGCGGGACCGCGCCCGTTCCTATCGTCACGCTGATTCGCGCGGAAAGCAACTCCGAAGAGGGCGAGGAGAAGGCAGAGGAGCCTCGGGTGCTCGGCACGCCGCCGGTAGTGGCCGCACAGGTAGGGGCAGGCGACGCGGGAGCGGCGGCAGAGCCTCCCGCGGGCGCAACCGGAGCGGGTGCGGCGCCGAAGCGCAGCAGCAGAGGCAGCGGCGGCGGGTCTGGCGGCGCCGCGGCGAAGTTCAAGAACCC
>CALEKU010000247.1 GCA_937902745.1 uncultured Armatimonadota bacterium
GCCAGCCGGTGGGCGTACCCCAGGGCGCGCTCCGGCTCGCCCCCTTCGGAGAGCGCCCGCACCGCCTGGCGCAGCGCGGCCACCCAGGCGTCCCGCAGCCGGTCCCGCTCGGCGAGCACCCAGTCGTCGTAAAGGCCCGGGAGCAGGTCGCCGCCGTAGAGGTCCACGGCAACGGCCCACGCTGCGGCCGGCGCCCCCACTCCGGCCTCGGCCGCGTGGAGCGCGCCCTCGAACTCCTCGATGTCGGTCGTAAAGGCTGCCGGGTTCAGGGACACCCGGGCGTGGTCGGCCACGAGCACATCGCCCGCCGCGAAGCCGGGCGGCTCCAGTTGCCGGCGCAGGGCGTTCAGCGCGACGCTGAGGTTCGAGCGGGCGGCCTTCAGGTCGCTGTCGGGCCAGAACCGCTCGATCAGTGCGTCGCGGGCGTGCGAACGGCCCCGGTGCCGGGCCAGGCAGGCCAGGAGCGCCCCGGTCTTCTGCGTGCGAAACCGGACGATCTCGCGGCTGCCCTGCCGCACCACGAACCGGCCCAGCATCTCGACCCGGTATAGAGCGTCCATCGGTGGGAGTTATTGTACCTGCCGCCCCGTCACGCCCCTACCCGGCCCTTTTGCCGGCACCGCGCGTGAAAGGATTGTGAAAGACCGGGAAGCGCACAATGGGGGAAGACTCGCGAGGAGGCCAGGACCGGCGCGGCATCACGCGGGTCGGGAAGGGACGGGAGAAGAACCATGCTATTCCTTCAGTCGAACCTTCGGGAGATGCAGGACCGCATCCGGCGCACCGGCAAGCTGCCGGGCGGGGAGTACTGGTCGCTTGCCTCGGCGGTGACCGGACGCCCCAAGCGGATGCGGCCGGGGAACTTTATCGCCCGGCGCGCCTCGCCGGGCAACGCCGCCGTCGAGGTCGGGGAGCAGCCGCAGGGTTTCGGCAAGGGCTTCGTCTGGGACCGCAAGGACGAGCAGATCCTGCTGGCCCTGTTCATCAACGCGGCCGACCCGCTGGGCATCAGCATCAGCGGAGTGCAGGCCGGCGACACGGTCCAGGTCACCTCCGCCACCGGCATCGCGTCCTACACGGAGGACAAGGGCAACCCGCTCGCGAGCAGCCTGGTCGGCCTGATTGGCGCGGGGGCGAAGGTCGGGCTGGGGCTGGCGGGGTTTCCCGAGGCCGCGCCGCTCGTGGACGCTGCGGAGTCGTTCGCCAAAGACCAGTTCAAGGCGACCAACGCCAAGCACAAGGTCCGGGACGCGTTCGGCGTCGACCCCGGCTCCGGGCACAAGGCCCGGCAGGAGGGCGGCCTCCTGGTGAGCCTGCCGGAGGCGAGCGGCACCTACTACAGCGGCGACAACGACCATAAGGAGCGCTGGATACGGATGCCGGGCGACCGGACGGACGCGAACCGCCCGCCACACGTCGTCGGCGCCTTCTTCCTCCGGCAGAGCGACAGCCTCCACAACACCCGGCCGCTGGGCTCCAACGGCGAGGTCTTCGTGACCCCATGGGACTGGCAGTTCGGGGACAACGCCGGCTACTACAAGGCGTTCGTCCTGCTCACCCGGGGAATGCCCCCTCGGATTCCGGCCCCATCCTGCTCCGGCGCCCGGTCCGCCGTCCCTGAGCGGGGGCGGGGCAATGCCGCGCCGCGTCCCGGGCTACTCGCCCGGGACGCGGACGGCCCAGGAGGCGAGGGCGAGGAGGCCGACCGTTACGGCCAGCAGGTAGAACGCGCCGGCGTAGGAGCCGGTGCGCTCCACCCACTCCGCCAGGAGCAGCGGGCCGACCGCCGAGGCGACCACCGTGATCGCCTGCGCCGCGCCCTGGATCTTGCCGAGGTGCGCCCGGCCGTACGCCCGCCCCCAGAAGGCGAAGAACAGCACCATCACGAACCCGCCCGCGATCCCCATGATCACGGCGACGCCCATGACCTGCGGCACCGTCGCCAGGTGCGGCAGGGCCGCCAGGCCGGCCATCAGGAGGAGCATCGCCACGGCCATGAGGTGGCTCATCCGCATCTTCGCCCGGTCGGTCAGGTAGCCGCCGAGGAAGTTGCCCGCCAGCGACGTCATCGCGGTCACCACGAGCGATTTGTAGTAGGTCCCGGCCTCGAACCCGCGTTCGTTCAGTACCGACTCGTTGAACAGCCCGATCCCGGAGGCAACCAGTCCGTAAAGAGCGCTGGCCGTCGCCATGATCCAGAAGGCGGCGGTGCCCAGGGCGGCGGGCAGGCTGTAGCCTTCGACCGGCGTGCCGTCGTCCGCAACCGGCGATACCGCCGCCGGGGCCGAGTCGCCGTCGAGGTGGAGGCCCATCGCCTCCGGAGAGCGGCGCACGAGCAGGAGCGACAGGGGAACGAGCGGCAGGACCAGGAACCACCCGACGCCCGCCCACGCCGCGCGCCACCCGCCGGTCTTGATGACCTCACCAACGACCGGGAACGCGACCATGAATCCTATGCTCATGACGATAGCGTAGATCGCCATGGCGAAGGGAAGGCGCCGCCGGAACCACTGCCCCACCATCGCCAGACTAACGACCGAGAGCGCGCTCTGCCCGAGCCCGCGCGTGAGCGTGAGCAGAACGAACAGGCCGGTGGGGTCCGCCGCCCGGCTCATCGCCACCACGGTCCCCCCCAACACAAGCGCGAGGCCCGCCAGTACCGCGCGGCTGCCCGCCCGGTCCTGAAGTTGCCCGATGCCGATGCAAAACAGCGCCCCGATGAGCGTCGCCCACAGGTTCATCTGCGCGTACGCGACGCGCCCGAGGGAAAGGTCTTTCAGCAGCGGCTCGGTAATGAGCCCGAGGCCCTGAGTCCGTCCCGGCAGCGTCGCCACCATGGCGAAGGCAGCCACCAGCAGCACGACCCAGCCGTAAT
>CALEKU010000248.1 GCA_937902745.1 uncultured Armatimonadota bacterium
CGACCATGCCCACAGTGTAAGCGATAAAGCTTTACGCAGTCAAGACATTAACCCCTTTTACAGTCGCCGTTATATCAAGGTCAGCAGCAGCCTGAACCTTAACGGGGCCATCAGCCATTGCCCCTTTTGTCAGTCCGCACAGAAGCACCAATCGGTAAAACCGGTAAAACCGGGAAGGTAGAATACCTCTACTTTCCCGGTTTCTGCCACTGACCTACTTCGGGAACAGGGTCTGCTGGAGGATCTGGTTGCAGTCCTCCAGGTGCGCCCGGGTCACGGGGTCCTTGGCGCGCTCGATGGCGTTCTTAACCGCCACCTTGGTGTCCATCAGCGCCTTGCGCGAGATGGGACGGACATCCGTGGCGGTGCCCGTGAGCTTGGTCCCCACCAGCGTGATGTACGCCCGCTGCAGGTTGCGCCGGAACGGGTCGATGGTCACCTGGGGCGCGCTCAACTCGCTCCAGATGCCCTTGCGGATGTCGTCCATCATCTCAGCGAGCGAGTAGACGGGGCCGTTCTTGCCGTGCATCGCCTCGATCTCGATCAGGCGGCTGGTGCGCGAATCGCTCAGCAGATTCGCCAGAACGCTCACCTGGCTGTTCTGCACCCGGTTCATCGAGCCCACCGGTTCAATGCGCCCAAGGATGTCCTGGCGCAGCAGACTGGTCGGGGTCTGGAAGGCGTTCTTGACCAGGAACTGCACCGCGGCCTTCTGGCGCGCCGCCGGCACCGGCGTGTAGTTGGCGGAGCCACCCCGCTGGTAGTGGTACTCTGTTTCGGTAACACCACCCACCACGGCGCAGACGTGGAACAGCTCCCGCTGCCGCTGGCTGATGACCTCCCCGTACATCTCCGAGAGAAGACGGTAGTCCTCACCCGGCTTGCTGGTGGCCGCAACCAGGTAGTTCAGCACGCGGTCAAGGTTCTTCAGGCCCAGCTCGGTAGCCGCCACCGGGTCGGAGCCCAGGTCCTCGGTCTGCCGGCCCGGGTCCTCGCTGCTGGCATTGCCGAAGCGCAACGTCGGGTCGTTGATCTGACGGCTCGCGATCTGGTCGAGCGCCGCCTTCTCCTCCTCAGGCGTCCCCGGCAGAGGCTTGTAGCCCCACTCCACCGCGAAGTAGTCGTACGGCCCCAACTCCGGAATCAGGGTCGCGCCGTCGCCGGGCTGCGCGACATAGTTGAAGCGACCGTAGTCCATGATGGACGCCTCGGTCCCCCACTTCTTGGTGAACGCCGGGTCGCGCAGCTGCTCCACCGTAAAGGCCGAGGACGCCTTCATGTTGTGCGGGAAGCCGAGCGTGTGGCCGATCTCGTGCGCCACGATGTAGCGCAGCAGTTCCCCCTCCAGGTCGTCCGGCAGCGGCAGCTTCTGGGCGCGCGGGTCGTTGGGCGACGCCTGCACGAAGTACCAGTTCTCCGCCAGCTTCAGCACGTTGTGGAAGAACTTCGGGCCGCCGTTCAGGATCTCGCCGGTGCGCGGGTCGGTCACCGACGGGCCGTAGGCGTTCTCGGTCGTGGACGGAATCCACCGGATGACGGTGAACCGCTTGTCGTCCGGGTCCCAGTCCGGGTCGTCCGTGGGCGCGGGCTTGCACACCACAGCGTTCTTGAACCCCGCCTTCTCAAAGGCCGCGTTCCAACTCTCCACTCCCTTCTTGATGTACGGGTGCCACTTCTCCGGCACTTCCGGGCCGATGTAGTAGGTGATCGGCTTGACCGGCTCCGAGATCGCCGCGTTGGGATCCTTCTTCTCCAGGCGCCAGCGGTTGATGTAGCTCTCCCGCTTGACCCGGTTCTCGTCCCCGAAGACGTAGAAGTCAGTGGAGAAGAAGCCGACGCGCGAGTCCTCATAGCGCGGCTTCATCGGCTTCTCGGGCAGCAGTACGAGGCTGTGCGCCATCAGGACCGTGATGGCCTCGGTGCCGCGGTCCGGCCGCGGCCCGTCGCCGCCGGGGATCGGGCCGCCCGGGCCACCCGGACCGCCGGGCGTGGCAGGCGTCGCGATGTACGTCGCCAGTACGCGCACTTCGACATTCTCCGGCAGCGACTTGACGTTCTCGATGAACGTGCGGTTCGGGTCGATGCGGGAGGCACGGAGCTGCCGCTTGGGCGAGAACTCGCCCTGGTCCTGCACGAATACGTTGGTCACGTCGATGACCGCCGAGTCATCCGGGCCGTACGCGGCGACATTGTACACCCCGATGATCGGGGAGACATTCAGCAGTTCAATGGACTTGGCGGTGCCGCTGCCGTCCTTGCTGCGCGCCTGGAAGTCGGGGGAGCGCAGGAGGATCTTGTCCTCGCGCTTCTCGAACTGCACCACACGGTCCTGCACCTCCAGCCCGAACGGCAGGTAGCCGGTCTGAATGCGCGAGAAGGTGGTCAGCCAGAGAATGTCCTTGCCCAGCAGGGCCTTCGGGATCTCGAAGTAGACCTTGTCATCGACGCGGTGCGTCTTGATAAGGCCGTCGTCCGTCTTGGCCTCCTTGGTGATGACGCGGTCGTAGGGCTGCGGCCTCTGCTGCTGCGCCCCTCCGGGTCCGCCGGGTCGACCAGGCGCCTGACCGGGAGCCGGCGGCTGGCCCGGCGTCGGGGGCGTCTGCGGCGTCTGCGGCCGCGGGTTGCGGGGCGGGTTCGGCGGCGGCTGCTGCGCGAACGCGGCAACCCCGGGCAAAAGCAGCGTCAGCCCGAGGGCTGGCGCGAGCAGCCTATTCGCGGGGACGCGGTAGGGGCGTCGAGGCATCAACAGTACACTCCTTCTAAACAAAGACGGACGAAAACGAACGGTGATGAACGGATGGGATCAAATCATGACGGGCGCGGACTGTTGCCGTGGACTGAAGTCCCGGCTTCTGTGATTCAAGCCCGCCTCCGCGGGCTC
>CALEKU010000249.1 GCA_937902745.1 uncultured Armatimonadota bacterium
GGGCCGCGCCCGACTGGCGCGCCGCCGACCCGCCACGCGACGCGGCGGCGCTGGACGACCCGCCGGCGGGGGTCCGGGCCTTCTGGGCGGCCTTCACGCGCTCCTCGCGGCGCTTGCGGGCGCGGCGAAGCTCCTTGGCACGTACTCGCATATTCTTGTACTTCTCCTTATAGGAACGTCGAGCGACGTTTCGCGATTGTTATTGTACCGCGGCCCTCACTACCGCCGCGAAGTCTGCCGCCTTCAGGCTGGCGCCGCCGATGAGGCCGCCGTTGATGTTCGGCTTCGCCAGCAGCTCCGCCGCGTTATCCGGCTTCATCGAGCCGCCGTACTGCACCACGAAGCTCTCCGCGGTTGCCGCATCGTACAGCTCTGCCACCACGGCGCGCACTACGCCGCACACCCGGTCCGCCTCTTCCGGCGCGCACGTCTTGCCGGTCCCGATCGCCCAGACCGGCTCGTAGGCAAAGACCACCTTCGCCATCTGCTCCGCGGAGATACCCGCCAGAGCGCCCTTCACCTGAGCGCGCACCACCTCGTCCGTCTGCCCGGCCTCGCGCTCCTCCAGCGTTTCCCCGCCGCAGATGATGGGGGATAGGCCCGCCTCCAGCGCCGCTTTCGCCTTGCGGTTCACCGTGGCGTCCGTTTCGCCGAAGTGGCGCAGAATCTCCTCGTCAAAGTCCGGCTCCGGAACGCCGTAGCGCCCGCGCCGCTCAGAGTGGCCGAGGATAACGTACGTCACGCCCGCGTCCACCAGCATCTCCGGCGCGATCTGCCCCGTGTACGCCCCGGAGGACTTCCAGAAGCAGTCCTGCGCGCCCAGCGCGATGGGGCTTCCCTCGGTCGCCTGCTTCACCGCTCCCAGCACGGTAAAGGGCGGGCAGAGCGCCACCCCGACGCCGCCCACGCCTGCCAGCGCGGCCACGACCTCGCTCGCCAGCGCGGACGCCTCGGCCGCAGTGCCCTTATTCATCTTCCAGTTCCCCGCAATCAGGGGAGTGGGTTTCGCCACGATTCTGTTACTCCTGTTGGTAGGGTCCGGGGGTTAGTTCTTCCCCCGGCCGCGCGTCTCCTGCCCGGCGGCGCTACTCGCCCACCACCTGGAACCGGTACTTCCCCGAGCCCACGGCGAACACCGCAGCGTCGCCCTCCTGGCGGACGAAGCGCACGCCCTCGGCGCGGTCGGCTGGCTTCCCGTCCACGCGGACGCGGGCGGCATCCTTCGCCGGGACGTACACCGTCGCGGTGACGTTCGCGGGCACCGTGAAATCCAGCGACAGGCCGCCGTCCTTCTCCCGCGACCACCCGCTCTCGATCCGACCGCGGATGCTGTCATATGCTAGGCGCGCGCGTCCGAGACCCGCCGCCGGTCGAGGACACAGGGTAATCCTGCTCCACCCGGGCCCGTCCGTGTCGATCCCGGCGACGCCGGTGTAGATCCATTCGCCCACGCAGCCCAGCCAGTAGTGATTGAACGAGTTCATGCCCGGGTTCTGGAAGCCCTTTTCAGGGGTCCAGCCGTCCCAGCGCTCCCACATCGTCGTCGCGCCGAGCTTGACCTGGTAGAGCCAGGAGGGGTACGTGTCCTGCAGGAGCAGGACGTTCGCCAACTCCGGATCACCGGCGCGGGCCAGCGCGTCCAGCAGCAGCGGCGTCCCGATGAAGCCGGTGGTCAGGTGATTCCCGCTTCGCCGAAGCATCGCCTTCAGGTGGCCCAGCGCGCCCGGGCGCGCCGCCTCCGGCAGCAGGTCCCAGCCGAGCGCCAGGGCGTAGAACGTCTGGCTCTCCTTGCCGCCGTCGGTCACCTTCCCGTCCGGCGCCACGAACTTCTCGATGAACTTCGCCTTCACCCGGTCGGCGAGGGCGCGGTAGGTGGCGGCCTCCTCCGCCTTGCCGATCGCTGCGGCCATCTCCGCCATCAGGAAGGCCGAGCGGTAGTAGTAGGCCGTGCCGTGGATATCCGACTTCTGCGGACCTTCGAGCAGAAGCCAGTCGCCATAGGCGCCCGCTTGCCGGATACCGTCCGGGGCGACCCGGGCGAGGTGCTCCAGGAAGCGGGTCATGCTGGCCCACTGCCGCCGGATAATCCCCGTGTCGCCGTACATTTCGTACATCCGGTACACGCAGATAACTCCGGCGTCCTCCCACGCGGCGTTACCGCCGCCGAGGATGCTGGGAGCCACATCCGGGTACGACCCGTCGGGGAACTGGCCGTCCTGTACATCCAGCAGCCATTTGGTGTAGAACGCCGCCGTATCCCGGTGGAACATCGACGTCTTGGCGAAGACCTGAGCATCGCCGGTCCACCCGGCGCGCTCGTCGCGCTGCGGGCAGTCGGTCGGCACGTCCAGGGCGTTCCCCCGGAATCCCCAGTCGATGTTCTCCACCAGGCGGTTCAACTCGGGGTTGTCGCTCTCGAACGTCAGCGTTTTTTCAACATCCGAATGGACTACGACGCCCTGCACATCCTTTGCCGCCGGGGCCGCGCCGGTGATCTCGACGTACTGGAACCCATGGAAGGTAAACGCCGGCTCCAGCGTCTGCGGGCCGCCCTTCAGAATGAACGTGTCGGTGGCCCGCGCCGACCGCAGGTTCGTGGTGTAGAGGGTGCCATCCGGGTTCAGAAACTCGGCGTGCCGCAGTTGAATCGTTTGGCCCGGCTTGCCGTTCACCTTCAGGCGCACCCAGCCGACCATATTCTGCCCGAAGTCGTAAACATAGACCCCTGGCTTCGGCTCGGTGCGCTTGCGCGCGGTCAGGACTTGAGTGGGGCGAATCGGCTCGTTGGGCTTGGCGACCAGCTGGAGCTCCGGCGCCTCCTGCACCGCGGCTGGCTTCCACCCCGTGTCGTCGAACCCGGGAGCGTCCCAACCGCGCATCTCGGCGCGCGTGTCGATCACGGAGCCCATCAGCAGGTCGGCGGACTTGATCGGGCCGTCCGCCGTCTTCCAGGTGTCGTCGGTCCCGATGGTTTCCCGCGTACCGTCCGCATAGGAGACGTTTAGCTGCAGCCGCAGCCGGGTCTCGCCCCCGTAGAAGTGGTGCTTGCCCGTGAACGCCAGGTAACTGGCGTACCATCCGTCTCCCAGGATGGCGCCCAGGGCGTTCTCGCCCTGCTTGAGCTGCTTGGTGACATCGTAGGCGAGGTAGGGAACCCGCTTGCGGAAGTCCGTCCAGCCCGGAGAAAGGACGTCATCGGAAACGCGCTTGCCGTTCAGCGACAGTTCGTACGCGCCCAGTGCGGTGGCATAGAGCAGGGCGCGCGTGACGGGCTTGCGGACCGCGAAGCTCTTACGAAAGTAGGGCGGGGGCGTGCGCTTGATGGGGTTGCCCGGCCCGACGTTTCCCCAGGGCGCAACCCCGAGGTCGCCGATCACGCGCGGCGGCGCGAACGGTCCGGTGGCGGACGGCGCCGTTTCCCAGTCCTCGCCGGTGGCAATCGCGAGGTCGCCGGTTGCCGTGTTCACGACCAGACGGGCGAGAACGCCCGCCGGACTGGTAGTCAGGTTCTTCGCCTCGATCAGGATCGTATTCGTTCCCGGGCGCAGGCGAGAGGCGACATCGAACATCTGGTAGGAGCGCCAGGAGTCGTTGTCCGTCGGCCCCGCGATCGGCGCGCCGCCGTTAAGGGCGACGGTATAGCGGTCGTCCGCGGTGATGCCAAGGCGGGCGCCGTTGATGCGGGCGTCCGCAGGAATCTCGAACGTCTTCCGGAAGTAGCGCGTGCCTGCGCCCGGCTCGTTCGGGTCCGCGGCGTGCCACAGCCACTTCGCCCCGGTCAGCGGGATCGGAGGTACGGCGTTCGGGATGCGCCGCCCAACCCACTTCGCCCTCCAGTCCTCCGGGCGGAGCAGCCCTGCGGTCCAGGAGGCGACCGGACTCCACGGCGACGCCTTTCCATGGGCGTCCCACGACCGCACCTTCCAGAACGCCTGCTGGCCCGACGCGAGCGTCTTGCCGCCATAGGGGACCTGGATAGTCTCCGGCGACTCGACCCGCCCGGAGTCCCACAGGTCCGCCTCGCCCGCCGCGAGCTTCTCCCGCGACGACGCCACGAGGATCTGGTACGCCGATTGCCGCTCTCCGCGCCCGGTGCCCCGCAACTGCCAGAACAGCCGCGGCCGGGCCTCCTCCACCGCGAGCGGTTCCGACAGGTATTCGCACCGGAGCTGTGCCGGCTGAATATCGGCGCGGACTGCGGGCGCGAACGTGAGAAGGAGTGCTGCCGCCCCGAGAAGCGTAAGAAGCGGGCCGGAGGCCCGCTGTCGCACGCCCGTCGCTGTAGCCAAACCGTTCCGAGTCAAAAGATGAATCCCTCCGTCGCTCCGAAGCGAATGCTCTGCCGCCTCGTGCCATTTCCCCGGTCGCCCCGGCGTCTCCTGCCCCGTTTCACCCGGAGCAATCGCCGTCGCTGCTGCCGCCGGCATCGTTCGCGTCCGTCGCTTCGGGGGCCACGATGTTTCCGCGCCGGTCCAGCCGGTAGCCCGGGAACGGCTCCATGCTGGTGGGGTCGAACGCCCAGTGTATCTCCAACTCCCAGGCCATCGACCGCGCCAGCCCGTCGAGGTCGGGGAACAGGGTCGCGTAGGTGAGGTTCATCTGATACAGGGAGCGGATCGCCTCCTGACGGATCTTCTCCGTCCGCAGCACGAACTGCACCAGGGGGGCGCCCTCGCCGCTACCCGAGACGATCTGCTCCAGCGGCCGGTCCAGCAGACCGGGGACAACAAACGTCCCGCTCTGCGCGATCAGGCGCCGGTTCATGCGGTAGGGCTCGCCGATCACCACGATGGGGTGGCGGTTGGGCAGGAAAAGCTTCTCGTAGTTACCGGGCACCCAGGGGCCCGGGTCCTCCGGCACATCGTCCGTGTGGTCCCGCAGAAAGCGGCGGACCGACTCCGCGAGGCGAGGGGGCGAAACCGCCCACACCACCGCATCCCGGATGGCGCCCTCCAGGGCGAAAAACGCCGCGACGTACGGCGACCAGGTGAAGTCCAGCAGGCGGGTAGGGGCGCCGTGGTGCTGCATCAGCGCGAGCCACTCGAACGCATCGTCAGCGTCCGGCACGCTCTCCAGAAAGTGGTGCGACTTGCGCCGGAAGATGCGCAGAATGCGCTCCTCCAGCAGCGGCCACGCCTCCGGGCGGATGCCGCGCTCCCGGAAGTTGCGGCCGAGCGAGGTGTAGAGCGGCAGGCGGGCGTCGGCCTGCCCGCGGAAGGCCCATCCGCGGTACGCCTCATCCTCCATATGGCGGCGGAAGGCATCCCAGGAGTCGATCTCGATCTGTGGGAAGGATGCCGCGGGGCTGTCCGGCGGGGGCTCGCGATCCATAAGGGTAGGGGGGCACAGGCGGGAGCGCGTTCTTGCGTGCTCCCGCCCGCTTCAGGCCCCGGCGAATCGCCTACTTGTCGTCCAGGGCAGCGACGCCCGGGAGAGTCTTGCCCTCCAGGAACTCCAGCGACGCGCCGCCGCCGGTGGAGATGTGGCTCATCTTGTCCGCGAAGCCAAGCTGCTCTACCGCCGCCGCGGAGTCGCCGCCGCCGACGATCGTGGTCGCACCCGCCGCCGTGGCGTCCGCCAGTGCCTGCGCGATGGCGTTGGTTCCCGTGGCGAAGTTCGACATCTCGAACACGCCCATCGGGCCGTTCCAGACCACCGTCTTCGCGCCCTTGATGATCTCGGCGAACTTCGCCGCCGACTCGGGGCCGATATCCAGACCCTCCTGGTCGGACGGAATCTCGCTGACCTTGACGGTGGTGCGCGGGGCGTCGTTGTTAAACTCCGGCGCCACCACGCAGTCCACCGGGAGCTGGACCTTGTCGTCGCAGAGCAGGCCCTTCACGAACTCCAGGGAGCCCGAATCGAGCAGGCTCTTGCCGATCTCGTGGCCCGCGGCCTTGTAGAAGGTGTATGCCATGCCGCCGCCCACGATCAGGGTGTCCACCTTCGGGAGCAGGTTCTCGATCACGGGAATCTTGTCGGCTACCTTGGCGCCGCCGAGGATGGCGACAAACGGGCGCTCGGGGGAGGTGACGGCCTTGCCCAGGAAGTCGATCTCCTTGCGCATCAGGTAGCCGGAGACCGCGGGCTTGCCCGCCTTCTTCACCGCCTGCGCCACGCCCTCGGTGGAGGCGTGCGCCCGGTGCGCCGCGCCGAATGCGTCATTCACATAGACATCCGCCAGTCCGGCCAGCTTCTCGGCGAGCGCGGCGTCGTTGGCCTCCTCGGCCTCGGTGTAGCGGGTGTTCTCCAGCATCACCACCTTGCCGGGAGCGGCCAGGCCCTTGGCCTCTTCGATGCCGAGCGGGTCGGACTCGGTGGCGGTGGCGAGTGCGACGTCCTGCCCGATCAGCTCGCCTAGCCGTACGGCGGCGGGCTTCAGGGTGTACTTGGGCGCGATCTTGCCCTTGGGGCGGCCCATGTGGCTCATCAGGAGCACCGCCGCGCCCTTGTCCAGCAGGTACTTGATGGTGGGCAGCGCCGCCTGGATACGCCGGTCGTCCGTGATCGCGCCAGAGTCGTCCTGCGGCACGTTGAAGTCCACGCGTACCAGGACATTCTTCCCGGCCACGTCTACATCTTCAATGGTCTTTTTGTTCATGGTGTGTACATCTCACGGAAAGGCCCCCCTCCCCGGCCTTCGGCCACCCCTCCCCCCATTCATGGGGGGTAGGGGCTGGGGGAGGGGGGCCGCAGGTTCGGTGACCTAGAGTCCCTTGTCTTCGAGGAAGTTCAGCAGGTCGGCAACGCGGCAGGAGTAGCCCCACTCGTTGTCGTACCAGGAGACGACCTTCACGAAGTTGCCGATACCGACCGTCTCCGGCGCGGAGAAGATCGAGGAGTGCGGGTTGCCCTTCAGGTCGGTGGAGACGAGCTCCTCCTCAGTGTAGGCCAGGATGCCCTTCATGGGGCCTTCCGCGTACTCCTTCATCGCCGCGTTGATCTCCTCCGGCGACGCCTCCTTGTTTAGCAGCGCCGTGAAGTCAACCACAGACACGGTCGGGGTGGGCACGCGGAACGCCATGCCGGTGAACTTGCCCTTGAGCTCCGGAATCACCAGGCCCACGGCCTTGGCCGCACCGGTGGAGGAGGGGACGATGTTCAGGGCTGCGGCGCGGGCATCGCGCAGGTCCTTGGCCGCGGTATCCACGGTCTTCTGGGAGTTGGTGTAGGCATGGACCGTGGTCAGCAGGCCGCGGTCGATCCCGAAGCGCTCATGCAGCACCTTCGCCACCGGCGCGAGGCCGTTCGTGGTGCAGGACGCGTTCGAGATGACGTGGTGCTTCGCCGGGTCGTACATGTTCTCGTTGACGCCCAGGACGATGGTCAGGTCCTCGTTCTTGCCCGGGGCGGAGATCACGACCTTCTTGACGCCATGCTCGCGGTGCGCGACCGCCTTCGTGGCGTCGGTGAAGAGGCCCGTGGACTCCACCACGATGTCGACCCCCTGCTTGTCCCACGGGATAGCGCCCGGGTCGCGCTCCGCGAAGACCTGGATCTTCTTGTTGTTGACCACCAGGTCCGTGCCGTCCACGCCAACCTCGCCCGCGAAGGGGCCGTAGTTGCTGTCGTACTTGAACAGGTGGGCATTGGTCTTGGCGTCGGTCAGGTCGTTGAGGGCCACGACCTCAACGTCGCCGCCGGGGTATCGGTCCAGGATCGCGCGGAGGGTGAGACGTCCGATGCGCCCGAAACCGTTGATGCCGATGCGAACAGCCATGCTGCGTTCCTCCGTAAGCCGCCGCCGCGCCGCCCGGTCGGGGACTCGGCGGGGCGCTATTTTCGGTGTCAAGGCACCGAGAGATTGCGGTGTGATGGTTCTTCGGGGAATTACGCGGCGCACGGCGCCCTCGGCACGCGTCGCTCCACCCTCAGGAATCATAGCATCGCCGCAACCCCACTGTCAACGAGATAGGCGCGCGGCGCCGGGCCGCGCCGGGCCGCGCCGCGCCGCGTCTGTTTGTATTAACAGGAATTTTTCGCGCCGCCGTCCGCCTCCGGCATTGGGAAAGGGAATCGCTGTGCCGATAATGAACTAAAGCCGGTACGTTTGCCGGAAAGGACTGGTTCCACCCGTCCCTCCTGGTGCAAGAATTTGGTATACTACCCAACAAGGCTGGGGTATATGGGGACGTCCTGATCGGAACGATCCGTGAATAGGACGTAAGGAGAGAATTTTGCAGGGCTTGGAAATCCATGTTGACGAACCGGACGCGGGTATCCCGGTGGTACGCCTCAAGGGCGAGATCGACCTGCACACGTGTCCGGAACTGCGCTCAACCCTCGGGCGGCTGATGGAGAGTGGGAAATTCCGGGTCGTTCTCGACCTGGCCGAAGTGCCGTACCTGGATTCCGCCGCGCTGGGTGTGCTGGTGGACGCGGTGCGACGCGCGCGGGAGAACGGCGGTGGCATTTACCTGGTACAGGTGACCCCGTTCGTCCAGCGGGCTTTCGAGATCACCCGCCTCATCAAGATCTTTCAGGTCCACCCGACCATTGAGGATGCCCTGCGCGCCGCGGATGCCGCCGGCGGGGAAGACACCGCAGGGGGAGTGGCCGTCCCGGCATAGGCGAGAAATGGCAAAACGGGCCGCCGCGCTTATGGAGAGCGCGGCGGCCCGTTTTTCTATGTCTGGCGCTAGCGAGGGCGCCGGTCGATTCTTTACAGCTACCCGCGCCGCGCGGGGGCAGCCGCTTCGCGCGGGCCGAGGCTCTCCTCCCACGCCGTCAGGGCGGCCTGCGTGCGGCACAGGCGCCCAATCAGGTTTCCGCCGTCGTTCTCCAGCATGGCCGAGAGGCTGGCCGGCGAGAACATCGCCTCGAAGGCGTCGCAGGAGCGGCGCCCCCAGCGGCCCGAGATGGTATCGGAGGCGTCGGGCGTGAGGTGGGCGGCGACATAGCCCTTAATCTGCGGATAGTGGCGGATGAACCAGCGGCGCCGCTCCAGGAACTCCTGCTCCATCTCCGCGGTCAGCCCCTCCTGCGCGGCGACGCAGATCAGCCCCACCAGACCGTCAAACCGGTTCGTAAACTCGTCCAGGGCGGCCCGCTCCCGCTTCAGGTCTTCGCGCCAGCGCAGGCGCAGGTAGTGCCCGCGCGCGGCGTCCGCCGCTGCGGTGGCGTGCGGTGCCTCGGTGGTTGCGGCGGCGAGAGAGCGGCGTCGCTGCTCCAGGGTGCGTCGCGTCCGCCGCATGGCGAGTTCCCAGCGCAGCCGCATCTGCGCCATAGGAGGAACCGGGTAACTGGTCCGAATCAACTTGGTCCTGCTCCTGTGCGTCCTGCGCCCGGCCCGCTGCCCGGCGCGAACGATCATAAACCCCGAAACCGACGACCGTGTGTCCCCATGGCTCGTTGACCGATACCGGCCGTATCCGCTTCGGCGAGGTGGCTAGGCGCTGCCCCGCTTGCTTTGCTCTACGAAGTTTACCTGAAGGTCGCTCACCAGCGCCTTGAGAGGCAGACGCTCCTCCGGGGGAACCACCTGCTCCAGCTGACTGGCGAGGAACGCCACTGTGTCGATGGCGACGCGCGCCTGACCGAGGTCCCTTTCGATCTTCCCGGTGCTCGGGTTGGCGACCAGGCCCATGCGCAGCCACGCGAGTCCCCGTAGCTCCTGGAGAAACAGGGCCAGGACCGAGTACACATCCGGCAGTTCCGCGGGGCCCTCCGGGCCGCTCATCTCGGGCGGCAGGCCATCGGAGTCCCCGAACGCCTCGCGAAAGGCGTCGTACGTCTCCTGCATCTCTGCCGCCGTCGGCTCTGCTGCCTGAGGCGTTTCTGTCGATTCCGCGGCGGGCGTCGCCGGGGCGACATCGTCCGCGAGATAGCGCCGACGATCGCGGACCGTAAAGCCCTCTTCCGGGTCGCTGGCCATTCAGCCGTCTCCTTTACAGGGGTGAGCCGATCACACGACCGACCGTACAATTCTTTGGGGAAAGTGGAGAAGCGAGGCGCGATTTGCACTCGTTCTCACGCGCGATTATAGCATTCGGCAGAGCGAAAGTAAAGGCGCCCCCGCCGATCACCGGGTTATTTTTGCGGCTTCTGCAAGGCGCTGGCGCCGGCCGCAGCGGTTGACGTCGCCCCTGCCTACCCGGTACGATGGCGGAGACAAAGCGCGGAAATTTCGGGGGTGAGGAGAGCGAACGTGGCACCTGACGAATCGACAAACAGCAGTGGCGCGGAGGCGCCCGAGGGGGCAGACCCGCGCAGGCTGCTCGCGCACCGGGAGCGGCAGATTGAGGCGATTCGGCGGGTGGGGGAGGCGCTGTTCGACCATCCCAGTGTAGACGCCCTGGTACAGGAGACGCTCCGCATCGCGCTGGACGTGCTCCGGGCGGACGCCGGCACCGTCTACCTCTACGACCCCAACGACGACTGTCTGGTGTTCCGCTACGTCATCGGTGGGGGCGGCGGGGAGCTCATCGGGCGACGGATACCTGCCTCCTCCGGGATTGCGGGGCAGGTCTTCCGCTCCGGCCGCTCGGTGCTGACGGAGGACACCAGCCGGTCGGCGGAGTACAACGCCGCAATCGAGGCGGCCACCGACTACCACACCCGTTCGCTGATGACGGTTCCTATGAAGCGGCCCGGCGGCTCCCCCATCGGCGTAATGCAGGTGCTCAACCCTCGCGAGATGGCGTTCACGCGCGGTGACCTGGAGGTGCTGGAGGTGCTGTGCGCCCAGGCGGCTACTGGCATCGAGCACGCGCAACTCGTCGCGACCGCCCGGCGGGCCGAGATTGTGAACGTCATCGGCGACATCTCGCACGACATCAAGAACATGCTCACGCCCATCCAGACCGGTATCTGGACGCTGCGCCCCATGCTGGACGACCTGTTCCGGGGGCTGGACGCGGTGCGGGCGAAGTGCCCGCCGGGAGAGTCCTGGGGGGACGAAATCGCCCGGTGCGCGGATGGTGTGCGCCACGACTACGGCTGGCTTCTGGAGAGCGCGGTCGAGGGGGCGGACCAGGTGCAGGCGCGCACTCGGGAGATTGCCGATGCCATCAAGGGCGAGACCGCGCCGCCGATCTTCGAGGAAGCGGACCTGAACGAGACGTGCCGGAGCGTCGCGGAGACCCTGAAGGTGGTGGCCTCGAGTTCGCGCATCCATCTGGTGCTGGACCTCGCGCCGGACCTTCCCCAGGCGGAGATCGACCGCAAGCAGATGTACAACTGTGTCTACAATCTCGTGAACAACGCCCTCCCCTTTACCCCGGAGGGCGGCACAATCACGATCCGGACGCGCACCCGGACAGGGGAGGACGGCACAAGTGCGCCCGCTGGATTGCGGCTGCAGGTGCAGGACACCGGCCGGGGGATGCCGCCGGACGTCGTTGCCAGCATCCTCGGCGGCAACCCGAAGTCCACCAAGCCGGGCGGCACCGGCCTCGGCACCCGGATCGTTCTTGGCGTCGTCCGCCGCCACAACGGGGCGCTCGCCATCGACAGCGTCCCCGGCGAGGGCACGACCTTTACTGTGGACCTGCCCCTGCGGCACGAGACCTGACCAGGCGCGCGTGGCGGACGCGCGCCTGGTTGCGGAGGGGGCGGTTCGCTCCGCGCTCCGCTAAGGCAGTCAGGGTCTCCATCGACACGCCCTCCGTCTCCAGGAGGCGGAGCTGCACCGTGGCGTCCCCGCTTTCGAGGCACCGCGCCACCAGCGCGTCCGATGGCGGGCCCGTCGCTAGTTCCTCCAGAAGCGTCCGCCGCAAGGCCACCTTCTGGAGGAACGGTGCGGAGCACTGTGCGGTAGCCTGTAGGCGCCGGACCTCGGAGACCGGGACCGCCGGGGAGGCGAGCAGGGCGACGAGCGCTGAGCCAGACATGGCAGGGTTCGGATCACGGGCGGCAAGCGCGCAGTAGCGGTCGATCTGCTCCCGGTCCATTGGCTCTGTGCGGTCCAGGAATCGGAGAAACGCGCCATAGCGGTAGTGCTCGGCGTTCGGGTCCACACCACTCCGGAACTGTTCCCCCTGCGCCCGCAGGAACGCCTCGTCCACGAAACCTCTCTCTCGCCACTCCGGGCCGTACCCGAGGGCCGATCTGATCTCCTCGCTCATGCAAGCAGTATAGCCCCGGTCCTCACGCGGTTTCCCGCCCGGATGCTGCGGGTAATTCCCTTACGAGAGATCACACCCGGAAAACGTACGAATAGGCACCCTAAGGAGAGAAAAAAATGGCACAACATACCGCCAATGCATCCGTTGTCGTGAGCGCCCCGGCGCACCAGGTCTTCGCACTGTGGTCGCACTTTAACGACTTCCCGAAGTTCATGCGGCACGTCCGCGAGGTGACGTACTACGACGAGCAGCGCAGCCACTGGGTCGTGGATGTGCTGGGTCTGCACGAGTGGGACGCCGTGAACGAAAACTGGATCGAGGGACGCCAGATCGGCTGGCGCTCCACCGACGGTCTGGAGAACCGGGGCGTTGTCACGTTCGACCCGGTGGATGATAGTCAGACCCGGATTACCGTTCAGGTGACCTACGACCCGCCCGGCGGCGTCGTCGGCGATGTCGTGAACAGCCTGGGCGGCGGCGTAACGTTCGAGAACGCGCTTCAGGAGGACCTGAACCACTTTGGCCGTCTGGTGGCTGAGGCTGGTCCGGGCGCCCTGGATCCGCACTCCTCAAACTATCTGTTCCACCGCGACAGCGCGGCGGCTCAGGGGACTACCACTCCCGCCCAGAACGAGACGATGGACGAGGACGATGCGGAGTTCCTGGCCAACAACCCGCCGCTCACCGGTACGCGCCGCTAGGCCCGGATCGGCATAGCACCCGCCCCCGGTGCGCCTCATGCGTCCCGGGGGCCTTTCCTTGACCCGGAGCAAGACATGGCGATACGAACCCTGCCCGCCAAACGCGGCGCACCCGTCACCGTGCTGCCCCCGGCCGTACCCGAAGGTGACGAACTCGCCACGGAGGGGATGCCGGCGCCCGTGACCTCGTCCGTGCTGCGCGGCGTCTGCTATGACATCGACCTGGCGACGCTGGATATCGTGTTCCGCAGCGGCGCCGTGTACCGCTACGCCGGAGTACCCCCGCGCGTTGCGGGCGAACTTCTGGAAGCGGCCAGCAAGGGCAAGTACTTCAACCGCTTTGTGCGGGGCCGCTACCTCCACAAGCGCGTTCGGTAGCTGCCCAGGCGCGGGGCTCCGGCCTTCCGTTCCGCCCGCACCGGGACGAGTGTACGGTACAGGAGGAGCCCCGACAATGACGCTCGACAACCTGCCCGTCTTCGTTATCTCCGCGGTGCTGCGCTGGGTTCGCTACGACGTCGCCTCAGCCACGCTGGAGATCGCCTTTCGGAGCGGCGCTGTGTACCGCTACCGATTCGTGCCGACCACCGACGCCCTTGCCCTGCTGCGTGCTGACAGCAAAGGCCACTTCTTCAACGCCCACATTCGCCGCCACTACGCGGGTGAGCGTCTCCACGGCCCCTGCCAGTACGCCTGCTGAATTTGAAGGTTTCCCCCCGCGGAAGTGTCAGGATATTCCGTAGTCCCGGCGCGTGTGTGCAAGCGACAGCCGTGGCAACGTGGGAGGAATGCCGGTGTGAAAAAAACGGTCTCGTTCCGCGCTCTCGTCTCTCTCCTCGTCGTCCTGAGTGCCGCCGGGTATGGTATCTGGTTTCTCTTATTTCGCCCGGTGGATCCCGTGCCGCAAGCGCCCGATCTCCTGAAACACGCCCTGCCCATCACGGCAGCCGAAGCCGAGCGGGTGTACTGTCCTCTGCCCGCGCCGCTCCGCATAACCGTGGACCGCTGGCGAGCACAACCAGCGAAGGTTGAGGTTCTTATACCGCGCTCGGTCTTGCCGCCGGAAATATCGCTGGAGGCGAAGCTTGAGGGGGGGCGTCTGCTACGCTTGGTGCGAAAAACGGCGGCTCAAAGAGGGGAGACGGAAGTGTGGAAGGTGACTCTTGCGCCTTTGGGGGATTCCAGGGAGGCTCCTGCCGATGGGTTCGTCCAACGCCTCTACTTCCCGCTATCCGTCTCGCCGGACGGACGGCACCTCCTTCACGTCATAAAATGGTATGCGCCGGTGCCGAGGGCTCGGGCAGAGGTGGAAATGCTTCCTCTGGATGGGAGCGGGGGGAAGCGTCGCTGGACCATTCCGCTCCAGGAACAGGAATACTTTAGCGAGAGTCCACTCTGGCTGCCCGACAACTCCGGCTGGATAGCATGGCTCACCCGGACAGTGCCGGACCGGCGCTCCACCCGGGGGTATCGTTCCGAATACACCCTGTTAGAGGGACAGGTGGATTCGCTCGCCGTTCAAACCGTGGTGCGTGTGACCGACCATCAGCTGTACCCCAAGATCGTTGGTGTGCTTCCGGACGGGATGACGCTGGCAGTCGCCGAAGGGATTCCCGCCGGGCCGGACCAGGATATCCGCATTCTTGAGCAGTATTCGGAGTCATTGTCCGGGCTGGCGGTTCAGGCAGTTTGCTACGCCTTGCAGGTATCGCTCCAGGACCCGCCTGGTGCCCGGAAGGAAAGGCTCGGCGCGAAACTGACGCAAGCGATCCGTATACAGTCGAAGAGCGCAGGGGAACTGATGCTCGTCGCCTTTCCCGGCACGAATACGGAAAAGATAGCGCGCGATTACCGGATTCGCCTGCCGGCTCATGTCTCTAGCGTCCAACTTCACCTCGCTCCCGACGGACGGCGCGTTGCCCTCTGGTGCATGATCGAGGAGGTTCTGGATGAGGTCCCCTCGTGGAGGCTGGACTTCGACCGGAAGGCCCGGCCGCGGACATTACGGCGCGGCGCGGTCCGTCTGGTGATCGCGGACCTGGAAACGGGCGCTCAGACGTTGATGGGCTCTTATCCGGCTGGGCGATGGCAGTCTACCTCCCTCCGGTGGCTCGGGTGGGCGCCCGATAACGGAAGCGTCCTGGTGGAGCGGTGGCGCAAAACCCGGAACGCGTGGGGCGAGTACCTGAATGAGTACGATCCCTCTGTCGCATCTCCGGAGCATTTTCGCATTCCCATAGGGGAGACCCGGTAGGCCGGCCCGGCACTGGAGAAGCGGGCGAGCGAGGCCAAGGTCTGAAGGGACTGCCGCCTCCTCCCGCAAAGTCTTACCTGGTACGCGCCCTCCGATTCTCCCGGGTAACCTTGGCGTCACCCGGGGCAAATGCGGCGTTCGGATCGGCGGCGCGGACGGAAATGGTGTGTTAGGCCAGGAACACATCGCGCAGATTGTCCGGGTTCAGTCGTGAAGTGCCGTAACGACGTAACAGGGAGAGCACATGAGAAGCGTTACCGTTCGTGACGTACTGGGTCTCTTTGCGATTCTGGCTGGTCTGGCCGTGGCCTCCTGGTTTCTGCTGGTGCGCCCCGTGGACCCGATGCCCAATTCCCCCGACCTGCTGGCGCGCGCAACCCCCGTTTCTCAGGAAGATACGGAAAGCGTGTACCGGCCGGAACCAGCATCGCTCGCGATCCTCGTGGACCGCGGGGAAACGCCCCCCAGGGTGTCGATAAACCATCACCCGCCTGCGTCTCCGGCCTTTTCGGCGCAGTTCTCGGCCCGGTTGGAGGCGGGCCGCACTCTGCGCTTGTTCCGAAAGAAGGCGGATGCCAGGCAGGAAATCGAACTATGGTCCACCGTCCTGCCTCCGACGCCTCCACCTGCGAAGGACGCCGCTGCACGTGTGGCCGCGTTGCAGGAGCAAATCCTTTACTTCAGCTTCTTACTCTCACCCGACGGAAAGTGGGCGCTCACTTCACCCCATCAGTCGGAGAAAATGCCGCAGCCGTCGCATACGGTGGTCCTGGAGGCGTTTCGACTGGACGGCAGCGGCAAGCGCCGCTCCTGGGAGGTCTCGTTCGGCAACGAGGAATGGATGGACAGATGCTGGTGGCTACCTGACAGCACCGGCTGGGTCACCTGGCGGCGCCATCCCGTGCGCTCTAAATATAAGGTATCGGAGTCAGATTCCCCCTTCAACAGAACACAGCCAGTCGTTTTACCCCTATCCGACCTGCTTGAAGCCCGCCTGAACTCCCCGAAGGTGCGTACGCTCCTGAGCGTCACCGGCGTCGACGCATATCCCCCCATCGTCGGTACCCTCGACGATGGCCTGACCCTCGCGGTAGAAGGCAGCTCTGCGTCCCCAGGGCAGAGCATTAAGGCGCAGAGTTTCGGCGCCGCAGTGAAAATAAGTTGCGAAGTCATTCTGAATGACAACTCCCCCGAAGCGGAAAGAGAAGGCGTTGCCCAGCGTCTCGTCCGCTTGATCCGCGTCCAGTCGAAGAGCGCGGGGGGGCTGCACCTGGTGGCATTTCCCGGCGCGGATGCGGCGAAGGTGAATCGTCAGTTTCGCGTGCCACTCCCCCCAAACCTCACATCTGCGATGCTGCACCTTTCACCGGACGGGCGGCACCTGGCGCTCTGGTGCCATTCGGCAGCGATAGAGGAACCTGTCCCAGCGTGGAAGCAGGATCTGTTCAAGAAGCCGCGCCCGCGCCTCTTGCGGCGCGGGGCGCACTGGCTGGTGATTGCGGACCTGGAAACGGGGAAGCAGACGCTGGTCGGTTCCCACCCCGAGGGGACCCTGGAACGTGCCTCTGTAGGCTGGATCGGGTGGACCAGGGATGGGAAAAGTGTTCTCGTTTCGCGGCGTGTCAGGGATCTGGATGCGAATGGGAATCAGGTGGCAGATCAGGGACGCCGGGATTTCTACGTCATTCCTGTATTGTGAGAGACTCCTGGAGAGACACGTGAAACAGTCGACTGCGCGGGAGGTGTTATTCCTGCTTCTCGGGTTGATGGGGGTGACGGCCGTTGCCTGGATGCTCCTGTCCCGGCCGGTAGATCCTCTTCCGTCCACCCCCGACCTGCTCCAGGGGAGAACAGCGAGTCTGGAAGTTCTCCTACGGCGAGCACGGAACCCTCCTTAGCGTCGCGTGGAACTCTGACAGTAACGGTTGGCTCGCCTTGTGTCGCCGGGGCCTTCCTGGTACGCCCCAAGCCCGGCGGGGGACGTACGAACTTCTGGAGGCGCGGCTTGACGGACCTGCCCTGCAGCGCCTTCCCCAGGCTTCCAGCGTCGCCTATCCCCGAATCCTGGGGAGGCTATCCGACGGATTGACACTGGCGGTGGACGGAGGCGTTACGTCCGACTCGGACCAGCGGATCGACATCCAGACCAGTATCGAAGGGGTGGTCCTCGTGTCGTGCACCGTCCTCACCGAGGTGCCGGAGCAGTTCGGTGAGCCGGACGGAAAGTATTCCGCCCAACTGATCCGGATTCAGTCGAAGAGTGCGGGCGCACTGTCGCTGATTGCCTTCCCCGGAACCGACGCACAGAAGGTGCGGCGGCAGTATCGGGTGCCGTTGCCGCCGCACCTGACCAAGGGGGCGTTGTACCTTTCGCCGGATGGGCGGCACCTGGCGCTCTGGGGGAGCACGGGGCTGATCAGCGCGCTCTCGCCGTCATGGCGGCAGGAACTCGACAAGAAGGCGCCCCCCCGCGTTCTGCGCCGTGGCGCGACCTGGCTGCTCATCATGGACCTCGAAACGGGCAAGCAGAGCCTGATCGGGGCGCATCCGGACGGAGCGGGCGCGCCGACCGAAACCCGGTGGCTGGGGTGGTCGAAGGATGGCAAGAGCGTCCTGGTTGTCCGCAACCACCGAAACAGACCGTACGACGGCGAAGGGCAGGAGGTCTACCTGATCCCGGTCTTCGACGCCGCTTCGGCGCCAGCAGATGTACGAACGGCCGGCATCCGTTAGCCCGGTGGAGCGCCGAGGACAGGGAACCCCCGGAGGACGGGGAGCGTCTTACCTAGTGTCGCAGCCTGCTCGGCTCCGCATTTCCGGCTGCGCGCATCGGTTCCGTCACCCGTCGCTGAAGACCCCCGGTGGTTCGAGGGTCCGACTCAGTACACGAAGTGCGCAAGGAGTCCCACGCCATGTCCCCAACCCCACGGCGCCGCACCGCGATCACCCCGGGTACCTCCTCCGGGTTTACCCTGATCGAGCTTCTGGTTGTCATCGCCATCATCTCCATCCTCGCCGGGATGATCCTGCCCGTCACCGCCAAGGCGCGCGAGAAGGCGCGCCAGACCGCCTGCCTTTCCAACACCAAGCAGCTGGCCGGGGCGTTTCTGATGTACGTCCAGGACTACGACGAGACCTATCCGGGCGCCGGAGAGGGGGGGACGCAGGACACGCCCTGTATCTCGGTCCAGCCGGGCGGCGACTGGGTGCTAGCGCAGCGTATCACCGAGGAAACGAACCTCTGCTCGGAGACCGTCTGGCCGGTGCGCAACGGCTCCCTCTATGCCTATGTCAAAAACGAGAAGGTCTACACTTGCCCTTCGGACCCCTTCTCCGACGCCAAAACGCTCAGCTATAGCATGAACGCCCTGTTCAATTACGAGCCTCTGGCAGTGGTGGAAAGCCCGTCGCGGACGCCCCTCATTATCGACGAGTCGGAGACCCTGAACGACGGGTACTTCAGCCCGCCCGATGAGAACGGCTATACGACCGATCGGCCTACCCTGAAGCACAGTGAGGGCGCGAACTTCGCGTTCGCCGACGGCCACAGTAAGTGGCATCGGCCCGAGCAGTTGACCCTGTTCCACTTCGACCCCAAGAACCGGAACTGAAACGCCCCGGGACCGGCGCGGCCGGCGGTGATACACTCCGTATAGCCGGATGCGGCGACGGCGCACGCGTGCGTGCGTGCGTGCGTGCGTCCTGAAAGTGGTTCCGCCTCCGGGTTAAGGCTACATGTCACACGCCGTCTTCCTTTGTCACTCCGCGCAGGATCGGGAGGAGGCGGACGCCGTCTGCGCCGCGCTGGAAGCGGCGGGGGTGCCCTGCTGGGTGCCCTCCCGCGATGTGGCGCAGGGCGCGGAGCGCGGTGCGGCGATTGTCCGCGCCCTGCACGAAGCGCGCCTCCTCCTCCTGCTCCTGACGGCTGGAGCGAACGATTCACCCCGGGTGCTGCGCGAGGTCGAGCAGGCCGTCGCGCTGGGCGTTCCTCTCCTCACTGTGCGCCGCGAGGCCGTTACGCTTTCGGAGGGGCTGGGGCACTTTCTCCGTGTTTCTCACTGGCTGGATGTTGCCGGGGCGTTTCCCCGCTCGGCGTGGTTGCCCGAACTGGTCGGACTGGTGCGTCGGCTGCTGCCGGACAACGGGAAGTCCCCACCGGTCGCCGCCGCCCGGCAGCAGCCGGGTGGAGCGCAGCACACTCCGGCCAACCTCCCGCTTCGCTCCGGCGGGTTTGTTGGGCGTGACGATGAACGCACGCTTCTGGCCGAACTCCTCGCCGACCCGTCCAACCCGTCGCGTCTGGTCACTGTCACCGGAATGGGCGGGATTGGGAAGACCCGGCTCGCGCTGGAGGTGGCGCACGGCCTCCGCAGCATGTCGCCCCCGCCCTTCCCCGATGGCATCTTCTGGGCGGATCTAACGTCGGTGTCCGAACCCGCTCTGGTCGCCCCGGTCGTTGCTCAGGTGATGCAGGTAGCAGAGCCGACCAACGAAGACGACACGCTGGAGGCGGCCCTCCGCGCGGCGATCGGCGACCGGCGCCTTCTGATTGTGCTGGACAACTGCGAACATCTTCTCACAGCCTGCGCCGTGCTCGCCGCCTCGATCTTGCGGGAATGCGCGCGCGTGCGCATCGTGGCGACATCGCGCGAACGGCTCGGAATCAACGGGGAGAGGGTCCACATGCTCTCCCCGCTCCCGGTGGGGGGGAAAGAGGACTGCCGCGAAAGCACTGCGGTGCGCCTCTTCGCCCTGCGCGCCCGCGCAGTGCAGGAGGACTTCGCGGTGACCGATGCCAACGCCGAGGCGGTGGCGGAGATCTGCCGCCGTCTGGATGGCATCCCGCTCGCCATTGAGTTGGCGGCGGCGCGGGCACGGGTGCTGACACCCCAGCAGATCGCCGGGCGGCTGGAGGAGCGCTTCGGCCTGCTCACCGATGGGAACCGCGACCTTCCGCCCCACCAGCAGACGCTGCGCGCCCTGATCGACTGGAGCTACGACCTGCTGACCCCGCAGGAGCGGGCGCTCCTGCAGCGGGTCTCGGTGTTCATGGGCGGCTGGACTCTGGAGGCCGCCGAAGAGGTCTGCTCTGCGGACGGGGCGCTGGAGCGGTGGGAGATGGTGGACCTCCTGCTTGCCCTGGTGGAGAAGTCGCTTGTCGTGTTCGAGGGGGACCGGTACCGTCTTCTGGACACGGTGCGGGCGTACGCCGCCGACCGGCTTGCGCAGACCGGCGGGAGCGTTGCCGCCGCGGCGCGGCACGCCGCCTACTTCCTGGCCCTGGCGGAGAAGGCCGCGCCCGAACTGCGTGGGCCGAATCAAGCGCTCTGGCTGGAGCGTCTGGCGACCGAATCCAGTAACCTGCGCGCCGCCCATGCTCATGCTGCCCTCGAACCGCGCGAGGCGCTGCGCCTCGCCGCCGCCCTGCACTGGTTCTGGCACATTCGGGGCCGCTTCCGCGAGGGACTGGATGTGCTCTCCCGAAGTCTGGCGGCCTGCACCGACCCAACACCCACCGCCGCGCGCGGGACAGCGCTCCACGGGGCGGGGCTTCTGGCGTCGGAACTGGGCAAGAACGCCGAGGCGCGCCGCTGGTATGGCGACGCCCTGACGGTCCGCCGCGCCCTGGGCGACACCGCCAGCGAGGCGACGACATTGAACAACCTGGGCGTCGTTGCGCTGGCGGAGCACGATCTGCCCGTCGCCCGCGAACTCATAGGCCAGGCCGTCCGTCTCTACAAGGCGTCGGGGCGGGAGGAGTTGCTGAGCGGGCCGCTCAGCAATCTCGCTCTGGTTGCCACGCTTCAGGGGGATTTTGCGGAGGCGCGCTCTCTGGCGGAACAGGGGCTTGCTGTGGCGGAGGCGCGTGGCGAGCGCCATCGGATCGTCGAGTTACAGGTTGTTGCCGCCTTCGCCCTCATGGGAGTGGGCGATCTGGCGACCGGGCGTGCCTACGTGGAGGAGGCTCTGCGGTCCGCGCAAGAACTTGGATACCTGTGGTACGTCCGCGAAGCCCTGATGGTAGGGAGCGCGCTGGAGCGCTGGGCGGGGAACTTCGCGGCTGCCCGCCGCTGCCTGGAGGAGGCCGAGGGGGCTGAGCGCGAACTCGATCCCGCGGGGGCGCCCTCGGCGGAGTGGTGGGTGGAGCGGGGCGACCTGGCGCGAGCGGAAGGCGATAGGTCGACCGCGGCGGCGGCCTATGCGCGCGCCCTGGACATTGCCGCGCAAGAGAAGATCCACGAAACGCGGCTGATGTCCCTGTTCGAGTCGTGCGCCCTCCTGATAGCCGGGAGCGAGCGCGAAGATGCGGCGCGATTGCTTGGGCACGCCGGGGCGATCCGCGCGCGCCGGGGGATGCCTGTGCCTCCGGTTGCCTGCCCCTCTCTGGTCCGGCTGCGGACGGAGTTACGGAGGGAACTGGGAGACGCGGCGTTCCTTGCCCTTACGGCCGAGGGCGAGCGTCTGGACAAGGAGCAGGGGATCGCTCTCGCTCGGGGACTATGCGGCCACTGACAAGCGGTCGAGAAACAAAAAACGTGACAGACGGCGCAACCTCGCCCGCAGGCTGCGTGTCACAATTCTGTAACCCAGAGAGAACGAGGAAGGATGCAGGGAATGAAAGGCGTAGGCCGTCGGCGGATGGGACGCGCGAACAGGGACCGGACGGTTACCGCACGGGTGGCGGTCGCTGCTGCGGTGGCGACGCTCGTCGGCGGCGTGGCGGTGTCCGGCAGTCCGGTGTGGGCTCAGGCCGGAACCAACTCGACGACAGCCGCAGCGAACCCGGCGGCGGAGCCGCGCGTCCCTGCGATGGTGCTGGAGCGCGTGACGCTGGCCGAGGCGGTTACCCGGATTGCAAAGGCGTCCGGGGCGCGCGTGGTGGTGGACCGGACGCTCCTGACCGCGCCCGTGACGTTTCAGACCCTGGGCGGGCCGCTGCCCGTCGTCCTGAAGGAGTTGACCGCGCGGCTGCCCGCCGGAGCGCTTGTGAAGACGACTCTGCTGCCCGCACCCGGCGCGAACGCGCTGGACGGCGACGCGGTGGCGGGCCTGATTGCGGCCGAGGAGGCGATGCTGAAGGCCGCGGCACCCGCCCGGGGCGCGACGCCCCCGCCCGTCGCGATTATGGGCGCGCTGGTGCCCGCCGAAAAGGCACCCGCGGTGATCGAGGCGATGAATCTGGAGGCGGTCTACCTGCTGACCAACCCGAATGCGATCCTGGACCCGGTACAGCGGTCCGTGATGGCGCAGACGGATGCCCTGCGGAACTGGATGGGCCTCACGCCCGAACAGAAGGCCGCAGCCATGGAGCAGCAGTTGGACGCGCTCTTCAACATGGACCCGGCGGCGCGCCGGTCACTCTTTTCCCAGCAGACCGAGCTGGGCATGAAGTTTTTGCAGAAGGTGCAGTCTCTTCCCCAGGACCAGCAGAAGCAGTTCTGGAGCGATCTGACCGGTGGGCGCTGGGATGGCACGATGCCGCCGCAGCCCGGTGGGGGGGCGGGGGGCGCCACCCCGTGAGAGGTCCGGGAGGGGCACGACGTTTATGGGCCGAGGGAATGGAGTATGAACAGAACCGAAGGGGCTGCTGCCGCGACGGCGATTACGCCATCGTCCGGCGTGCGGACGGGATGGGGGGTAGGTAAGCGTACCATGGCGCTGCCGACGCGAGTCCTGCCGAACCAGCCGGTCGCGCCCCGGGCCGACCCCGACCTGCTTCTGGTGCGCCAGCACCTGGCGGGCGACCCAACCGCGTTCGAGACCCTGTTCCGGAAGTATCAAACGCCCATCTATAACATGGTTGTGCGGATGGTGCGCGGCGAGGACGCCTATGACATCACACAGGAGGTGTTCCTGAAGGCGCTGCGCGCTCTGAAGTCGTTCCGGGGGGACAGCAAGTTCTCGACCTGGCTCTACACCATTGCGCGGCATACCTGCCTGAACCACCTGCGCCATAAGGCCGTTCTCGATGAGGAGAGCCTCCAGGAGCAGCAGGAGGAGCATCCGGGCAACGAACCCGTGGACCTGGATATGAATGTGAACCGGCTCGCGGAAACGCGCGAGCTACAGCGGGTGGTAGACGCGGTGCTGGCGACGATGCCCACCGAAGCGCGCCTGCTTCTGGTCCTGCGGGACTTCGAGCAGCTTTCCTATGACGAAATCTCTCAGGTAACGGAACTTTCTATCGTGAACGTGAAATCGAAAATACATCGGGCCCGGCAGGCGTTCAAAAAGCGCTTCCAGCCCTATCTTGAACTGTTAGAGGGAGGTATCGGGCGATGAGCAGGTTCGGTATTGAACCGGGGGAGGTGACCTGCCAGCAGACCCGGGAAGCCCTTTCGGAATATCTGGAGGGCGGACTGGACCCGCCGGAACACGAGGTCGTCGCGGGACACATTGAGCAGTGCGCTGCCTGCGCCGAGGAGGCGCGCAGCCTGGAGGCAATGATAACGCTGCTGCACGAGCGCGTCCCGCGCCATGAGCCGTCTATCGACCTGTGGGCAGAGATGATGCCCAAGATCCAGCAGGCCCGCGCGGAGGAGCACCTGGGGCTCGCCGCCCGTCTCCGACTGCGCGGCGAGCGCCTGATGAACAACATCGCCATGGGGATGATCCTGTTCACCCAGGTTCTGGCGATGAACACGCAGGCGCACATGCAGAAGTACCTTCTGTCCGACCCGTTCCGCGGCGCGGAGGAGGAGGCGGGATAGCGATGAGCAGCGCACGGATGCTTGCGCCCGGCGTGCCTTTCTGGGGCGCGGTGCGCCGCGGTGGTAGCGGCGCAGTCGAGAGTGACGCGGGGCAGCGTCCTGCGTCGCTCCTGCGCCTCCTGGCGGTGGCGTGTTTGATGCTGGGCGCGCTTCTGGGTGTGGCCTCGGCGGCCTTCGCCCAGGGCGGCGCTCCGGGGGCGGTTCCAACCGCGCCGCCGGGCCTCTGGGACCGCGTGGCAGAGGTGGTGGTGACCCGCTGGGTGACTATCGGCCTCCTGGTTGTGGGGTGTGTGCTGCTCTTCATCGATCTGCTCACGCCGCTTACCTGGGGAGTGATGGGAACCCTGGGCGTCCTGGCGGTTGGTCTGGTCTTCGCCGCGCACATCACAATGCACACCGGTGGCTGGATCGGGATCGTACTGCTTCTGGGCGGGGTCACGTTCCTGCTGCTGGAGACACACGTCTTCCCCGGGCATGGAATCGCGGCGGTCGCGGGGCTTCTGCTCACGTTCCTGGGGATGTTCTGGTCTCTGGGCGGCTCCCAGAACGCGCTGTTCTCGCTCTCCGTGTCGGCGGTGCTGACCGTGGTGACGCTGATTGCGTTCTTCGCCTACCTGCCCAAGTCGCCCATCTGGAAGCGTCTGGGACAGGAGATGCGCCAGCACGAAACGCTGGGCTACACCACCAGCGACAACAAGATGTTCCTGCTGGGCCGCACGGGCGTTGCCCTCACCGTGCTGCGCCCCGCGGGCACGGCCGAGATCGACGGTCTGCGGGTGGATGTGGTCACCGAGGGTGACTTTATCGAGGCGGGCGCGCCGGTGGTTGTGACACATGTCGAGGGCGTTCGGGTCGTGGTGGAGCGCGATGTCGCTGCCTCCTCACCGGACAGGGGAGAGCGCTCCGGCAGTGGCAGTGCGCGAGAGATGTCGGCGACGCGGGTCGCTTGAACCGTTTCAGAGTATTCAGAAAGGTCGGGGTAAAGACAAATGGAGCCGTTCGCCATCATCGGCGCGATCGCGGTACTGGTCGTTCTGATGCTGTTCTTGCAGTTCTTCCCGGTAGGGCTGTGGATCACGGCCATGGCGGCCAGAGTACCGGGCGTGACCCCGATCAATCTGTTCGGGATGCGGTTGCGGAAGGTACCCCAGGACAAGATCGTCCTGCCCCTGATCGCCGCGATCAAGGCGGGCATCGACATCAACGTAAATCAGCTCGAAACGCACTACCTGGCCGGCGGCAACGTGGAGCGGGTGGTGCAGGCGCTGATCTCGGCGTACCGGGCCCAGATCCCTCTGACCTTTGAGAAGGCTGCTGCCATCGACCTGGCGGGCCGCAACCCGCTGGAAGCCGTCCGCATGAGCGTCGATCCGAAGGTCATCGAGACCCCGGTGGTCGCGGGTGTCGCTCGCAACGGCGTCGAACTGAAGGCGTTCGCCCGCGTCACCGTCCGTGCCAACATCGACCGGTTCGTTGGCGGCGCTGGTGAGCAGACCATCCTCGCCCGCGTCGGCGAGGGCATCGTCACCACCATCGGCTCGGCGGACACGCACATGATCGTTCTGGAGAACCCGGATCAGATCAGCCGGACGGTGCTGGCCAAGGGCCTGGATGCCGGGACGGCGTTCGAAATCCTCTCTATCGACATCGCGGACGTGGATATCGGCAGCAACATCGGCGCGCGGCTTCAGGCCGACCAGGCCGAGGCGGACAAGAAGATCGCCCAGGCCAAGGCGGAGGAGCGACGGGCGATGGCGCTGGCCCGCGAACAGGAGATGAAGGCGTACACGCAGGAGATGCGGGCCAAGGTCGTGGAGGCCGAGGCGCAGATCCCGCAGGCGATGGCCCAGGCCTTGCGCGACGGCCACATCGGGGTGCTGGACTATACGAACCTGAAGAACGTCCAGGCCGACACCGAGATGCGCCACAGCATCGGCCGCCTGTCGAGCAATGGCGAGGCGAACTTCACCGCCATGGGCGGCGTGAACAACTCGTAGGGGGAGCCCAGAGAGCCCTCACCCCCTGCCCCTCTCCCGCGGCGGTAGAGGGGGGCCTGCCACCGTGCCTATATCGGCTTATCGAAGAGCGGATACTGCCCCCGAGGTAGGCACCCCTCTACCGCCGCGGGAGAGGCACCCAGAGGGTACCCGGGGGTGAGGGCGCCCACGTAGAGCAGGACCCTCATCGGGAGAACCACCATGAACACAGCCATAGTTTCCACGAAGTGCCAGCGGTGCGGGCGGGAGCGGGGGCCGGTCTTCGGCAAGGCCGCCCTCCAGCAGTGCAACCGCTGCAGGAAACTGGTCTGCCACCGCTGCACCGCCGTCAGCGTCCCCGTAGGGAAGATCGCCGTCTGTAAGGACTGCGCTGGCGCCTCGCTGCCTCGTTTGTAGCTCCAGGTATCGACATGAGCAGAGCCGACGACATTCTTCGGGAGATCGCTATCGCGACGGGACAGGCCCCCGGCGGCGTGGGGGGACTGCCCCCGAACCTGGCGGGGCAACAGGCCACGAGACCGGCGGGGGGAGGCGCCCCCGCCACGGGCCCCGCGGCGCGCAGGATCGTCATTGTGTGCTGCATGGACCCCCGCTTGCGGCCAGAGATGGCGCTCGGGATTCCGCCCGGCGGCGCGACGGTGATTCGCAACACGGGCGGGACCGTGACCGACGAAACCCTGTATGCCCTGAAAGCCGCCTACGATGTGTTCGGCGCGCGTGAGTTCGTGTTGATGGGCCATGCCGACTGCGCCTTTGCCTATGACGCGGCGGGGCAGTGGGATACCGGGGGGGCGAAGGCGGCGCTGGCGCAGGCCGAAAGGGTGCGCGCATGGCCCGATCTGCCGCACGATGTGGTCGTGCGAGCGGTGGTGGTGCCAAATCTGGCGATGAACCGCACGGTTCCCGCGGAGGTCGCGCTGACTGCCCCCGTGCCGTCCGCTCCGCCGCCCGTGGCGGCGCCCCCAAACCCGGCAACGGTGCCGCCGCCACGGGCGACGCAGCGGCGCGACGGGCGACTGGAACGAGAGAACCTGGTGCGCGTCCCGCCCGCGCTCCCCGCGATGCCGCCGACGCTCACCTGGGAGCAGAAGAACCCGAGTTCGGCCGACTTCCAGCGCAAGGTTGCGGAGATGACGAGTTCCGAGGCGGAACCCCTCCATGCCCTGCCGGACATCTCGACGCTGGATGTGCGGGAGCCGGAAGAGACAAAACGGGAAGGGCGCCTGTCGCGTCCGAAGCCGGGCGGACTGATCGGCGAGTTAGATGCCGGAGCGCTGGTACGCGCCATCGCGCTCGGGGATGTGCTTGAGCAGCCGAAGGGGCGCCGGGCACTCCGTGTGCGCCCGAAGTAGTCGTCAAGAATAAAGGCCGCCGGCGCAACGCGCCGGCGGCCTTTATTCATTTCGGGGGCGGCTAAACAGCGGCAGCCGTTGCGGCCGGCTCCGCTGCGGAGTTCGACTCGGCGGGTGCGGCGGCCTTGGGAGGATGGGTCAGCACCAGCGGGCCGTCTTCCGTGATGGCCACGGTGTGCTCGAAGTGCGCGGCCAGGGCGCCGTCCTTGGTGACGATGGTCCACACGTCGTTTTTGGCGTGGAGCACGTCGGCCCGGCCCGCCACGACCATCGGCTCAATGCAGAACGTCATCCCCGCCTTGATCTTCGTTCCCGTACGGGGACGGCCGAAGTTGGGGACATCCAGCCCCGGCTCGTGCGGTACCTGCCCGATGCCGTGGCCCACCATGTCGCGCACGACGTTGAAGCCGTGCTTCTCGACGTGCCGCTGGACCGCGTGTCCGATGTCACCGATGGTGTTGCCCACCCGTGCCTGCTGGATGCCCGCGTACAGCGCCTCGCGCGTCACCTTGAGGAGCTTTTCGGCCTTGGGCGTGACCTTGCCCACGGCGACCGTGATGGTGGCGTCCGCGCACCATCCGTCCACCGAGGCGTCCATGTCCAGGCTGACGAGATCCCCTTCGTGCACCACGCGATCGGCGCGCGGGACCCCGTGGATGACTTCGTTGTTGATGGAGATGCAGGTGTGGTGCTGGTACGGTACGTTGCTGAACGAAGGCTGGTAGCCCTTTAAGGGCGCCTTCGCGCCGTGCGCCTTCAGTACCTCCGCCGCAATCTCGTCGAGCTGCAGGGTGGTGGTCTCACCCGGGACGATATTCGCGGCCATGGTCCGGAGCGCGATCGCGACTACCTCGCCCGCGCGGCGCATCGCCGCGATCTCGTCCGCCGTCTTAAGTCGAATCATGTCTTCAATTATAACCCGTATGCTCCCCCGGTTGTTCCCGATGGGGGCGGGCCGTGGTATGCCCTACTTGCCAGCGATGCGCTCGCGGCGCGGCGCTTCGGCGGGAGCGCTCCCCCCGTTACGCGGGGGCGTCAGCCCCTGTCGAACGGCGGCGATCTCCGCCGCGTGCTCCTCCTCGGAAAGGCTGGCATACCAGGCATCGAAGTCCTGCCGCGCCGCCTCCGCCTCGGTCAGATACAGGGCGGAAAGCCGCTCCGCCGCAATCTCCTCTGGTTTCCGTCCCTGCGCCTCGGCATCGGCCTGTAAAAGGGCTTCCACCTCCGGCGACAGCTCTATCGTGATGCCCATGACACCCTCCGTGAACTGCATTATAGCGCCCTACACGCCTCCCTGCCTCCCCCGACGCCCCGACGCGCCCTCCGCCTCGCTGCTCCGGAAAGGCGAAAAACGCCCTTGACACACCTACGGTTGTAGGTTAGAGTGCAACTACGTTTGTAGGTGTACCAGGAGGGCTGATGGATTCCAGCGAAGCGCTGCCGCCCCTGTCCGAGGCGCAGACGGAGATTATGAACGTGGTCTGGGAGCAGGGGGAGGTGACGCTTGCTCAGGTCCACGCCGCGCTATCAAGCCGCCGCGACCTGGCGCGCAACACTGTGCAGACCCAGCTCGCGCGTCTGGTCGAGAAGGGGTGGCTCCTGTATCGCGCGGAGGGGAAGGCGTTCTACTATCGGGCCACGGTACCCCGCGAAGCCGCCCGGTCGCGCCTCGTGCAGCGCCTGGTGGACGCCGTCTTTGGCGGCTCGACCGAGGGCTTGGTGATGACCCTGCTAAATGGACGCCGGCTGTCGCGCCAGGAGGCCGACCGCATCCGCGCCCTGATCGAACGCGCCGAAGAGGCCGGAGAAGAACAAGAGGAGACCCCGTCATGACACCCTCGCCCCCTGCCATCGCGCTCTTCCTCAACGCCGCCCTGTGGGTGACGATGGTCGGCCTGCTCGTCCTGTTCGCGGTTGGGAGCGTCCTGCGGGACCGGCCTGTTCTTCGCCACAACGTCTGCCTCGGCGGGCTGATAGCGCTTTTACTCATCCCCGTGGCCCTCTGCCTGCCGGCCTCCAGCCTCGTCACCCTGACACTGCCGGCCCCGTCCGCTCCGGTGCCCGCCCCGCTCCCTCCGGGCGCGGAATCGGCTTCCCCGGCGGCTCCTAGCGCGGTAGCCGGGGGCAGGGAGGCAGCTCTCCTGCTGGCGGTCTGGGGAGCGGGCATGGTCTGGGGGGCATCGCGCTTCGCCCTGGGGTGGCGAGAGGCGCGTCGGCTCCGGCGAAGCGGGACACCCTGGCCAGGCGCCGCCGACCCTGCAATCCGGGAACCGCTGGAGCGGGTGCTGGGCCCGGGGGCTCTGCCACCGGTCTGCGTGTCGGTCCACGCGAAATCGCCGATGGCGGTGGGGATCTTACGCCCGGTGGTGCTCCTGCCAGAGGGGATGGCGGAACGCCTCACGCCTGTGCAGCTTCGCCAGGTGCTGCTCCACGAGTGCGCCCACGTTGCCCACCGGCACGCACTCGGCGGCATCGTGGAGCGTTTGGCCGGGCTGTTGTTCTGGCCGCATCCCCTGGTATGGCTGGTCTGCCGGGAATTGAGCCGGGCGCGGGAAGAGGTCTGCGACGCCGCGGCGGCCCGGGAGGGCGGGACTGTGAGCTACGCCCGCACCCTCCTCACCGTTGCTCAGGGGGTGCTTCCGGCCCCGTCCGCTTCGTCGCCCGCCTTTACCCTGCTGGGGCGCGAGGTCCGTCTGGAGAAGCGTGTTGCGGGGCTGCTGGACCCGCGAAGGAGACAGGAGAACATGAGACAACAGGGAAAGCCGTGGCCGGTGGTATACGGCATCGGACTGATTCTTGGCCTTACGGCTCTGATGCGCATCGCCGCGCCGCAGCAGGGGGGAGGGGAGGAGGCCGCCTGGATGGGGCCGGACGATAGGTTCCTGGCGGTGTACGAGACGGCGCGTGCCAGAGCGGCGGCGAAAGCGGAGACGGCGTGGCAGCGCGTGGACCCACGGGCCGGGGAAGCGCCGACGCACTGGGGGCCGAATCGCATCGAAGTCCGGCAGGGTGGGGCGCACTTCCGGCACATTCCGGTGGCGATGCGGACCCGGAGGCAGCAGCTGGGCGAGTCGAAAACACAGGAAGAGCGGGCAAAGACAAAGGCGGAGGCGCGGCAGCGCGCAGAGGCAGCCCGCGCGGAAGCGTCCCGGGGCTCGGAGCAGGCCGAGCAACTCCGGGAACAGGCCGACCGATTCCGGGCGGAAGCGGAGAAGATGCGGCAGCAGGCGCAAAGATCCCGCGCCGCCGCCGCAGACGAGCAGAAAAGGCTGCTGGAGGAGGTCCACCGCATGCGAGAAGTGATCGCGCGGGAGCGGGAGCGTATGCTGGACCGAGCTCGGCATGCCCGCGAATTGGCCGAGAGGCAGAGAAAGTGGGCAGAGCGCCAGCGAGAGCGCGCAGCGGAGCAGAGGGAGCGGGCCGGGGAAGCGAACGGCAAGCCGGGCGGCGACACGCGCGAGGTACTGGCGTAGCGTCGGCAGCGCCCATGCGGGCGCTGCTTTAGCGGATGACGGAGGGTGGTGGGTAGGGCGTAGCGGTCGGAACGCTGCTGTACCCGCCGCCCTGCCAGGCCCCGGCGAGTAGGTCCCCCCGGACGCCGCGCAAATCCACGGAGACGGGGCGCTCCCCCGTGCGGATTTTGAAGCGCGCCCGGTTATCCTCCGCCCGCAAGTCCTCGATGGCGTTCCAGGGGATGAGGAGCGGCGGGTGATTCATCCGGAAGAGTCCCAGAACCGAGAGGCCCAGACCCTCAGGCCCTACCGTTACCTTCAGGCAGCCGCTATAGCGCGACCGATTGAGGAACGCACTCACGAGGGAGAACGTGCCCGCGGCGGGGGACGCCCCCGCATTCGGTGGCATCGGGTACTGACGCGCCAGCGTACCCCACCCGCTGAGGACGGAGATCAGGGCGAGGACCCCGACCCACATCACGACGAAGAAGACCAGGTTGCCGACGATCAGGAGCGGGACTAGCTGCGGTGGTGTATCCATGTGCGGAAGCCTTCTGTTCGGTAAACCACCCCGGTTGCATCGCTGAGTCCGAAGGGGCAGGGAAGCCCTGCCCCTTCGGCGCTTCTATATCTCCGAGAGGATGGCGGCCTTGCGGCTGTTGAAGTCCTCTTCGGTGATGAGCCCCTCGTCCAGAAGCATCTTGAGGTTCGCGAGGCGTTCCCGCAGACTCTGGACGTTGGACACCGCCGGGGCGGGCAGTGCCGCCGCAGGGGTGGGGGAGGGAACGGTCGCTGCCGGGACGCCCGCGCCGCCATTCACAGAGGGGGCAGCTACCCCGGTGGGCTGGCCCACCGGCGCCGCCGCTACGGGCTGGACCGGCTCCACCGGTACCGCCGCGCCGGGGCCGGCGTAGTTGATCTGTTCCAGGTAGTCAGCGATGGCCTGCTGGTAGGGTCGGTAGATCTCGCGCGGGAGCGAGCGCTCCTGCCGCTGGACATGGCTCACCAGGAGGTTGCCCAGTTCAGCCACGCCGAACTCGTGCAGCTTGTTCTCGATTCCCTGGTCCAACTGCTCGCGCAGGAGCGGGTTGTCGCACAGGATCAGGACGATCTCCCGCGCCTCCTTCGGCGGGCGATTGGCGCTCTCGTGCTCCGTCTCCGCCTCGCGCATCAGCTTCGCCATGTCGCCGGTGATGCTGATGAACGTGCCCAGCGGGTCGGTCTTGGGCATGCCGAACCGGTCGCGGTAGGCAGCGACGAACTTGATGGTCTCCTTCTGGCCCGTCGCCGTGTAGCGGATATCCCGCTCCTCGGTGACCACGCCGGACGCCCAGCCAACACAGAAGGTCTGCCACGCCTGCTTCTGATCCTCGAACGAGGGAGGCGAGATGCGCACCCACTCCTTCACATCCTTGCGCGTGTGGATGGGGTTCGCGCTTGCGCCCTGCGCCCGCGCCTGCTCATAGGCGAAGCGGTACGAGTCCATCCCCTCCAGCAGGCGCAGCGGGAACGCTGCCCGCTCCCGGAGGAACAGGACCTGGTGCTGCTCATTGGCGTTGGAGATCTGCCCATCGCGGATGCCCTGGACCGTGTCCTTGAGCATGGACAGGAAGCGTTGCCCGGAGTCCGAGCGCGGCTCCGCGCCGTGCATGACCCCGACGATGGTCTGCTCCTTGTTCTGGTTGTGCTTGTAGTTGGGCGCGTTCTCCTGCAGGTGGATAAACGGCTGCGAGAGCGCGAAGACGCGCCGCAACTCCTCCACCGCGCGGTCCGTCCCCTCACCGTACTTCTGGAAGAACTTGTCGATGACCGGCTCGTTCTCCACCGGGGCGAAGACGGTACGGGCGCGGCCCGTGAGGGTGGCCTTGACCCGATTCAGGTCGGCGTCGCGGATGCCGTAGATATTGCCCGAGGTGCCGAGTTCGTTCAGCACGTCCGACGCCGCGGTGCTGACCGTGGCGTTGCCCGGGTCGGTGCCGTCGCCCACGTACGCGGCGTACCGGTGGTCGATGTCACCATCCACGTAGGTAACGAGGCCGTTCTCCAACTCCACCCGGCGGCCCCGGTCGAACAGCACCGCGCCGTTCACATCCACCGGGCCCTCCACCGCCTCCTGCTCCTCCTTGCGGTAGAACGCCTCCAGCGACTTCATCCGCTCGATATAGGCGTCCAGTTCGTCCTTCAGGCTGTCCAGTACGGTCAGCATCTGAGTGTAGAAGAAGATGGCGGCGTCCTGCGCCCGGATGTCGATGAGCGTGGTGTCCCAGCGGCGCGCATGCGACAGGTACGTGTCCTTCGCCTCGTCGATCTCGCGCTTCTTCGCCCCCATCACCAGGCTCAGGATGGCGTCCCCCGCGAAGCGCTGAATTTCGCCAAGCTGCTTGTCGCGCTGCTCCGCCGTGGGGGCCAGCGTCTCCTTGTTCTGGTCGCGCAGCTTGCTCAGAGACTCCGCGTACGCCCGGAACCGCTCGCTCGCCTGGTCCAGGAACGCCCGCGCGACCCCGTGCCGGCGGTTCGGGTCGTTCACACAGTCGGAGATGAAGCCCCGCAGCGCCCGCTCCTTGTTCGGGATGAGCGCCCGCAGGTTCTCCTGCATCTGGAACAGGAACTCGCCCAGGTTCTGACGCCGCTTGCCCAGGAGGTCCGGGTTCGGGTCGTTGTCGATGAGCTTGTTCTCCTGCTCCTTCTGTTTGGCGGACAGGAACTCCACGACCCGGTTGTGGCCGGGGTAGGAGGTTTCATACTGGCGGTTCGCACTGTTCCAGTGCGCCATGGCGACGTCACGGATCAGTTCGCTCGACTCAGCATTCGCGACCTGGAGCTGGCGCTGCACCTCCTCGGGGGCGAGCCCGAGCCGCGCGATCTCCCCTTCGGTGAACGCCCCGATGTTCGCCACCTTCTGGAGCGGCTGCGTCCAGCGCTCAATGATGTGACGGGCCAGGCGCGCGGAGCAGGCGCGCATCACCTTGTCCTTGGGGAAGTGGATGGCGGCCAGGCCCATGCTCATGAAGTTCTGCGGGCAGCCCAGGTCGTCGGGCACCGTGAGGAACTGGTCAAAGTTATCGCGGTTGGACTTCTTCTGCCGCTGGAACTCGCTGGTCAGGTCCAGGAAGATCGAGTGGCCGATCATCTCGACCAGCTTGTCGATCGAGCCCAGGTTGGCGCGCGGTGAGGACGTATCTACCAGGTAGGTGTAGCGGAACGGCGGGTCGGCGTTCCCTTCGCCGTTGTTCAGACCCGGCTGGTCCGGCCGGTACTGGGCGTAGAAGGTGGTCGAAACGTCGGTGTAGTGGTTCAGCTCCAGCAGGCTCGCGTAGGCGTTCGGCCGGTTGTCCACGGCGACCGCGCTGCTGTTCGGCGGGATCGAGAAGATGCCCACGACCTCCAGCATGCGCTGGCTCTTCAGAAGCTCCTTCACCGTGTACGCCAGGTCCAGGAACATGCCCGAGCCGGTGCCGCCGAGGAGCGACCCGACGATATAGACCGTCACGCCCTCGCTGACGGTGAGGCCGTTCTTGATCGCCGCTGCCTTGGACGAGTCCTTGGTGATCTCGGCGTACTGCTCCTCGATGCGCCGCGCGATTGTGTCATAGTTCCAGAAGTAGGCCAGACGTCCGCGCGCCCGCACGGCGCCGGCCCCCTGATGGATGTCGCCGCTGAGCGTGCGCGGGTCCAGCCAGTCGCGCAGGTGCGGGTACTCCTTCAGGTTCCGCCGCAACTGCTCGACCCCGTGGACGCTGGTATGGATCTTGTCGGCGTTGTCGAGGTTCGCCGCGTCCGAGTAGTTCGGATTCTTACCGAAGATCGCCTGGTCCGTGTCCAGCAGAAGGAACGAGACGATGGGCAGCTTGTCCAGCGACCCGTACTTCTGGAGCAGGCGCTGCCGCAGGTCGAGAATGATCTTGTGCCCGGTGCCGCCCACGGCGATGACGAGCGAGCGCGATACGCCGCGCAGGCGCTGCTCCTCCTGCTGCGTGTTCGCGGACGTCGGGGCAGTCATCGCTGCGCTGCCGTTGATGCCCGTCGGGATCGGAGGAGGAGTGGAGTTTCCGTTGGTGTTGTCTGCCATGTTGCCTTTATTGTATCGATTTCGAGGTAAATCAAGCGGCGCGACGTGTGCGTCAGGGGACGTTGCCCGATTCCAACGAGCCCACTGATTATAACGGTGGAATGGCTATGCAGTTACCATTCCTGATACGGGAACCAGCAGGGAATACGCTCCGGCCACATGGGGGAGCACGCCGCTTCCCACCAGGAAGCCGGTGAGGACTGCGCGCGCGGGCGCTCTCTTACCGGCGGCGGACCTGCTGAACCGTCTCTTCTTCGAACGAGGAGGACCACAGCGCCTCCTCACGACCCGACCAGGTGGCGGAGTGCAACTCCTCCTCGGCCTCGGCCACGGCGTTCGCCTCGCGGGCGACGTTGCGGATGGACTCGGACAGGCGCGCGAAGCCAGTCACGTCCACCCGTGCGGCCGCGGCGCTTGCGGCCGCGGGGGTGCGCTGCCCGAAGGCTGGCAACGCCGTCCGCAGCGCGTCAATCTGTGCGCGCAGCTCCTGGCGCAGGGCGCGCACCCGGCGCGCCGCCACGCTGGAGTGTTCGCTCGCCCGCGCCCGCTCCAGGTGCGCCTCCGCCTGACGCCGCAGGGACTCGGCCACGACCGGGTCCGTCTCCCGATCGGCACGCTCCCGCAGGAGCTCCGCATCCGCGCGCAGGTCCGCGGCGTCGAGTGAGAACGTTGCGCTCTCATCCACCGGGGGCAGGTTCGACACGGCGTCCCCCAGCGCCCGCAGCGTCGCCCGCAGGTCGTCCTGCGACGCCTCGGGGATGGTGTCGCTCCGCAGCACATCCAGCGCCAGCGCCAGGAACGCCTGTTCCAGGGTGTCGGGCTCCTGGTCGGCCACGCCGCGGTTCCACATCCGGAAGAAGCGGTTCGCCAACTCGCCAAGGAAGGGGGGGAGGCCGGGGATGCCGTTCGTGATCAGGCGCTCCACCTCTTCGGGCTTGAGGGGGGCCTTGTGCAGTTGGTGGATGGCGCGACGCGGCAGCAGGACACCGGCGCCATAGGCGCTGCCCGCCGTCAGGCCAGCCGCCGTTACCGCCCAGCCGGCATCTCCGGTCACCCCCGCGATCATCGCGAGTGTGACGCCGACGATGGCCGCCGGCACGCCCAGACCATAGGTGTAGCCCAGCGTGGTCTCGGAGGCCATCGGCAGGGTGGCCGCGGCGATGTCCTCGTTCAGGCGCATGTCCTTCGTCCAGAGCCGGCCCAGGCGTCCCAGCTTTGGCTCCACGGGCTTCGCCCACGCAACCGACGTCCCGTAGGCACGATGGCGCACCAGCGCCACATGCCATTTTGCCCCCAGGTCTTCCGGAAGAAGTTTCATCCCAGGTAAAATTGTACCCTTCGTTTCCCCGTTCTGCCGGGCGCTAGCGCCGGGTGTGCGCGCCGACGCATGTGCGTCAGCGGCGCCCCGCCCCCACCGACAGCGACGGTTCCCGCTGCTGATCGGGCGTTGTTGTCGTCTGCGCCGTCGTCGCCTCGGCGACCGCGCTGGAGGCATCGCTCAGGAGCTTCTCCACCTCCTCGCGAGCGTCCGCCGTGGATACGGCCTCGGCGGCGACCCGGCGGGCCGACTCCGAAAGGTGCGCCATATCTGCGGTCACAGCCATACCGGCGTTGAAGGCGGCCAGCCCCTCACGCAGCGCCTCCACCTGCGCCTCAATCTCGGAGCGCAGCGCCGCGGAGCGGCGCACATACAGGGCAGACCGCTCGTGAGCGCTCGCCCGGTGCCGCAGGGCGTCCGCCTTCCGCTCCAGCGACTCCGCGATGACGCGGTCGGTCTGGCGGCCCGCCTCCTGAGCGAGCCGGTCCGCTTCTTCGCGCAGAGCCACCGTGTCCAACGGGCGTACCGTAACCACCGGCAGGCGGTCAATCGCCTCGCCCAGCGCCTGGATCGCCGCGCGAATATCCTCCTGACTCTGCTCGGGCACCTCCTGGCGAATGGCATCCCGTACCAGGGTCAGATACGCCCGGTCAAGGTCCGTTTCCGCCCCTTCGAGGAGGTAGTCGATCTCGGATACCCGGAGCGGCTTCTCATAAAGGCTGTGGAACACCGCCCCGGCGCCGGGGCCGGCGCACAGCGCGCTCAGCGCCGCCATTCCGGCGGCCCAGTAGCTGTAGTACAGGTCTGCCGGAATCTCGGTCTTCTTGACCACGGCCGCGCCGAGGATGGCGCTGAGGAACCCGATGACGGTGGTGGGGAGCCAGATTGTGGTCTGGGTTGCCATCGACGAGGCGGGCAGACCGGTGGCGGCCTGTCGGTCCGTGAGGCCGGTTCGCTTCGCCCAGAGCCGCCCGAGACGCCCCATCTGCGGGGGCGGCGGGTCGGAATGGGACATCCCCTCCGCGCTCCCCTTGCCTTCCAGGCCAAAGGAACGCCGCTTGATAATCTCGGCGTGCTGCCGGTCCCGGAGGTGTTGTGGGTAGAGTTTCATGGGGATCGTAGTGCCCTTCGCTGCTACTACGTCAGACCCCCGCCGACCCTCTGGGGTTGCGCCGCCGCCGTCCCATCGGCCACGCCCGCGCGCAACCCTGTGGGCGTGGGCAGCGTCGCGCTCTCCAACTCCGCGCGGGCGTCCGCGACCGAAGACGCCTCCGCGGCGACGCTGCGGACGGACTCCGACAGGTGCGACAGGTCCGTGATGTCGCCCGCGCCCGAGTAGAAGGCGGCGAGACCCAGGCGCAGGGCTTCGGTTTGCGCGGCCAACTCGTCGCGCAGGGCGGCGCTTCGCCGCAGTAGCAGCGCGGACTGCTCCGCCGCCCGTGCCGACCGCTCCAGGGCCTCCGCCCGCCGCGCCTTCGACGCAGCGATCACCGGGTCCGACTCGGCCCGTGCCTCCGCCTCCGCTACCCGTGCCTCGCTGCGCAACTCGTCGGCGTCTACGCGGATGCCCGCGGAGAGCGGCGGTATCCGGTCGATGGTCTGCCCCAGCGATCGGATGGCCGCGCGCAGGTCGTTCTCCGCCTCAGGGGAGAGGTTCGACTGGTTCAGCGCCTCTCGCAGCAGCATGAGGTACGACCGCTCCAGCGTGTCGGACACGTCTGTGTCGGCCAGGAGTCCTTCGATCTCGCCGGGGGTGATGGCGGTCTGGTGCCAGCGCTTCAGAAGGTTCCCCGGGATGAACACACCAATGCTGGAGAAGGCCAGGCCCATCGTCATGAACAACAGCCCCAGTGCCGCGGGCGGGTCGCCGGCTCCGCTCGCGTTCACCAGGGTGATCATAAAGCCCGGCATGATGAAGCCGAGGGAACCGCCGACGAAGCCACCGACGAAGCCGTTCGTCATTTGGTTGGAGCCAGCAAGCGCAGCCTTCGCCGTTTCCGCGTCCATCCCGGCCATGCGCGCCCACAGTCGCCCGAGCGGGCCGAGCGGCTTCTGCTTCCCTGCGGTCGTGCTGCCTCTGCCGGGCGCGCCGCCCGCCCCCGCGATGTTCTGCGCGAACCGGGCCCGCGACCGGTGCATACCCCCGGCGTGGTTGGTGGCCAGATAGTGCTGCGCGCGCTGGTGGATCAGCGCGAGGTTGCGTTGCAGTCCCAGGTCTGCCGGCCGCAGTTCCATGTCACGCTCCGGGCGGGCGCCGCCCTGGCGCCCGCCTTCCCTTGTTTCCGAGTGGCGGCGTTACCGCCGCGTCAGCACGATTACCGCGAGGGCGAGCGCGGCAATCACACCGATGGCATAGGCCAGGGCGCCGTAGAACGAGGCGAACAGGTAGATGAAGAGCGCCCCGCAGGCCAGGATACCGATGAGCAGGCCGCCGCGCGCCGCGCGGGAGGGGTCGCCGCGCTTGTTCAGAGAGCGCGACAGGACGTACACCAGGAAGGGCAGGAAGGCCAGCCCGACCACCATCCCGGCGATCATGATGCCGATCTTCACCACCAGGCTCTCCACGGTAAAGCCGTAGAACTCCTGATCGTTCTGGGGGTAGCGCGCCGTCTGCCCGGTTTCGTTGGTGACCTCGAAGTAGGAGCGGTGCGATCCGACCTCCAGGCTGCTGACGTCCCACTCCAGGATGATGCCGGTCTCCGGGTCGCCGGCGCCCTTACGGGTCACATCAATCTCGGTGCCAGTCGACGACGCAGAGGCCGAGCGGTCCACGAAGAGCGCCTTGGTGGGGCGGTCACCGTCCTTGTCGGTGTAGCGCAGACGGAGGGTGACCTTGGTCTTCTCCTTAATGGAGGTTGGCAGGTCCACTGCCTCCAACACGGGCTCCGCGGCACGAGCCGCTCCGGCGCCCAGGGTGAGCAGCGCCGCCGCCGCGAGCAGCGCGGCGGTTACCAGGCGCGTGGCCCGAAGTACATCCAAACGGACGCAAATACGTCGAACAGCGGTGGTCACCGGTGCCTCCTGTGGTGAGAGCAAGTCTGAATCTCTCCTCTAAAACTTCTCCGTCGGGTCCTCGAACTTCAGCCGGAACTCCTTCGCGATGCCTGCGCCCGGCTCGGGGCTGGGCAGCACCACCCGCACCTCGTCGCCATAGCGGAGGGTCGCCTCCCGCTCCAGCGGCAGGCCGTTATGGAGTACGGTGGGCGCAGGGGCGGCGCTGGGGGCGCCCCCAGCGGCCGCCGCGGGCAGCGGCGCGATGCTCATGCCGCCGCGGGCGCCCTTGATTACCGCCGGGGCGTTCGCTACGCCGGGCAGGGGATAGGCGTCCGCCGCGAAGTTCGCGCCGTCGCCGCCCAGCTTGATGCCCTGCCCGCCTTTAACCTGAAACTCCTTCGGGCCGCCGGGGCCGCCAGTGATCCGCAGCGGGGCGGGCTTGCCGCCGCCGAGGGCAAAGAGCAGACCGGCGATCGCCGCCGCGCCGAGCGCCAGCCCAATGATAAGCGGCCACGGTGGACCCTTCGCGGCGTCGGCGTTTCCGGGCGCGCTCAGGGGGCGCGGCGTACTGGCCGTTCGAGGGCCGTCCTCCGCGGCAGGGGAGGGCGCCGCCTGCGGGAGCCGCTCCACGGGGCGCCCGCTCTGGTCGATCTGAACACCGATGCCGAACGCCCGTACCCGCGCGGAGCGCGACATCTTCGCCAGCAGCCGCTCATAGTCGCGGTTCTCCGGCGTATCCGGGTACTTCTCCAGGCGTCCGCCCGGGGTGTAGTAGCGCAGGTAGTCGGCGTAGGCCGGGTCATCCTTCTTCGGCTCGTCGTTGAACGAGTCGGTGAGCAGCACCACAGCGCCGGGCTTCGGCTCCTCGGACTCCAGGATCTTGAGCGCCTCATGATGCGGGCGGCGGATGTTCGTTCCGGCGCCCTCACCCGGGGCGCTGGGGACCTGCTGGATAAGTTCGCGCTTCTGGGCGTTGTTCTCCAGCCTCTGGTCGAAGACCTTGGTGTAGTCCGCGCCGAAGGTGTACAGGACCACGCGGTCGCCGGGCGAGGTGCCCTCCCGCAGGATGGTTACCGCCGCGGTACGCGCCCGTCGCAGCAGCTCGCCCCGCATGGAACCGGACACGTCAAACACGAAGATGACGGTCTTGTCCTTCTGGCTCTTCATCTCGCGGACGACCGGAGCGGCTTCGCCCATCTCGGCCTCGCTCGGCCCCGAAAGCGCCGCGGAGCCCCCTTCGTCCGGGTCCTGCGCGCGGGCCATCCCGGGGGGCAGCAGAAGCGCCGCCGACAGCAGCGCCAGGAGCGCCGCCGCCGCGAGAAGGAATCGGTACATAGGTGTGACTCGTTTGTTCATTTTCGCCTGAACCCGCTTCCGTCGCCGTCCCGCCCGCGTCGCCCGCCGCCTCGCGCCGCCCCGTTCACCACGGCGCCATCGGACCCGCCCCGGGCGGGTCCACCGCCAACCGTATCTCCGCGGTGTGCTTGAACCAGCCGCCGCGCAGGTCCTCCGCACCCGGCCCCGGCGCGTTCGCGGACAGGTAGACCTCGCTCCGGTAGTCGCCGGGCGTCAGCCGGGCCGCCGAGACCGCCAGGCCCACCGAGGCGCCCCCTCCCGGCGGGATGGAGAGTGGCAGCTCCACCGGACGCACATTCAGCCACGCATGCTGCGTTGCGATCATCCGCACAATCAGGGGCGTCTGCCCCTCGTTCCTCAGGGTGAGGGAAGTCGCCGTCCCGCCCCCCTGTGCGGCCCGCACCGGCCGCTCCGGCGCCTGACACACCAGGCGGGGACCGGCTACCGTGTACCGTGGCGGGGCTCCCGGCGCCGCGCTGGTCGGCACCGCCTCGGCCGGCGGTGCCACATCGCCGCCGGCCTTACCGCCGGGCGGCCCCATCGGCTTCAGGGTCGAGGCCGTCTCCGCCGCGGAGTGCGCTTCCCCGGCCGGGGCGAACTCGCCGGTCCGCTCCCCGGGCGACAGCGGCGGGCTCGTACTTCGTATCCGCGGCGGCGCGGGCACCGGCGGGCGCTCCGGTGGCGCCACCACCGGCGGAGCGCCCCCAGCCGAGACCGGCGGCCGCACCACGGCGGGCGGGGGAGTGCCCCGTCCCACCACGGGAGGGGCGGACCCACCCGGCGCCCGCGGCACCGGCGCCGCCGCCAGCCGCTCCAGCGCCAGGAGCGTGGTCCGCAGGTCCGCCAGCGAGTCGCACCGCTGTACGATCCCCTCAATACGGCCGCGCACCACCGGGTTGGCGAACGTCCCTGTGCGCGGCAGGTACTTCCCGATCAAACGCCGCAGCGCCAGGATGTCGCCCGCTGCCGTGGCAGACCCCGCGTAGTTCGGCGCGTGCTGCGGCGCAGACGGGTCGGCGGTGGCGAAGTCGCTCAGGAACACGCTCCCGTCGTCTCCGACCAGGATGTTCTCGGCGGAGATACCGCCGTGCGCCATCCCCATGCCGTGCGCCTGTTCCAGCACCTCAATCACGGGCAGGAGCAGGGTCCGCAGCGGCTCCGTCACCGCGCTCTCGCCACCCCCGCCGCCGGCGAGCGCCTGCTTCAGGTTGCGGCCACGAATCACATCGCGCACGACGTACAGAGCGCCGCCCGCCGCCGCGCCGCCCTCAAACAGCCACCGGCGCGTGGGCACGACGCTCGGATGGCGCAGCGCCAGCGCCTCGGTCGCCCGCGCCTTACCGGCGCCGCCCGCCGCCGCAATGCGCTTGATGAGCACCGGCCGCTGCCCTTCGGACGGGTCCCGGGCCAGCCAGGCTCGCACCCCGGGGGTGGGGGTTTCCACCGCCCCGGGCCGCTCGAACAGCGCCAGCACCCGGGCGTCCGCTGCGGTCAGCGCCGGTCCGTCACTGACGCTACTGCTCGCCACGCCCGGCTCTCCCTTCGCCCGCGGCCGCCCCCGCCGCCGCCGCCGCTGCTGCGCCGACATTCAGTGCGTACAGCACACCGTTCGTCGCCGTGACGAACAGCCCGCCATCCGCGGCGGCCAGCGCCGCCACGACCTGCGAACCGATGCCCGTCTCGTACGCCTTTTCCAGCGTCCTGCCGCCTTCCACCCCGTACACGTTCCCGTCCAGCGCCCCGAAAAACAGCGTACCTCCGACCACGGCCGGGGCGCCGCGCACTGGCCGCCGCATCCCGTAGCGGCGCACCGCCCGGCCCGCCGGGGCGCTCACAATGTGCAATCCGTCGTCCGCAGGCAGGTACAGCAGCGTTCCGTCGCACGCCGGCGTCCCGGAGAAGGGCGCGTTGGTCACCGAGAGGTTCCACAACTCCTCGCCGGTCGCTGCGTCCCGCGCCCGCACCATACCCGCTACATCCGCCGAAAAGACCCGCCCGTCCACCAGCACCGGTGCGCTGTTGAATCCCACCTCGCCGCGTGCCGCCCAGCGCACTGCGCCGGTCGTTACGTCCACTGCCGTCAGCGCGCCCGAGTCGTCGTGGACGAACACCGTGTCGTCCACGAACGCCGGCGCCGAGTCCGGCAGGCTTGCCAGGGGAATCTGGTGGAGCGTGCGGCCCGATTCCGCGTCGATAATATACAGACACCCGGCGCTGTCAGAGGTTGCCGCCGGAACAAGCAGCCGTTCGGTGCCCGCTTCCGTGCGGATCGGCACCACCGCGCCATAAACGCGGCCCTGCAGCGCGGTCTCCCAGACCCGGGTGCCGCGGAGCGCATCCACGCACACGCAGGCGCCGTCCACCGTGGCGACATAGATCCGCCCGCTGGCGATAGCCGCCCCGCCCCGCTCCGGATAGACCGGGTCGGGCAGGGGATAGGGCTCCCACAGCGGCGCTCCGGTCACCGCGTCAAAGGCAAACAGATGCGTGTCGCCGTCGTGCGTGGCCGCTGCCGCCGCCACCAGGCCGTAGGCCGCCACCGGGGCGCTCCAGAGCAGCGCTTGTTCGCGCCGCGCCGGGGCCACCGATGGGAACGACCAGCGCCGCGATAGCAGCGGCGCCACGCGCCCCGTAGCTGGCACGACGCCCGAGTGGGCGGTATCCCCCCCGAGCATCGCCCAGTCCGGCGCCGCGCGCACCACATGGGTCGGGTCCAGCGGGCAGTGCCGCGCGAGCCAGGAGCAGGGAGCGCCGCAGATGGGGCAGGGGCGGAGCCGCTCGAAGCAGAACGGACACGCCTCCGGGATGCCGTCGCGCACGTCGTCATCTACGATCCGCTGGCATGACGGACACGCTGCCACCGGGAGCCGGACATATACGCTCCCGCTGCCGGCGGGCGAGGGGGAGCGTCCCGGCTGCGTCGGGAACAGGTGTTGCCACACCATCTGGACCGGCGCCACCGGGGATTCGCCCGCCTTCAGTGCGGCGCGGGCGCGGCTTACATCCACCGTAACCGCGATGTCCTGCTGATCCTGCGGCCCAAGTGCCGCCTCCTGCGGCGTTACGGCCAGCCACCCCGCACCACTGACGGATAAACGTACGTGGAGGACGTTCGGATGCGGGTTGGTGAGGCGGAACCGGATCGGGCGCGCGGTGGCCGGGCCGCCAGCGGCGGCGTCGGCAAAGTCGGCGCTGCTCAGGACGAGCGTACGGGCATCGGCGGGGAAAGGAGGCGCATCCGTGACTTCTTCCGCCGCCGATAGGGAGGGGCGAACGGCGGTCGGCGTCGCTGCATCGTGGGGCACGGAACTCTCCTCAGGCGAGTACCTGAATTTTACCTTTGGGAGAGGGGGCTGTCAAGACGGCAGGCGTGCGTGGATGGCTGTCCCGCATCGGTCGTCAGACCCTGGCACGCCGCCGCGCGCGGAGCCGCGCCAGGGCCGTTTTCGTCGCGGCGGAGATGCCGCGCTGCGCCTCGCTCTGTACGTCGAACCAGAACCCCAGACCGAGCGAGCAGGCGCGGATACGCGCGCGGACCCCCGGGGAGTCGCCCAGGTCGAGCACGAGCGCCAGGAGATCGGCCCGCTCCTCCGGAGTGAAGGCAGGATGGAAGCAGGCGGAAACGGTCTCCTTCGCAAGGCGGATGCGCCGCCGCGCAATGGGGGAGGTGTCCCACCCGCGCCGACGGAACGCCGGCAGCAGGCTGTCCTCGAAGACCTGGCGGTAGCCGCGCAGGCGGTAGCGCTGCGCCTCGAAGTCCGGGGCCGCGGGGCCGCGACGCTCGTGTACCGAAGCCAGCGCCTCGTCGATGGCGACGGAGCCGTGTCCGGCGTCGGCAAGGCGGATGAAAAGCTCATAGTCCGCCAGGGGAGGCAGGGACATCTCGCCGTCGCGCGCCGGCCCGCACAGCGCAGAGGTGCGGAACGTCACCGTGTCGGAAAGCAGCGGGCTTCCCTCCACCAGCGCCCGCAGCGCATCGTCGGCGTCCCGATAGGCCGTGCCCCCGCGGGGTGCCTCGACCCACCGGGTGCCCTCCTCGTTGCCGGTGCTGTCGCACTCCTGCACGGAGGTATGGGCGTAGGCCGCCCCCGAATGCTCGCGCAGCGCCTCCAGCGCCGCCCGAACGTAGCCAGGCAGGAGTTGATCCGCCTGCCCGAGCCGCACCACGAACTCCGTGCCGGGCTGGCACAGCCATCCCCATCGGTCCGCGTCCGGCGGGTCCGGGAGCGGGGCATAGTGCAGGTCGGCGTACTTGCGGCCCAGGGACGCCATCAGCTCCGGCGTTTCGTCCGTACTCCCGGCGTCGAAGACCCACACCTCGGTGTCCGGCCAGTCCTGCGCGCACGCACTGTCTACCGCGTGGCGCAGCCAGCCCGCCTCATTACGGGTGACGATGCAAACGGCCACGGAACCTGGTCGGAAGGTATTCATGAGGGCGTTCGGCCAAAAGCGGCGGCGCATGCGTGTGTGCGTGCAGGGGGGCGCGCCTGAAGCGAATTATTCCCAGTATAGGTGCGGGCCATACCCACGTCAAGGCGTGGTCACGGCGCCTGTCCGTCTGCTCCGTCGGATCGGTCTGCGCCGCTGGCCTCCTCCTGCCGCAGTCGCAACGTCGCCTCTCGGGCAGCGGCCCGGCTCCGGTTCAGGAAGTCAAGCACCAGGGCCAGCTCCGCGTCGGAGTATCGGGCCCACAGCGCGCTCATGTCGGCCGCAAGCGACTCAAACAGCGGGGCGACCTCCTGGCACATCTTCTCACGGTCCGGATACACAAAGACCTTACGCCGGTCCGCCGAGTCTCGCTGTCGCTGGACAAAGCCCGCGCTCTCCAGACGGTCGATTACCCCGGTAATCGCGCCCGTGGTCAGACCGGTGCGCTCCGCCAGGTCTCCTGCGGTCAGGGGGCCGTCGCGCAGCAGCATCTCGGCGCACTTATGGTCGGTCGCATTCAGGCCGAGCCGGTCCGCCACCGCCTGATGGAACATCAGCGTGGCTGCTGCGATGCCACGGCAGGCTACATCCAGGGCGGCGAGCAGCGCCTCGCGCCCCTCCGGCACACCATCGGTTTCCGGGTTCGCGGACCGTACGCTAGTAAGACCCGGACACAGAGATGCCGCTTCGCCCGTCTCCGCCTCTGGCCGTGTACGGTGCATGGCTCGTCCTTCCTTACAGGGTTAAAAATCTGGAATTATCTTGGTGGTTAAGATATAAGTCAGATGTAATATTTGGGGCCTAAGGTATTATACCGCGAACGGCCTCGCCTGTCTGCCGCGGCGCCCTGTTGCCCGCCTGCCTAATCAGATGATTAAAAACCGGGAACAACTAAAGGGGTGCGGGTGTACAGCGTGTTGGCAGTCAGGGAGGTATGATTCCCCTCAAGTGAATGATATGCATGAAATGTAGGGGGTTTCATGCTCCAGAGCACGGAACAGGGGGATTGAGCACATGGCGCGCGCCGCACGATACGGGAGCCGGGGGGCAGGCGGAAATGAGGCCGGGGGCGAGGACGCCGCCGCAGCGAACGGCGCACCGGCGACACCTGTCAGCCATGGCGACGGGCGCAAGCCCTTCTCCTGGGAGGACCACTTTTTCGGTGCCGTGACCGTTGGGGAGAGGGGACAGGTCGTGATCCCCGCCGACGCGCGGCGCCGCTTCGGGATCGAACCGGGCGACAAGATACTGATGCTGGCGGACCCCGCCAAGCACGCGCTGATGCTCTGCAAGATTGACGCCCTGCGGGAGTTCATGGAATCATTCCGCGCCGGACTGGACCGACTGGCGCTGGAGATAAGCGACGGCGAGGGGGCCGCCGGGAGAGAAAAAGAATCAGGAGATTCAACGGAGGATGAGAACCGGTGAGAACCTTGAGGAAACAAAACCACGCGCTTGCGCTGCTTGCCCTTGCCGGCCTGAGCCTGACGCCCCTGCCCGTGTGGGCGCGGCAGGAGGCTGCGCCGCCCGCCGGCACGCCGCAGACCCCGCCGGTCACGCCGCCTGGAACGAACCCCGTTCCGGCGCTGCCGGGGCCTAAGACGCCGCCCACGCCGCTGCCGGAGCAGTTCCCCCGGCAGCAGGTGGAGAGCATCGCGTCGCAGAAGGCGGACCCGGTACGGGTCTTCGGTCCGGATACCCCGCCCGGCCAGCCGCTGCCTGGCGACCCGACCACCATCCGGACACTGGACGAGGCGCTTGCCATTGCCCTCCAGCGCAACCCTCAGATTCAACTGGCCACCGAGAACATCATCAAGGTCCAGAAGACCATCGACCAGATTCTGGGCGGACGGGGCCCGCAGATCAGCGCGAACATCACGTACAGCCGCCTAGCAAACTCCTCGTCCGCGTTCGGCGGCGGCAGCGGTGGGGTTTCGCCGACGCAGATTCAGAACCCGTTCTCGGGTGGGCTCCAGGGGCAGGCCCCGGGGACCATCCCGATAACCCTTTCCGGCGGGAGTGCCGCGGGCATCGGCTCGGCGGGCACCATCAGCACCGGTGGCGCGGTGGGCGTCGCGACGAGCGGGGCCGGTGCTGCCGCGGCTTCGGGCGGACAGAGCGCCATTTCGCGCGCCGTTGGTATCCCGAGCCAGGTCACCCGTCAGCAGAACGGCGACGACGACGGGGATGGTGACGGGGACGGAAATGGCGGCGGTGGTGGCGGCGTCTTCGGCAATAGCTTCAACCCGAACCAGGCGAACGCGCGGCTTACCGTCACGCAGTTGATCGACATCACCGGCATCATTCGCGTGGCGGAGCAAGTTGGCGACCTCCAACTCGCGCTCTCCCAGTTGGAACTGGCACGGGCGCAGCAGCAGCTCGCCTTTGATGTGCGAAACGCCTATTACAACGTTCTGCGCGCGCAGGCGTTCGTGCGGGTAAACGAGGCGGCGGTGGCCCAGAGCCAGGAGCTTGTGCGGGTGACCGAGGCCCAGAAAAACGCCGGTGTCGCCTCCGACTTCGACGTCCTGCGCGCCCGGACCCAGCTGGAGAACAACCGGCAGGCGCTGATCTCCTCCCGGAATCAGGTGCTGGTCACGCGTAACGCGTTCGCGAACACGCTGGGTATCGACCCGGCGACGGTGATAGACCTCCAGGACGTGACTCAGGTTCCCCCGACGCCGACTCTGGACGAGGAGGCGCTGCTCGCCACGGCGCTCCAGCGGCGTCCGGAGGCGATTCAGGCCGACGTCAACATCCTGAAGTCGCGCAAGAACACGCGCCTCGCCCGCCGTGGCCTTGAGCCGTTCTTGAACGTCGGGGTGACTGCCGGATACGCCATCACGGAGCCCGCCCTCGGTCGGGACAGCGCCACCGGTGCTCTGACGGTCGGACTCACGCTGCCGATTTGGGACGGCGGGGCGACCCGGGCCGCGGTAGAGTCCGCCCGGTCCGACGAGCGAACGGCGCTGATTACCAAAGACCAGTACATTCGGGGCATCAAGGCCGAAGTGCAGCAGACGGCGATCTCGGTGCGGGACGCCGCCGAGCGCCGCGAGGCCGCCGAGGCGACCGTGTTGCAGGCGCGGGAGGCTCTGCGCCTCGCCAACGTGCGCTTCCGCGCCGGTGTCGGCACCCAGCTTGAGATCAACGACGCGCAGACGGCGCTGATCCAGGCCGAAGTGAACCAGGTCAACGCGCAATACGATTACCTCGCTGCGCTCGCCCGCCTTGCGCGGGTGACCGGCGACACCAGTGTAATAGCGACGACAGCGAACACGCCTGCGCCAGCAAGTGCGCCCGCGGCGAGTGCGCCTGACGGAGGGGCATAGGACCTATGAAACACACAGTTACTCCTCGGCGGGTGGGCCTCGCCGTGACCTTTGGACTCTCGGCTCTGCTCGTCACCGCTGGTGTGGGGTGCGGCGGCAAGCAGGAGCCCGAGGCATCTCCCACCCCGCCCGCGGGGCAACCCGCGGCGCGGACGGCTAGCCCGGTACGCGTCGCTGCCGCCGCGCAGCGCACCGTAGAGCGTACGGTCTCCGCCACCGGCTCCCTCCAGGCGCTCAAGGCCGTGGACCTGGCGCCCAAGATCACCGCTCGGGTTCTGAGCGTGGCCGGGCGCGAGGGGGAGGCGGTGCGTGTGGGGCAGGTGGTCGTTCAGCAGGAGACCGCCGACCTGGAGCGGCAGGTGGCCCAGGCGCAGGCGAACGTCCAGTCCGCCCAGGCGCGCCTGGCGCAGGCGGAGACCAACGCCCGCCTCCAGGTTACCCAGAGCGACACCGGCGTGCGCAACGCCGAGGAGCAGCTTCGCTCGGCCCGGGCACAGCTCGAACTGGCGCGGCGCCCGCAGCGGTCCCAGGAGGTCGCGGTAGCCGAGAACGCCGTGGCGCAGGCCCAGGCGCAGTACGACCGTGCCCGTGTGGACCGCGAGCGCTACCAGCAGCTCCTCAAGGAAGGGGCTGTCGCGCAGAGCGTGTTCGACCAGTACGAGACGCAGGAGAAGGTCGCGCAGGCCGCTCTGAAGTCGGCGCAGGAGCAGCTCTCGATCGCCCGTGAGGGCGGCCGTACCGAGAGCGTCCGGCAGGCGCAGTCCGCTGTAGCTCAGGCCGAGCAGCAGCTTCGCCTGGCGCGGGCGAACCGGCAGCAGGTGAACGTCCGCCAGGACGAGGTCCGGGCGGCGCGCGCCGCCGTGGCGCAGGCCCGCGCTGCCCTCGGGGTGGCGCAGCAGGCCGTGGCCGACGCCGCCGTGCGCTCGCCCATCAACGGCGTGATCGCGGAGCGCATGACCGAGCCGGGGCAGCTTGCCGCTCCGGGCGCGCCCGTGCTGCGGCTGGTGGACCTCTCCACGGTGTACTTCGAGGCGCAGGTGGCGGAAACGGACCTGACCGCGGTGCGGCCGGGCCAGCCGGTCGTCGTGCGGATCGACGCCTTCCCCGGCCGGACGTTCGCCGGCAAGGTTCAGCGCGTAGACCCGACGGGCGATACCCGGTCGCGCACCTTCGTGGCCCGTATTGTGGTGCCGAACGAGGGGAACACGCTCAAGCCGGGCCTGTATGCCCGGGGCAATGTCGTGGCCGAACGCAAGCAGTCGGTGGTCGTGCCACGTGATGCCATCCTGCTGACGAATGTCGATTCCAACAAGCCCGATCCGAACGCCCCCGCTCAGGGGCGGCTCTTCGTGGTGGAGAACGGCGTCGCCCGCGAGCGCAAGGTGATCCTTGGCCTGACGACGCCGGATGGCCTGTCTGTGGAGGTGAACGGGGTAGATCCCAACGCAACCGTTGTCGTGTCGGGCCAGCGCTCGCTGAGTGACGGCGACCCCGTGACGATCCAGCAGGCCCCCAGCGCGACGCAGCAGACTGCGTCGCGCTGACCCGGCGCGGGTCCACCGTTTTTTTGGAGAGGTTGAGGAGAGGATAACGCTCCCATGCAAGCACTGGCACGACTCTGCGTGCAGCGGCCCGTATTCGCCACGGTGATTATCCTGGCGCTGGTGGTCGTGGGCCTGTTCGCCATCCCGAACCTGGGCCTGGACCGCTTCCCAAATATCGACTTCCCGGCGGTCGTCGTCACGACCACCCTCCCGGGCGCGACCCCGGAGGAGATGGACACCGAGGTCACGGAGCAGATCGAGAAGCAGGTCGGTACCGTTTCCGGCATCGACCTGATCCAGTCCCAGTCGTCTGAAGGCGTCTCCAACGTCACCCTCCAGTTCACCCTGGAGACCGACGGGGACCAGGCGGCGCAGGATGTCCGATCAAAGATCGACCTGGTGATCCCGAACCTGCCGGAGGACGCCGAGCGCCCGATCGTCCAGAAGTTCGCCGGGGACTCTGCCCCGATCCTGAACTTCACGCTCGCGGGCCCCGGCGCCAGCATCCGCGACCTGACCGAGTACGCGGACAAGACTCTGAGGCCGCAGATCGAATCGATCAACGGCGTCGGTCAGGTCCGTATCATCGGTGGGCGCAACCGCCAGATCAACGTGCTGGTGGACCCGAACCGGCTCCGGTCCTTTGACCTGTCGGTGGTGGACGTGCGCAACGCCCTGATGGCGGGCAACCTGCAGGTGCCGGGTGGCTCCGTCGAGCAGGGCGACCGCCGGGTGTCCGTCCGGACCCAGGGCCGCGCCCGGTCCGTGGCGGAGCTTGAGTCGCTCGTGGTGCGCTACCGAAGTGGGCGCGCCATTCGCCTCGGCGACGTCGCCTATATCGAGGACGGGGAGACGGAGGCCACCTCGGCGGCGAACGTGAATGGCACGCCCGCCGTTATCCTCCAGGTCATAAAGCAGTCCGGTGCGAACTCCGTCGCCGTGATCGACACGGTGAAGGGGCGTCTGGCCGAACTCGCCCCGACGCTGCCTGCCGGGTACTACACCACCATCACGTCGGACCAGTCCATCTTCACCAAGGCGGCGGTCCACGCGGTGCAGGAGCACCTGATCCTGGGCTCCATCCTGGCGTCCATCGTCGTCCTCGTCTTCCTGTGGAACTGGCGCACGACCCTGATCTCGGCGCTGGCCATCCCGTCGTCGATCATCGCCACGTTCGCGCTGATGTACGCCCGGGGGTTCACCCTGAACGTCATCACGCTGCTGGCGCTGACCCTGGCGGTAGGTATCGTTATTGACGATGCCATCATCGTCCTGGAGAACATCTACAAGTTCATCGAGGAGAAGGGGATGTCGCCGCGCGAAGCGGCGATAGAGGGCACCCGGGAAATCGGCATGGCGGTCCTGGCGACCACCATGTCGCTGATCGCGGTCTTCCTCCCTGTCGCCTTCATGACCGGTATCGTCGGGCGCTTCCTGAACTCGTTCGGTCTCACCATGGCCTTCGCGATCATGGTGTCGCTGGTGGTCGCCTTCACGCTCACCCCCATGCTCTCTTCCCGGTGGCTCAAAGCCCCCAAGGAGACGCTGCGGGCGGTCGTGCGGGGCGATGGCTTCAAGGGGCCCGTGCTGCCGGACCGCAACGGCAGCGGCGAGGGCGGTCATGGCGGCGAGAACGCTGCCGCGCACCACGGCCATGGCGGTCACGGCGGTCACGGCGGGGCGAAGCGCCGTGGGTTCCTGGACTGGCTGGAGAACGTCTACTACCACACCCTGGGTTGGGCGCTGCGGTTCCGCTGGCTGGTCGTGCTCCTCACCATCGGCGTGTTCCTGTCCATCGGCCCTCTGGGGGTGGCTGTGAACAAGAACTTCCTGCCGGACGAGGACGAGAGCCAGTTCATCGTCAGCGTACGCGCCTCGGAGGACCGCACGCTGGAGTCCACCGAGCGTCTGCTTAACCAGATCGCCGACGAGCTTCGCCAGCTCCCGGAGGTCAAGGATACGATCGTCACGGTCGGTAGCGACCAGCAGCAGACCCAGAACAAGGGCGATATCCTGGTCCGCATGAACGAGGTCGCGGACCGCAAGAGCAAGGTCACGCAGTTTGACGTCATGGACCGCGCTCGCAAGGAGATCCTGCCCAAGTACCCGCGTGACCTGCGCACGCTCGTTGCGCCGCCGAACGCCTTCGGTGGCGGCGCGCAGGCCAGCATGCAGTACGTCGTGACCGGTCCGGACCTGAACACGCTCTCCAAGGCGGCCGACAACATCGTCGCGGCCCTCAAGGAGGTGCCCGGCGTGGTGGACCCGGACACGTCCCTGATCGTGGGTAAGCCGGAACTGGGCGTCACCATCGACCGGGACCGCGCGGGTGACCTGGGCGTCTCCGTTGCGGACATCGCCTCGGCGCTGCGCACCCTGGTCGCCGGTGACAACGTCTCCAGCTTCACGGAGTCGGGTCGCCGCTACGACATCAACCTACGCGCTCTGCCGCAGTACCGGAACCGGCAGGAGTCGCTGACCCAGTTCACCGTCCCGAGCAGCAAGCAGGACGCCCCGCCGGTGACGCTGGACCAGGTGGTGCGCTTCCAGGAGGGGACCGCCCCCTCTGTCGTTGAGCGGTTCTCCCGTACCCGCAGCGTGACCGTCTCCGCGAACCTTCTGCCCGGCTTCTCGGAGCAGACGGTCCAGGAGGTGATCACGAAGAAGTTCGCGGAGCAGAACCTGGGGCCGGCCTACCAGGGGCAGTTCGCGGGCCGCAGCCGTGAGCTCGGGCGCACGTTCAGCGCGTTCGGCGTTGCGTTCGGCCTGTCGATCATCTTCATGTACCTGATCCTGGCCGCGCAGTTCGAGTCGTGGCTGCACCCCATCACCATCCTGATGGCGCTGCCGCTCACCGTTCCGTTCGCGCTTCTGTCGCTGCTGATTACAGGCAACTCTCTGAACATCTACTCGATGCTCGGAATCCTGGTACTCTTCGGCATCGTCAAGAAGAACTCCATCCTCCAGGTGGACCACGCGAACCAGTTGCGGGAGCGAGGACTACCACGTAACGAAGCGGTGATGCAGGCAAGCCGGGACCGCCTGCGCCCGATCCTGATGACCACGATCGCGTTCGTGGCCGGTATGCTGCCGCTGGTTCTCTCCAGCGGAGTCGGGGCGGGTACCAACCGCGCCACAGGTGGCGTCATCATCGGTGGGCAGATACTCTCGCTGCTGCTGACCCTGATTGCGACGCCGGTGTTCTACACGCTCTTCGACGATATCGTCGTCGGCTTCGGCCGGATGAGGGACCGCCTCTTCCGCCGGGGCAGTGGCGGTGGAAGCGGCGAGGGGCCCGGCGGGAGCGGCTCCGGACCGGCTCCCGGCGAGGAGCAGACGGCCGTCCCGGTGTAACACGGGCGGCACTAGCAGAACGCCCCCGGACCACAAGCGCGGTCCGGGGGCGCCTTTTGTTCGGGCGGGGTCAGACCCGCTCTGGCACCGCCGCATCGGCGGTCATCTGCTCCGGCAGGACGCGGACCTCGGTGCCATCGCGGTTGCTGAAGTACAGGCGGGAAGCGGACGGGCGCCGGGCGTCCCCATCGGCCCAGAACGCGTAGAAGTCCGGGTGGGCGTTCGCGGGCCGGCGCACGAACGTATGGTTGTAGCGGCTACCCTGGGTGAGCATCCGCTCTCGTTTCCAGGTGAGCCCCTGGTCGCGGCTGAGCCAGAGCGCCACCTCACCGCCGGGGTTGAACGGCTGCGCGCCGGTCTCGGTCGGCGCGATCACGCGCCACAGGTCGGGCGCTTCAATCGACAACTGGCCCATATCATAGTTGTTGTCCGAGCGGGTAAAGTCCCGCCGGACCCACTCCCGCCCGGTCCAGCGGGCCGTCTTCCAGATGCGCGGGTCATTCTTGGGGCCCGGCTCGTGGCCCCCTGAGGTCAGGTACAGGATCACAGGGCGGCCGTCGCCGTCGAATGTGAAGTCCTTCAGGTACACCTTCCGGCCCTCCGCCTCGTACTCATGGACCAGGGCGGGGTTGCGCGGCTCGGTCAGCGGGACCGGGACCGGACGGCCGTCGGCGGTCTGCCATGTCCTTCCCAGATCGTGCGACTCCATGTAGTACAGGTTCGTCCGCGCTTCCAGACCGCCCACCGGCGGGTGGTAATTGAACGCCGTGCCAACGGCGCGCCCGTCCGGTCTCAGCGCGGAGGTCTGGTAGCTGCCCTGTGCGATCTTCGCCAGCGGTGCCGGTTCCGTCCAGCGGCGCCCCTCGGCATCGCTGCGCCGCACATGGAGCGCGCGGCCCTTCTGGTAGAGCGTGTGCAGGAGGACAAAGCCTTCGCCGGGCACATGCCACGGCTGCGGGTAGGCATACAACGACTCTTCCACCGTCTCGAACCGGTCGATGTCGTAGGGGCGGACGCTGCGGTGGATGAACGAGGGCGTGGTGCCGCTGCCGTGCGACGGCGAAAAGACCCACAGGTGGCCGGCCTCATCTATCGAGAGAACAGGGTTGTCGTGCGGGTCGGAGCACCACTTGTCCAGCAGGATGGTGGGGCGCGGCACCCGCCCTGTGGCGTGGTCGTAGTAGGACACCATATGGAGGAGCTGGCCCTCCCCGAAGCTCTCGTTCCTGGGGCGCGTCCACGAATCCACCGGGGCGCCGCCCCACACGAAGAAGGTCCGGTGGACCTCGGGACGGTACACCGCGAACGGACGGTGCTGGTGGGGGTACGTGCCCAGTCCGCCGCTGTACTTGTAGGCGTATTCGTCCCGCGTGGGCGTCTGGCCATGCCAGATACCGCGGTAGCCGGTGTCCTTCGTGCAGAAGACGGCCTGCTTCTCGGGGGGCGTCATGACCTTTTTGCCGGCGGGCGGCGTGGTCGGCGGCTGTGCTGCCATGGGGGAAAAGCGCCTTCCTGAAACGGGGTTTTCTCGGTGTCGGTTCGGCGGGGCGCCCTCCGCCCCCTCTTTGGGGTGGTCACAGCGCGGCGGTAGGCGTGTTATTCTATGTCAGGAGTGACCCTTTATGGCGATGATGCGGATGGGGCCGGTGGAGAAGCGGCCCATCGACCCGGAGACCCCGAAGCGGGTACGGGCCTCGTTCCTTCCCTACGTTAGTACGCTGGTTCTGATCGCCGTGGCGGTACTGGCCTCGGCGGGGCTTGGGCTGCTGCCGCCGTACTTCCTGCGGGCGATCATCGACCAGGGGCTGGCGGCGAGCGACCTCTCGGTTGTGACCCGCTACTCGGTCTACACGCTGATCGTCACGGTGCTGAGTACGGCGTTCGCGCTCTACTACGGGTACCTCAGCGTCCTGGTCGGGCAACGCATTATGCGCGACCTGCGCGCACGCCTCTACAGCCACCTCCAGGGGATGCCGCTCAAGTTCTTCACCAGCACGCGCACGGGGGAGATACAGTCGCGTCTGCTCTCCGACGTGGGCGGCGTCCAGGGCGTCCTGTCGGACACGGTAGCGAACCTTCTGTCGAACGTCACCACGGTCGCGTCCACGCTGGTCGCTATGTTCCTGATGGACTGGCGCCTGACGCTGATGGCAGTGGGCATCCTGCCAGTGTTCGCCCTGGTCGCCGCGCGCATCGGCGCGTACGCGGGCACCGTCCGGCGCAAGTCCGCGCAGCAGAACGCCGACCTCACCGCCACCATGCAGGAGACGCTTTCGGTCTCCGGCGTGCTGCTGCTGAAGACGAGCGGGCGGCAGGGGCGCGCCCTGGAGAAGTTCGGCCGCGAGAACGAGGCGCTGACGGAGACGCAGATCCGCATGGCCATGATTATGCGGATGTTCTTCAACCTGATCGGGCTGACGTTCTCGCTGACCCCCATCCTGGTCTACTGGCTGGCGGGCTACCTCATCATCGGGCGGGGCGATACCCGCCTGTCGCTCGGCACGATCGTCGCCTTCACGGCGCTCCAGTCCCGCCTCTTCTTCCCGCTGACCAGCCTGCTGAACGTCCAGGTGGAAGTGACGAGCGCGATGTCGCTCTTCGACCGCATCTTCGAGTACCTGAACCTGCCGCAGGAGATTCAGGACGCGCCCGATGCGCAGCGCATCCGTCCGGACGAGGTACGCGGCGCGGTCGCGTTCGAGGATGTCTCCTTCCGCTACGACGAGTCCCAGGAGGAGCCCACGCTTGCGGACGTTTCCCTGACGGCGAAGCCCGGTGACCTCGTGGCACTGGTGGGGGCGAGCGGTGCGGGCAAGACCACGCTGACGTACCTGATACCGCGCCTGTACGACGTGGAGAGGGGACGCGTGACCATCGACGGGACCGATGTCCGCCAGATTGCTCTGGAGTCGCTGGGGCAGATCGTGGGGGTGGTGACACAGGAGACGTACCTTGTGCACGACACCATCCGCGAGAACCTGCGCTACGGCAACCCGGAGGCCACGGACGCCCAACTGGAGGAGGCCGCGCGGGCGGCCGCCATTCACGACCACATCGCCAGCCTCCCGGAGGGCTACGACACGGTGGTGGGGGAGCGCGGCTACAAGCTGAGCGGCGGTGAAAAGCAGCGCATCGCGATTGCGCGGGCGATCCTGAAGAACCCGCCGATCCTGATTCTGGATGAGGCGACCTCTGCGCTCGACACGCGCTCCGAGCGGCTGATTCAGGAGGCGCTGGCCCGTCTGTCGAAGGGGCGGACAACGTTCGCCATTGCGCACCGTCTTTCCACCATCCTCGCCGCCGACCAGATTTTGGTGATGGAGAAGGGGCGTGTGGTGGAGCGAGGCACGCACGCCGACCTCCTGGCACAGGACGGCGCATACGCCCGTCTCTACCACGCGCAGTTCGAAGGGGAGCGGAGGGGGGAGGAGGCGACCGAGGAGGCGGCGGAGGCGGACGTTAGCTCGGCTGCTCCGGTCGCCGCCGTGGCGGAAGTGGCGACCACCGCATGAGCCACCAGACTCCGGACTTCGCGACGATCACGGTCGAGGAGCTGCGGCAGCGACTGGCGCCGGGCGGACCGTCGCCCGCGCCGATTCTGGTCGAGGCCATGCCGCTGCCGTACTTCCGCCACTCCCACCTGCCCGGGGCGCGGCACCTGCCGCCGGATGCGGTCGCGGCGACCGCGCCCGGTCTGCTGCCCGACCGGGACGCGGAGATCGTCGTGTACTGCCAGGGATATGGGTGACCCCACTCCGCCCGCGCGGTCCGCGCGCTGATCGTTCTGGGATACACCCGTGTACGCGAACTTCTCGGCGGGAAGGACGCGTGGCGCGCGGCGGGGCTGCCCCTGGAAGGGATGTCACGCCGCCGCCTTCCTCCGGCTGCCCCGCCGCCGGAGGCCACATGAAAAATTTCATGTCTCCAGTGAAATTTTTCACCAGGGACCCGTTAAGCTTTTTGTGCCACAATCCCGAAAATCCGACAGGGAAGTCAGGTCTCCGCCACGCCGCCGCCCCTATCCTGCCACCCGCACTACGCCTGTAGATGCGCCTATCCGCTTTTTTGTGCAATTTCGGGCAATACGCCGGTGCAATACCGTAGAATCGCAATGGTAGAAGTGCGTGGAGTTCATGCCAGTAGTGGATGCGTTCAACGATACCGGGCCATTTCCTTTTCCGGACCGACCCTCGCCTGACGAATCGGAAGGCGATGTGGTCGTGCGCGAACGGCGCTACCGCTCCCTGGTGGACGCCTACGCTGCCACCACCTGGGCCATGGACGCCAGCGGCCGGGTGGTGGAAGATTCGGTGTCCTGGCGGCAGCTCACCGGACAGACCGCGGAGGCCATGCGCGGCTGGGGGTGGCTTGACGTCGTTCACCCCGAGGACCGGCAGCGGGTGCAGAGACTCCGCCAGTGGTCCCTGGAGTCGCGCTCCGCGTTCCAGGCCGAGTTCCGCATCCGCACCGTGGCGGGGGAGTACCGCACGGTCGCGGCGCGCGTCGTGCCCATCAACGCGCCCGACGGGGGCGGCGTTCTGGAGTGGTTCGGCTCCCTGGAGGACGTAACGGCGCGGCGCCGCGCGGACGAGATTCTGCGCCAGAGCGCCGACCGCCTCGACGTAATCGCCCGCATCACCCGGTCGGTGGTCGCCTCGGTTCCGATCGCCGAGCAGGTTGCCGCCATCGCGGAGCAGACCCGGGACGCCTTCAAGGTGGACGCCTGTGTGATCCGCTCGCTGGAGGGGGACCAGCTCAAGCTTCTGGGGAGCGTCGGCGTTCCCGACGACCAACTCTTCGCCACCCTGCCTGCCCGCTACGGCATCGCGGAGGATATTATCACCTCCCGGCACACCCTGAGCCTCAACGACGTGCCCACCCACCCGGTCACGGCTGCCCGGAACCAGGTCGCGGGCTTCAAATTCCTCTCCTACGCGGGCGCACCGCTCATGGTCGAGGACCGCGTGGTCGGCATCCTGGGCATCTACACGGTGCGGGAGCACCGGCACTTCTCCGCCACCGACCTGGAGCACCTCCAGATGGTTGCCAACTACGCGGCGGTGACGCTGGAGAACGACCGCCTGTACCGCAACATTCAGGAGCAGAAAGAGCTGGTCGAGGAGCGCATTCAGGAGCGCGAGCGCGCCGAGGCCGCCCTCCGCGCCAGCGAAACGCGCTTTAAGGCGATCTTCGAGAACTCCTTCGACGCCATCGGGGTGCTCTCCGAGGGGCGGCACATCTACTGTAACCCGGCCTACCTGCGTCTGTTTGGCTACTCCCGCCAGGAGGAGCTGACGCCCGTGCCGTTCCTGGACCTGATCCCGCCCGCGTACCGGGACCGGACGGTGCAGCAGCGCGTCCAGCAACAGGAGGGGGTGGAGCAGTCGGCCGTGTTTGAGACGCGGGGTCTGCGCTCGGACGGCCGCGAGTTTCCCATGGAGGCACACGAGTCGAACTACACGCTCGACGGTGTGACCTACACGGTGTCCATCCTGCGCGACATCACGGAGCGCAAGGCGGCGGAGGAGGCGCAGAACCAGCTTCTGTACCACCAGCAGCGCATCGCGCAGACGCTTCAGCGCTCGCTGCTCCTGGCCCCCAAGGAGGACGCCTTCCCGAACATCCGGGTCAAGGCGCTCTACGAGCCAGCATCGGACGAGGCCGACGTGGGCGGCGACTTCTTCGATGTCTTCCCTCTGAGCGGCGGCAAGGTTGCCCTGGTCGTGGGGGATGTGGTCGGCAAGGGACTCGCGGCGGCCTCCTACACCGCCCAGACGAAGTTCGCCCTCCGGGCGCTTCTGCGCGAGTACCCGGACCCGGCCGTGGCGATGGGGCGCCTGAACGGCTTCCTGCTGGAGATGGTTCCGACCTCCGATGTGCCCAGTAACCCGCTGGTCGCGCTCTCTCTGGCCGTGGCGGACACCGCCACGGGCGAACTGGAGATCACCACCGCGGGCGCGGAACAACCGCTCATCGTCCGCACCGGCGGGGCGGTGGAGCAGATCCAGGTGGGCGGGATGATCCTGAGCGCGGAAGAGTCCGCGACCTTCCACAGTGACCGGGTGACCCTGGAGAAGGGGGACCTGCTGATGATGCTCACCGATGGCATCGCCGAGGCGCGGCGCGGGCGGACTCTCTTCGCGGACGAGGGACTACCCCGGGCGGCGCGCGAGGCACTGCAGTTCGCGTCCCTGGAGTCGATGGGGCAGCACATCATCACCGAGGCGCAGGAGTTTGCGGGCGGGCGCCTGCGCGACGATGCCTGCCTCCTGATCCTGAAGCGCATTTGACGCAAAGCAGGGCGAGGGCGCGAGGGAAATCCCTCGCGCCCTCGCCCTTTTCACCGTGCTGTTGTCGCCGCGCTACGCCCGCGAGACACGGATGCGCCGCTTGGGCTCCACGCCGATGGACTCGCCCACCAGGTTCGCCCGCTCGATCAACTGGTGCTGCAGGCGGCGCAGGTAGCTGTTCTGCGGCGCCAGGTCCACAGGGTCGCCCCCGCCCTGCACCAGCTCAATCGCCTCCTCCACCTCCATGATCGCCGCCTCTTCGTCGCTGGGCAGCGCGCCGCCCTCCATGCCGAAGATTTCGCGGATGCAGTTCTCGATCTGGATGTACGTGTTCGACTTCACCACATACGTGGGGAGCGAGCGGCTTTGCGCCTCGCGCATCCGGGCCGGTTCGCGGCGGAACGTGGCCTTCAGCGCAATCACCACGTCCGCCTCATTGATGTCCTTGCTGACGTAGGCGGGCACCCGCAGGTTGGCGATAGCGCGCTCCAGCCGCGAGCGCGACACCCCATAGGGGAACACGCGCACCGTGGCGGGCAGGTTCCGCTTCGCGGGCGGCTCGGAGCCGCCGCTGTTGCGGTCGCGCGCGGAGGCGACGCCGTAGCTATAGCCCTCGTCCTGCCGGTCATAGCCGGACGAACCGCCGCCGTACCCGCCGCCGCGTTCCCGGTCGGGCGGCAGCTCCGCCTTCTGCACAACCTCGACCTCGCCAACGGGGTTGCGCACCCGGATTTCGGGCCGCGGCTGCTGGCCGCGCAGGAGCTTATCCACCACCTTGGCGACATCGTGGTGGATCGCAAGTCGGTCCACCTCCAGTATCTCGATAATCACGTCGAAGGTGGGCGGCGCCTTGCGCTCCAGAACCGTCTTCTGGGTGCCGCGCTTGCGCGCCTCCTCGTCCCCGAGCGTGACCGACTGGATACCGCCCACGAGGTCCGAGAGGGTCGGGTTCAGAAGCAGGTTCTCCAGCGAGTTGCCGTGCGCCGTACCCACGAGCTGAACGCCGCGCTCGGCGATGGTGCGGGCGGCGAACGCCTCCTGCTCCGTGCCGATCTCGTCGATCACAATGACCTGCGGCATGTGGTTCTCCACCGCCTCGATCATCACGGCGTGCTGCTCCTCGGGACGGTTCACCTGCATGCGCCGCGAACGCCCGATTGCCGGGTGGGGGATGTCTCCGTCGCCCGCGATCTCGTTGGACGTGTCCACGATCACGACCCGCTTCTTCAGCTCGTCCGAGAGGATGCGCGCCACCTCGCGCAGCTTGGTGGTCTTGCCCACGCCGGGCCGGCCCAGCATCAGGATCGACTTGCCCTGCTCCACGATGTCGCGGATGATATCCACCGTGCCGTAGACGGCGCGGCCAATGCGGCAGGTCAGGCCCACGATGCGCCCGCGCCGGTTCCGGATGGCGGAGATGCGGTGCAGGGTGCGCTCGATGCCCGCGCGGTTATCCAGACCGAAATCGCCGATGCGCGACGTGACATACTCGATGTCCGCCTCGGTCACCTCCGCGGCGATGCGCGCGGGGTCGGTGGGGTCGGGTAGTTCGCCCGCCAGGACATCGCGGTTCTTTTCCTCCGTGGGAAACAGTTCAATGACCCGGTTCGGGAAGCGCGACTCGGCCGGGCGACCCAGATCCATTACGATCTCCAGCAGGTCGTCCAGGTTCGGCTCCCGGTCCAGGCACTCGCGCAGTCGCGGCGGCAGCACGTCCAGCAGCTGCGCCAGGTTATCCGTCACGCGATGTTGTTTGGCCGTCAGCGGGGGGCGCTGCGGCGGCGGCTCCGCCGTGGGGCGATCGCCGCCGCTATCCGCCCCGTTGGTGCCGTTTTCAGGTGTCAAAGGCCGTGTCGTCTCCGGTGTGGGATTTTCAAGGGGCGGCAACATGTGTGTTCCGGCCCGCGTCTCGTTCGGCTCGTCCGCCGCCCCGTCTGCCGGGCCGGGCAGGTACGGCTGCGGTGCCGTGTGGGTTACTTCCATTATATCCATTTGCTCCCCGGGTGACAACGCCCGGGCCGTGTGCGTACGTAACGTCGGCGTTTTGGCGCCCCGCGCGTGCGCGGGGGCGAGGCTTCTCCCTTGTGTATACCCCGTATAGGCGTCCCGGTTCCTGCTCGGCTGCTTCGGCGGGCGTTGACACGCGTCACCGCAGGGAATTACAATGAGCTATGCCGCTCTATCTCACCGAACATGATGTGACCGGCCTGCTCACCATGCCCGAGGCGATACACGCCGTGGAGACCGCGTTCGCCGCGTGGGCCCGGGGCGAGGCCTCCAACCATCCTCGTGAACGCTTCTTCCTTCCGCGGGGCGTGATGCACCACATGGCCGCCGCCCTGCCCGCGAAGGGCGTAATGGGCACGAAGACTTACACCAGCTATCGCGACGGCACCCGATTTTGGGTGATGCTATATTCCAGCGAAACGGGCGACCTGCTCGCGTTGATCGAGGCCGATAAACTGGGGCAGATGCGCACCGGGGCGGCCACCGGGGTCGCGGCGCGGCACATGGCGCGGGAGGACGCGCACCGGGCGACACTGTTTGGCACCGGCTGGCAGGCGCGGAGCCAGGCCGAGGCGATCCTCTGTGTGCGCCCCAATATCCGCGAACTGATGGTGTGCAGCCGGGATTTCGGACGGCGTGAAACGTTCTGTCGGGAGATGACGGCGCACCTCAACGTTCGCTGCACCCCCACGGCGAACCATGAGGAGGCGGCGCGCGGGACCGAGATTATCGTGTGCGCCACGAGCGCGACCGAGCCGGTCCTGAAGGCGGACTGGCTCTCACCGGGGGACTTCGTGGCGGCGGTGGGGGCGAACCGCATGACCGCCCGCGAGATCGGGGAGGATGTGGTCTCGCGCGCGGACGTGATCGCGGTGGACGACCCGGCGCAGGCTCGCACCGAGGCAGGGGAGTTGGTGTTCGCGCATGAGCGGCGCAAACTCTCCTGGGAGCGCGTCACGCCCCTGAGCGAGATCGTTGCCGGTCGTATGCCGGGCCGGTCCCACGCGGACCAGATTACCCTGTTTAAATCGCTCGGGGTGGCGCTGGAGGATGTCGCGGTCGCGGCGCTCGTCTACGAAAAGGCCGTCGCAAGCGGCGTGGGGCGCGAGATCGCGGCGGCTCCGGAAGGATGACACCTCTATGAACCCGCCCCAGCGTGCCGGCGGTGGCGGCGGCGCCCTGATTCTCGCTCTGGACATCGGCACGTCCTCCACCCGCGCCCTGCTCTACGACGCGGAGACGTGCCGCCCCGTGCCGGGAGCCGTGGCCGCGATTCGCCACGACACACATGACACACCGGACGGCGGGGCGACGCTCGACCCCGACGCTCTGGTGCGGGAGGCGGTGAGTTGTGCCCGGCAGGCGCTCCGGCATGCGGCCGGCGCGCCCGTGGCGGCTGTGGCGGGCTGCACCTTCTGGCACTCCTTCGCCGGGGTGGACGCTGCCGGGGTTGCGGTCACGCCGGTCCTGACCTGGTCGGACCGGCGCGCGGCCGGGCAGGTAGCCCGGCTCCGTGCGCACATGGAGGCGGAAGCCTACACCCAGCGCACCGGCTGTCCTCTGCACACCTCCTACTATCCGGGCCGCCTGCTCTGGCTGGCGGAGACCGATCCCGAGGCGTTCCGGCGCAGTGAGCGTTTCCTGTCCCCGGGGGAGTACCTGTTCGGGCGGCTGTTCGGGGCGGAGCGGGTTACGTGCTCGCACTCCATGGCGTCCGCCACCGGCCTTTGGGACCAGACGGCGGGCACGTGGGACGTTGCGACGGTGGCGCAGGTGCCCGGCCTGACCCCGGACCGGCTTTCCTCCGTGAACGACGCCCCGGTGGCTGGCCTCCTGCCGGAGTGGCGGGCGGAACTGCCGGAGGTCGCCGAGGTGCCCTGGTATCCGTTCTTCGGGGACGGCGCCTGCTCCAACCTCGGGTGCGGCGCCACCGCACCGGGCGAGGTTGCCCTGATGGTGGGGACGTCCGGCGCGATGCGCGTGGTCGCGCCGCGCGCTTCCGGTGAGATGCTGCCCCCCGTCCCCGACGGTTTATGGCGCTACGCGGCGGACGCCGACCGCTCGCTGCTGGGCGGTGCACTCTCGAACGGCGGGAACGTGTGGGCGTGGCTGGTGGCGACCCTGCGGATGCCAGGGTTGACGCCGGAGGCGCTGGATGTCGAACTGGGCGCGCAGCCACCCGACGGGCACGGCCTGACGGTGCTGCCGTTCCTCTCCGGGGAGCGGGCGCCGCTGTGGCGAGACGATGCCACCGCCGCGATCTTCGGTCTGACCCAGGCCACCACGCCGCTGCACATCGCGCGGGCGCACCTGGAGGCGGTGGCCTACCGCTTCGCCGCGATTCGCGAGCGGCTGCGCGCCGTGTCGCCCCGGGCGCAGTTGATCGGCACCGGCGCGGCGCTGCGCCACTCAGAGGCGTGGACGGCGATTCTGGCGGATGTGCTGGGTGAGCCGATCACTCTGTCGGAGGAGGAGGAAGCATCCTCCCGTGGCGCGGCGCTTCTGGTGCGCGAGCGGCTGGGATACGGCCCGCCGGAGACGGCAGGGGCGCGTCTGGGCATTACATTCGAGCCGGACCCGAGCAAGGCGGAGGTGTATCAGGCGGCGCGGGCGCGCCACGAGAGGCTGCTGGGGGAGATGCGTTAGGCGGACTCGCGGGCTTCCACGGCGCGGCGGAGGCGTTCCAGAAGGTCCTGCGAGTGGCGCAGCAGCGATGCCGCCTCGCCATCCGGGCCGGCCTGACCCGCGGTCGCAAGGAGGTCGCCCGCAGCCGGAGAGAGCGCCGAGGCGGCGGCGGGCAGGGCTGCCGAACCCCGCTCTGCGGGGGCGCGCCGTACGTCCGGTGCCGTTGTGAATCCTGTGTTTCGTGCAGCCATGTTTTCTGAACCACGCCTCTGAACTACCCATTCGACAACGGCTTCGGACGACCGTTGCGGCATATTTCTCAACGACGACTTCTCAACAAACTCGGAGGGTACGACACTGGAACAGCAGCTACGACAATGGAGCGCCTCGTGGGCGCAGCACCCCGGGGGGACGTCCACCAGCGGCGACGTTTTCCTCTACCGGAAAACGGTCACGCTGGAGAAGGTTCCGGAATCCTTCCGGGTACACGTCAGCGCGGACCAGCGGTATCGGCTTTTCGTCAACGGTAAGAGCGTCGCCTGGGGGCCGGCGCGCGGTGACCTGATTCACTGGCGCTACGAGACCGTAGACCTGGCGCCCTACCTGCAGCCCGGCGTGAACGTTCTGGCGGCGCGCGTCCACTTCTTCCCGGACCCGATGGCGCCAATGGCCCAGATGACCAGCGGGCGGAGCGCCTTCCTGTGCCAGGGAGACAGCGAGGCGGAAGAGGCCGTGAACACGCCGAAGGACTGGAAGGTGTGGCGCGATGACGCCTATGCCTTCTCGACCGACGAGGCGGCGGCGCTCCGGACCTACTGCGTGGTGGGGCCGAGCGAGACCCTGGACGCGGCCCGGCACCCGTGGGGCTGGGAGACCGCGGATTTCGATGACACGGGATGGTCCAACGCGGCCAGCGCGGGACGCGCCTTCTCCCACGGCGCGCAGGACGCGGGCTCCTTCTGGTGGCTGACGCCGCGCGAACTTCCCGCGATGGAGGAGACGCCCGTACCGTTCGGGCGTGTCGTCCGCGCCGAAGGCATGGACGCCCCCGCGGGCGCGGGGGCGGAGCCGTTCACTGTGCCCGCTCATGCGAAGGTCACCCTGCTGTTCGACCACGGGAACGAGACGTGCGCCTTTCCTGAACTGATCGTCTCGGGCGGAGACGGCGCCACGCTCCGTCTGGCCTACGCCGAGGCGCTGCGCGACGCAAAGACCGGGCAAAAGGGCGACCGGAACGATATCGAGGGCAAGGTGCTACGCGGCTACTCGGACTCGTGGCGCCTTGATGGCGGCGAACACCGCGTCCTCTCGCCCCTCTGGTGGCGGACATTCCGCTACGCCGAGATGACGATCGAAACGGCCGACGCGCCCCTGGTCGTGACGGGCCTGCGGGCGATCTACACCGGCTATCCGTTTGCGGAGCGCGCCCGGTTCGAAGCGCCCGAGCAGGCGGACCTCTCCGACCTCATGACGATCGGGTGGCGGACCCTGCGCCTGTGCGCCCATGAGACGTTTATGGACTGCCCCTACTATGAGCAGCTCCAGTACGCGGGCGACACGCGCATTCAGTGTCTCGTCAGCCTCTACACCTCGGGCGACGCCCGCCTGTTCCGGACGGCTCTGGCGCACCTGGACGACTCGCGGCTTGCCTTCGGCCTCACCCAGTCGCGCTTCCCGTCGCGGCTGCCGCAGATCATCTCGCCGTTCTCGCTCTGGTGGGTCTGCATGGTCCACGACTACTGGCAGCATGTACCCGGCGACGACGACTTCCTGAAGGGGATGCTCCCCGGCATCCGGGGCGTACTCCAGTGGTTTGGGGACCGCATCCGCAAGGACGGCCTGCTGGGGCCGCTGGAGTGGTGGTCGTTCGCCGACTGGTGCAACGAGTGGCGGGGTGGGGTGCCGCCCGGAGCGAAGGAGGGCGGGTCTGCGCTCCTGACCCTGCAGTATGCTCTGGCGCTGGACGCCGCGGGTGAACTGCACACGTACTTCGGCCAGGGGCAGGAGGCCCAGCGTTTGCACCGCGAGAAGCGCAAGGTGCTGTCCGCTGTGAAGTCGCTCTGCTACGACGGGCGCACCCACCGCGTCGCGGACACTCCGGAGAAGAAGTCCTTCTCGCAGCATACCGCGTCGCTCCTCGTCCTGAGCCCGTCCGTGCTGACGGACAAAGAGAAGCGCGCCGTGATGGAGCGGGCCCTTTCGGACCCGGAGGTGACGCAGGCGACGTTCTACTTCCGCTTCTACCTGCATCGTGCCCTGACGGCGGCGGGGCTGGGTGACCGGTTCCTGGAGACGCTGGCGCCGTGGCGTGAGATGAAGCGGATCGGGCTGACGACCTGGGCCGAAAAGCCGGAGCCGACCCGCTCAGACTGCCATGCGTGGAGCGCATCGCCCAACTATGAACTCCTGGCCACGGTCCTGGGCGTGATGCCGGGGGAGCCCGGCTGGAAGAGCGTCCGGATTGCGCCGCACCTGGGGCCGCTCACCCGCGCCTCGGGCCGCGTCCCGCATCCGAAGGGAGACGTCGACGTGGCGCTGGAGAAGCGTGACGGCGGTGGGTTGACCGCGGAGATCACGCTGCCGGAAGGGGTGACGGGCTCGCTCCGCTGGGCAGGGCATTCGGTGCCCCTGACGTGTGGGTACCAGAAGGTCACGGTTTAGCCCGGGAACGAGGTGGGAAGGGCAGAAGCGGCCTTCGGCGAAACCATGCTGCGCCCGATGGCGTACAATGAAAGGTCACTGCCGCGCGCAGGCGCGTGGGCGTGCCGCGCCAAATACGGAAGGAAATCGATATCGTGATACGCAAGCCCCGGCGGGCTGCCTCCGCCGTCATGGCGGCTCTGGCCCTCGCTGCTGTCCTCGGGACGGCGGCCCCCGCTCAAACGCCGCCGCGCAACCAGGCCGAGTACGATGCTATGGTCAAGAAGCAGCGTGAGGAGTTCTTCAAGAAGATCGGCGTCACCGCGGCGCAGAAGTCCAAGATCGACGCCATCCAGAAGAAGTACGAACCTTCTCTGGAGAAGATCAACAAGAAGTACGAGCCGCGCGCAAAGGCCCTGCAGCAGCAGATGGCCGCGCTCCAGAAGAAGATGATGGAGCTGCAGCAGGAGTACGGAAACGAGATGCGCCCGGTGGCTCAGAAGATGGACAAGGAGCTGGAGGCCGTCCTGACCCCGGCTCAGCGTGCCAAGGTCAAGGAGCTTCAGAAGCAGCAGCAACCTTAGTCGGACCGCTAAGCGGACGAAAGCGCGGTGCCGGGGCCACTCCCTGGGAGTGGCCCCGCCCCCGCGCTTTGTGGTTTCCGGCCCGCTACTTGATGCGGCGGGCGAGCGCCGCCTCAATCAGACCGGCGAAGAGGGGGTGCGCCCGGTTGGGGCGAGAGCGGAACTCCGGATGGAACTGCGTCCCGATGAAGAACGGATGGTCCGGTATCTCCACGATCTCGGCGAGTCGGTGGTCCGGCGACTGGCCCGAGAAGATGAGCCCTTGCGCCGCGAGCTGGTCACGGTACGCGTTATTTACCTCGAAGCGGTGCCGGTGCCGCTCCTCCACCGACGGAACGCCGCCGTACAGGCGCGCCGCCAGCGACCCCGGGGTGAGTGCACACGGCCACAACCCGAGCCGCATGGTGGCGCCCTTGTCCGTGACCCCGTACTGATCCGGCATCAGAGCGATCACCGGATGCGACGTGTCGGGGGCGACCTCCGTGGTGTTAGCGTCCTTGAGGCCGCAGACGTGCCGGGCGTATTCGATCACCGCCATCTGCATGCCGAAGCAGATGCCCAGATAGGGGATCTTTCGCTCCCGGGCGAAGCGAACCGCCTGAATCTTCCCCTCGATACCCCGCGCGCCGAAGCCAGGGCAGACCACCACGGCATCGAAGTCGCGCAGGGTGCCCTCGATGTCGGTGACCTCCTCCAACTCCTCGGAGTCGATCCAGTGGATGTTCACCCGGCAGTCGTGGGTCACCCCCGCGTGCTTCAGCGCCTCCGCGATGGAGATGTAGGCGTCGCCGTTCTGGATGTACTTGCCGACCACGCCCACATTCACCTCGTGCTTGGGGCGCAGGATGCGCTCCACGATGGTGCGCCACTCTTCCAGGTTGGCTTCGGTCTGCGGAAGTCCGAGGCGGCGCGTCACCAGGTCCGCGAAGCCGCCCTCCTCGAAGGACAGCGGGATGGAGTAGATGGTCTCGGTGTCCATCGCCTCGATCACGGCTTCGGGAGCGACGTCGCAGAACAGGGCGATCTTCTCGCGCTGCTCGTCGTTCAGAGGGCGGCGGGTGCGGCACACCAGCACATCGGGCGCAATGCCTACCTCGCGCAGCCGCATGACGGAGTGCTGTGTGGGCTTGGTCTTGACCTCGCCCCACGGGCCGACATCCGGAATCAGGGTGACGTGGACATAGAGGACATTGCCCGGCCCCTGGTCGCGCCTCATCTGGCGGATGGCCTCCAGGAACGGAAGCCCCTCAATGTCGCCGACGGTGCCGCCGACCTCCGCAATCACCACGTCCGCGCCGGTGCTGCGGCCGTAGTTGATTACGCGCTCCTTGATTTCGTTGGTGACGTGTGGGATGACCTGGACGGTCCCGCCTAGGTAGTCGCCGCGCCGCTCCTTGGCGATCACCGCGCCGTAGACGACGCCGGTGGTAACGCTGGCGGAGCGGGTGAGGTTGACATCCACGAAGCGCTCGTAATGGCCCAGGTCCAGGTCCGTCTCGGCGCCGTCATCGGTGACGAAGCACTCGCCGTGCTGGTAGGGGTTCATCGTGCCAGCGTCGACGTTGATATACGGGTCGAGCTTCTGCATGGCGACCTTCAGGCCGCGGTTGCGCAGAAGTCGTCCGAGAGCGGCCGAGGTGATGCCTTTGCCGATGGACGAGACAACCCCGCCGGTGACAAAGATGTACCTGACTGTCTTTTCGGGCTGGGAAGGGGCGCTGTTCGGTGCGCCTTCGGGAGTGTCGGATGCGGAAGCAGCAGCAGGAGCAGCGGTCATGATCGTCGTGACTCTTTTCCGGGTGGGGGCTACCGGATTTCCGCACGACTGCGGGCAGAGTGCCCGACCCTGATTGTATCAAACCCCGGGCGGGGCGTCAACACAGGAACGGTGGGTTGCGGCGCCGCTGTCCCGCGTTGTGGGAGGGGGCGCCCACGGCTGCGGCGAACCCTACCGCAGAAGCAAAACCGCGCTGGCGGAAGCAGCGGAAGCAAAGGAGCACGCGCCGTGAAAATCACCGAGGTCCGCGTCATTGTTACCTGTCCGGGCCGCAACTATGTCGTGGTCAAAGTCCTCACCGATGAGCCCGGTCTGTATGGGGTCGGCGATGCGACGCTGAACGGGCGGGAACTGGCGGTGGCCGCGGCGCTGGAAGAGCACATCGCGCCGCTGCTGGTGGGGCGTGACCCGGACCGCGTGGAAGACACCTGGCAGTACCTGTTCCGGGGCACCTACTGGCGCGGCGGGCCGGTTCTGATGACCGCTCTGGCGGGCATCGACATGGCGCTCTGGGACATCAAGGGCAAGCGCGCTGGTCTGCCCCTGTACTCTCTGCTCGGCGGGAAGACGCGCGAAGGGGCGCTCTGCTACACTCACGCCGGCGGCAGAGATGCGGTGGAGGTCGAGGACCGGGTGCGCGCGGCGATGGAGCGGGGCTTCAAGGTGGTGCGGGCTCAGGTCGCCGTGCCGGAGGCCGTGGGCACCTACGGTGTCGGCGGGGCAAAGGAGGCGGCGTCCGCGACCTGGATACGGCCGGGCGCGGACGCCAAACAGAGAGCGCTGCCGGCCGAGGAGCAGAACTGGGAGCCGGCAAACTACCTGCGTGTGGTGCCGAAGCTCTTCGCGCACCTGCGCGGTGCGCTGGGCGACGCGGTAGAACTGCTGCACGATGTCCACGAGCGGCTGACCCCGATCGAGGCCGCGCGGCTCGCGAAGGAGCTGGAGCCCTACCACCTGTTCTTTCTGGAGGACCCGCTTCGCCCGGAGCACAAGGAGTCGTTCCGTACCGTGCGCCGCGCGAGCGTGACGCCGCTGGCGATGGGGGAGCTATTCCACAGCCGCTATGAGTGCCTGCCGCTCATCACCGAGCAGCTTATCGACTTCATCCGGTGCGACCTGACGCACATCGGGGGCGTCACCGAGGCGCGGAAGATCGCGGCCATCGCCGAATCGTATCAGGTAAAGACCGCATGGCACGGTCCGGGCGACATCGCGCCGATGGCGCACAGCGCGAACGTCCATGTGGACGTCTCCATTCCGAACTTTGGGGTGCAGGAGATGGTCGAATTCTCGGATCAGGTGAAGGAGGTCCTGCCGGGCGCCCCGGTGTACCGCGACGGCTACCTGTGGCCGAACGAAGCGCCCGGACTGGGGTGCGACATAAACGAGGAGAAGGCGGCACAATACCCTTACGAGCGGGCGTACCTGCCGACCTGCCGTCGCGCGGACGGCTCCGTCCACGACTGGTAAATATTTTATTGTATTTTTACTCTTTTATTTACTAAATGCAGAGGAAATTACGGGGGTTTCGTGGTACGTTAATAGCGGAAAGAATCCTGCGGGTGATATGCCCGCTCGCCATAAGGGAGTAACGGAGGCCGTGGGAAAAACGGTACTGGACGTCGCTATTGAGGTTATGCAGGTGGCGCTGATTCTGGCCGGAGCCGCGCCCGCTCTCATCGCTGCGTTCATGATCGTCCCGGCCGTCTTCTGGAGCCTCACCGGCTGGGCCGGCGTCGTCCTGATGGCCGCGCTCCTCTGGGTTCTGACCGCCCCGCACTCCCGGATGAAGGCCGCCCGCGCTGCCGAACTCTCCGCCCGCCGCGCGACCATCGTCTACCCCCGCGACTGAACCGGCGCGGCAGGCGCGGGCGGAGTCCGAGGCGATAGAGGCGCATCGTTCCCGGAGGGTGACCGAGCACCCCCTCATTACCCTGAGGCGGCGTCAATTCGATGCCGCCGCTGTGTTCTTCGTTGTGTTCTGGCTGATACTCGCCGGCATTTTCCTGTTGATGCGCCACCAGGCCCGCCAGATGCCCGACGTCCCGCCCGCGGCCTCCGCGCCCCGAGGGTCAGCCGTAGAGTAACGGGGAGAACTTCGCGGCGACCTCGTCCCACTGCGCCTTCGCGGCCGGGTCCGGCTCGTAGACCTCCGGCACGAACGACGCCCGCACGATACGGCGCACCTCGTCCAGCGACTCGACCATGCCCCGCGCCTTCGCCTGGATCAGGATGTTGCCCAGCGCCGTCGCCTCCACCGGACCCGCCAGCACCCGGCAGCCAGTCGCGTCCGCCGCGATCTGGTTCAGCAGGCGGTTCTGCGACCCGCCCCCCACGATGTGCAGGGTGTGCACCGTGCGCCCCGTGAGCCGCTCCATCGTCGCCAGCACCACGCGGTACTTCAGCGCCAGCGAGTCGAGGCAGCAGCGGATGGTCGCCCCGATACCCTCGGGCGGGGCCTGGCCAGTCGCCGCGCACAGCTCGCGGATCGCCTTCGGCATATCGTCCGGGGCGAGCAGGGTGGGGTGGTCGGGGTCCACGAGTGCCGCCATCGGGCGGGCGTCCGCCGCCAGCCGCGACAACTGATCGTAGGAGCGCTCGTCGCCGAGCCGGGCGTAGGCGCGGCGGCAGCCCTCAATCAGCCACATCCCCCCGATGTTCTTCAGGAGGCGGATGGTGCCGTCCACGCCCCCCTCATTGGTGACGTTCGCCGCCTCGGCCTCCGGAGTGATGACCGGCGCGGGCACCTCCAGCCCGAGCAGCGACCAGGTGCCGCTGGAGAGGTACGCCCAGCCGTCACCCTCCTCGGCGGGCACCGCGGCCACGGCGCTCCCGGTGTCGTGGCCGGCGGGAGCGATGACGGGGATTCCCGGGGCGGCGCCCGTCTCCTCTGCCTCCGCAGCCGTCAGGGGGCCGTACTCCGTGCCGGCGAGCACCACATTCGGCAGGATGTGGGTTGGCAGGCCGAGCTTTTCCAGCAGGCTGGTCGCCCAGCCGCCGGAGCGCGAGTCGTACATCTGCGAGGTCGTCGCGATGGTGTACTCGGCCTCGGCTCGGCCCGTCAGGAAGTAGTGGAACAGGTCCGGGATGAAGAGCAGCCGGGCGGCGGCGTCCAGCATTTGCGGGTTACGCTCCCGCAGGGCGGCAAGCTGGAACAGGGTGTTAATCTGCATGGTCTGGATGCCGGTGCGCGCGAACACCTCCGCCCGCGGTACGGAGGCGTACACCTTCTCGATCATGCCATCGTTACGCCGGTCCCGGTAGTGAACGGGCAGGCCCAGCAGGTCGCCCCGGGCGTCCAGGAGGCCGAAGTCCACCCCCCACGTGTCCACCCCGATGCCCGACAGGGCGCCCGTCTCGGACGCCTTACCGATCGCAGTCCGGCACTCTGCCATCAGCAGGGGGAGGTCCCAGTAGAGCGTGTCGCCCAGGCGGACGGGGGTATTCGCGAAGCGGTGCACCTCGTCCAGGGACACCCTGCCGCGCGCAGTGTCGAGGACGCCCACCATGCCGCGTCCGCTCCCCGCCCCCAGATCCAGTGCCAGAAACCGCTCCGTCGCCATGCTCCGAATACCTCCGTCCTTGCCGTCCTTTGTCGTTACCGGCGCTTTTTGTTAGAGTAGCCGACCGGGCGCGGCGCCGTCAATACTTCGGGGCGACGCCGCCTCGCGGGGGACGTTCGCCGAGCAGGCGCCGCTGGCGCGGCGTCGCCTTCGCCAGTACCTCCGGGGCGTACAACTGCGGGTAGCGCAGCGAGGGATAGCACTTGCCAAAGCTGCCGTGGGCATAGTGCACCTGCATCATGTAGCGGCGCTCGGTCGGGTGCGTGTTCTTCCACGCGCCGTGCCAGATGTCATTGCGGAACAGCAGAGCGTCGCCCGCCTTCACCAGCGCCGCCTGCGGGTTACGCCCTTTCCACGACCACTCATCCTCCGGCGGGCGTCCGGCGCGGTGGCTGCCGGGGATCAGGATGGTGGGGCCCAACTCCGGCGTCAAATCGTTGAGGTAGATGTGCAGGGTCGTGCAGTAGATGGGCAGGCGGTACGCCTCGTGAACCTCCTCGGGTAGGTGGTAGCTCTGGTAGTCCGTGTGGATGCCCATGTCGCGGCCCGCACCGGTGATCCAGGAACTGCCACCGATGACCTGCGGCCCGGGGTTGGCATTCAGGTGGGCATCGCCGCCGTGAATCACCTCCAGGACGTCCACCACCCCCGGCAGGTCAATATAGTCCAGCAGGTCCGGATTCTGCGAGAAGTCGGAGGCGATGTGCTTGTTGTAGCACCAGCCCTCCACCACATAGTCGTCGTCGTTGCGGCTGCCCATCGCATCCATGCGCGCGCGTAGCAGCGCCACTCCGTTCGCGTTCAGCAGTCCCGGGAAGATCACATACCCGTCGTCGTACATCGCCTGGACGGCGGTCTCCGTGTCCGGTGGTCCGTCCGGCAGGGGGAGGGCGGTTAGAGGGCCGGGAAAGCGTGTGTTGCCCCGCACCTTGACGGTGTGGTGACCGTTGAAGAACTCCATCGTCTCGTGCCTTTCCGCGCGCACTCGCGACCCGCGGCGCGCATCTGAGGAGAGGTTCGCCGGGTCCGCGGCGGGAACCTGCACCCGCCCCTCGATTGACAGGCCGATGCCCCGAAAGTTATAATTCGGAAGGAACTCAGGGTTGGGCTTTATCCGGGAGAACGCGCCTTCGTGAAACTGCACGTCAAGTTCGAAGCGGGGAGCATCAAGGTCGACGAGGTAGTGAGCGGGGCCGATGCGGACGAGGTCGTCGCCGCCATGCAGCAGCGGGTGGCGAGGGAGGCCGGGTTCGTGGTCGGCATGGCCGTTCGGGCGATGACCCCGCTGGGCTTCGCCCGCGAGGCCACGCGCCGCTACAACGAGGCATCGGGCGATGACCTGCCTTTGCCTCAGGACTGCGCTGAGTTCGTGGAGGCGGGAATCCGCAAGGGGTTTGCCACGCGCCTCGAAGACTAGGCGCGTCGAGCACGCCCGTGGGCAGACCCGGCGGGAAGGAGCGGCGAAGGGCCGTGGGACCAATGGACGACGAGGCATCAGAACCGCAGCCCCTGGCGGGCGTCTCGGAACTTCCCCTGTTCCCGCTGGAGCAGGTCCTGTTCCCGCACATGCTGATGCCCCTCCACATCTTTGAGGAGCGCTACAAGGAACTGGTGACCCGCTGCGTGCGGGAGAGTATCCCGTTCGGGGTGGTGCTGATCTCCCGCGGCACCTCCACGACGCCGCGGGCCGAGACGTTCCGGGTGGGCTGCACCGCGCGCATCCGGCGCGTGGAGCGCCTGCCCGACGGCTGCATGAATATTGAGGTGGTGGGGGAGCAGCGGTTCCGCATTCTAGAGACGCATGAGGTCCGCCCCTACCGCACCGGCATCACCGAGCCGTTGCAGGATGTGCCCGGCGCCGAGGAGGCGGTGCTGCCCCTCTCCGAGGACGTGCAGCGGCTGCTCAAGGAGTTCCTCACCCGCCAACTGGCTCTGCTCGGGCAGCGCGATGTCGAGATCGAACTGCCGGACAAGCCGGAACTGCTCTCCTTTACCGCCGCCTGCGTCCTTCCCCTGGAGAACGACGAGAAGCAGGCGTTTCTGGAGGAGACGGACACCGCGGCCCGCCTGTACGCCGAGCGGGCCGTCCTCAAGCGCGAGGTCACCCGTCTGCGCCGCGCGGCAGAGTCCGTGGAGACCGTGACCTTCCAGCCGGTCAAGGCCAGCCTCTTCCAGAGCTACCTCTGCGAGAACTAACCGGGACTACGCCGCCTCGGCGAACAGCATCTCCACCGCGCGGGCGAAACCCGTCTCCGGACTGCCGGGCGGCGTGACCCGGTCCGCCGCGCGCTTTGCGGACTCGCGGGCGTGGTCCATCGAGACGCCGAGGCCGGCCCACTCCAGCATCTCTACATCGTTGTTTCCGTCTCCGAACGTCACCACCTGCTCCTTCGGGATGCCCAGGCGCGCTGCTGCTACGGCGATCCCGGTCGCCTTGTTCACCCCGGGGGCCATGAACTCCAGGTACTCCGGGTCGGTGATGGTGATATAGAGCCGGTCGCCGAAGCGCGCCTGCATCTCCGGCAGCGCCGCGGCGGCGTCCTTCGGGTCGATCACCCAGATGATCTTCAGGGGCGACTGACCGCGCAGCAGCGCGAGAAAGTCTTCGAGCCGCTCCGGGTCGTTCTTGGTGCGGCTTGCATACAGCGCAGTCCACTCGGTTGAGGCGTTGACGTAGAGCGAGCCGTCCGGATGGTAGAAGTTCTGGGTGACGCCGCGCCGGCCTCCCTCCTCCATAATCTCGGTCGCCAGGTCGGCGGGGACGGTGAGGCGGTGCAGCACCTCGCCGCTCACGTCATTCTTCACCTGGGCGCCGTTGCAGGAGACGATCCAGCCGTGAGGCAGGTCGAGCTGCCGGTGGAACCGGCGCATGTTCTCATGCCGTCGCCCGGAGGCGAGCATCACGGTAACGCCGTCCTCCAGCAGGCGGCGGACCGCGGCGGCGTTCGCGGCGCTGATCTCCTTGTCCGGGCCGAGCAGGGTGTCGTCCAGATCGACGGCGGCGAGGCGGTAGGGGAGCACGTTGGGCACGGGCTTCCGATCCTTTCGAATCGCCGCCACGGCGCGGCAGGGAGTAGGGTTACCTCCCATTCTACGGCGTCGGAATGTGGTTGTCAGGTCACGCTGCAGTGGGGGCATGAAGCCCGGCAGCAGTAGAACAGCGATTGGTGGGTATCGCGCCAGAGTGCCGGGCTTTCCAGATACGGCCCCATGTCGGGAAACGGACCGTGCATGGGTGAGCCTTCTGACTAAAACAGCGTCTTCGGCGGTTCTTTGCGGGCCTCGATGACCTTCCTGCGGGCGGCTTCGATGTCCTGGACGAGCAGAGCGCGGGACTGGTCGTACGCCTCACCCTGCTGGCGCAGGATGTACGCCGGGTGCAGGCCCGCGATGGCGTAGCGCGCATACCGCGTCTCGAAGAACTTGCCGCGCTCCTGCATCATCTTGAAGCCCTTACGGATAATGGCGTTCGCCGACGGCGCTCCCAGGCACAGAATGACTAGCGGCTCGATGGCCGAGAGCGTCGGCTCCAGCCACTGGTTGATGCAGGCGTTCGCCTCCTCCGCCGTCGGCGGGCGGTTCTTCAGGCGGCCTCCCTCGCGCAGGGTCGGGCGGCAGCGCACCACATTTGTAATGAAGACGTGGCGGCGCAGCATACCGCACTCGCGCAGGCACTCGTCCAAAAGCTGCCCGGCGCGGCCCACGAACGGGCGCCCGGTGCGGTCCTCGGTCTCGCCGGGGCCCTCGCCCACGATCACCAGCGGCGCGTTCGGGTTGCCCTCGCCGAACACCACGTGCGTACGCCCCTCATGCAGCGGGCAGGCCGTGCAGTCCTGCGCGTCCTCGCAGAGCGCGTTGACGCGCTTTTCCTTCTCCGTCTCCTCCAAGTTCCCCAAACCCTCTCTTATGCGTCCGTTCCCGAATCGCCCCCGGCGCTCGCGCCCTGGAGCCGCGCTTCCAGAATCGTCTGAAGGCGCGTATAGGTCTGTTCCAGCGTCTCGGGCATTACCTTAACGCCCCCTACCACCGGCATGAAGTTGGTGTCGCCGCTCCAGCGCGGGACGATGTGCAGGTGCAGGTGGGCCGCGATCCCCGCGCCCGCCGCGCTGCCGACGTTCATCCCGATATTGTACCCGTCCGGCCCGTATGCCTCCTTGAGCACGTCGGTCAGGAACGCGCACAGCGCCATCATCTCGCTGCCCTCTTCCGGCGTCAACTCCGCCGGCGAGGCGATGTGGCGGTAGGGGATTACCATGAGGTGGCCGTTGTTATAAGGGTAGGCGTTCAGGATGGCGTAGCATGCCTCCCCACGCGTCAGGATGCCGGATTCGGCGTCGTGCGCCGGGCCCATCGCGGGCCGGTCGCAGAACACACAGCCTGCCGCGCCTGCGGGGGCGGCAGGCGTTGCCTTCTTGCCCTTGTCGCCGGCCACGTAGGCGAGGCGCCAGGGCGCCCAGAGTCGTTCCATGAGAAGCCTTTCCGCGCCCGCCCGGGCGGGCGGGGCGATAAAAACGTTGAAAAAATGCCGGAATAATACGGGGATGGCACTCAAACGGGGGCCGTTGGAATTGCTTGACAAAGCCATTCCTTGCGTGTTATCCTTACCCAGATTTTCGGCGTGCGTCCCACATGCGCCTCCGTGTACGCCTACTCAATTGTTTGACTACCCGCTTATGACTGTCACATCGGACGGTATCGGTATGCCCGCCCGCAGTGACGGCAGACACGATTTTCGGGGGGACTGCTGATGATGTTGTCACGACGGCTCCAGGGAGCGGCGGGCGCGGCGATAGTACCGACCGCGTTTGCCACACTGTCGGTACTTGCTGCGCTCCCGCCGACACCCGCCCAGGCGCAGGCGCCTGGGGCGGACCTGAGGGTCTTGACCCCGCGCCAGGGGGAGGCGCTCGGTGCGCTCGTCTTCAACCTGGATGTCTCCTTTAAGAGCCTGACCTCCTCGCCCGTCACCACGGCGGAACTCTGGGTCGATGGCGTCCGCTGGGTCCGCCGGGACCTGGAGAAGCCGCTGCAGGCCAGCACGCTGTCGTTCGAGGTAGACGGCACCTCGCTCTCTGCCGGTCCGCACACCATCGTGGTGAAGGTGTTCACCGCGAACGGCGGCGTGTCTTCCACCCGGGTCCAGGTGGTCGCAGGGACCAACCAGGGCGTCGTCGCGGGCGACCTGGGCGGCCCGGAGATGTCGTTCCTGACCCCGCTCAACGGCAAGCGCGTCAGCGGTACGGTGGAACTGCTGCTTGACGCCAAGTCGAGGACGGGCCAGAGCCCCTACGTCACCATCTACATCGACAAGCAGTTCAAGACCCTTAAGAACTACCCACCCTACTCCTACACCTGGGACACGACGCAGGTCCCCAACGGCTACCACACCATCGAGGCGATGGGCTACCTCGACTCCGCCAACGCTACCACGACCCGCACGATGCGCGTGTACGTGGACAACCCGGGCGGGAACACGGTGCGCAAGGGCGATATCGAGGACCTGACGGCCGCGCGTAACCAGACCGAGGCGAACCCGACCACGGCGGCGAACATGGCCGTGCGCCCGCTGGTCATCCCGCAGCCGAAGCGCGGCGCCATCGCGCCCGCGGTCATCGCCGCTCCGACCGGCGAGGCAAAGCTCGCCGGCGCTCCCGCGACGATCGCGGGGGACACCACGCCGGCCGGCCTCGGCCTGGCTGCCGCTCCCGCCGTCAGCGCCGCGCGCGCCGCTGCGGATGTACGCCTGGCGACACCGGGTATTCCCGCCTCCGTGAAGAAGGTGGAGGAGGCGTCCGCCGCCCCCGCTCCGGCGGCCCCGCTTGCAGTCGCCAGCGCGGAGACCAGGACTGCTACCCCGTCGCTCGCCGCCGCGCCGCGCCCGGTCGCCCCCAAGACCGCTCCGGCGATTGCCCGGCCTGTCACGCTGAAGCCCACCGCTGTGGCTGCAGCGCCCACGATGGCGGCGCCGCGCGCCTCGGCTGTGGCGACGCCAGCCCCGAAGGTGGCGAAGAAGGTCGCTTCCGCGCCGTCCGCTGCCCGCCCGACCGGACTCCGCCCCCTGCCGGACGCGGCCATGCGTGGCAGCCTGCAGGTAGCCTTCGACGGCCAGAAGATCGCCTTCGACGTGCAGCCGCGCGTGGAAGCGGGTCTGCCGCTCGCGCCGTTCCGCCAGATCTTCGAGCACACCGGCGGCAAGGTGACCTGGTCCCCGCAGACCAAGGTCGTGCACGCGGTGAACGCCGAGCGTGAGATCGTGATCGGCGTCGGCAACGGCACGGCGAAGGTCAACGGCACGTCCGTCCTGATGGAGCGCGCCGCCTTCCTCGAAAGCGGGCGCACCATTGTCCCGCTGTCGTTCGTGGGGCAGGCACTGGACGTGGACGTACAGTACGACCCGGCGACGGGCCGCCTGCAGATCACCAGTAAGAAGTAATCAACGCAAAGCGAGAAGCGACCGGGCCGCGCCTCTTCGGAGGCGCGGCCCGGTCTGTCTTCTGCTGGCTACATCTTCACGTGCTTCTTGAAGAAGGCCAGGGTCTCCTGGATGTGGAGGTCCCAGTAGGCCCAGTTGTGCGCGCCGGGGAACTCTGCGTACTCGTGTGGGATGTCCTGCTTGACCAGATGGGCGTGGAACTCCCGGTTGTCTTCCAGCAGGAAGTCCTCCGTGCCGCAGTCGATTCGCAGCGCCGGCAACTGCTCGGGGTCTCTCTTCTTCGCGAGGGCGAACAGGTCGTGCGGGCCGCCCGCCGGCTCCTCACCAACGATGCGGGCGAACTCCGGAGATAGCTTCTTGCCGTCGTGCCAGGTGTTGCGGTGGGCGAACGCCAGGGCGCCGGAGTGACTGACGGCCGCCCCGAAGCGGTCCGGGTGCGAGAGCGCGAACTTTATTGCGCCGTACCCACCCATAGACAGGCCCGCCACGCACCGACTTTCGCGCTTTTTCTTCGTAGGGAATGTCCGGTCGATGCGGTCTACCAGTTCCGTCGCCAGGGCAGTGCCGTAGGCGAACCCCTCCTCTGCGTCGCAGTAGAATCCACGGCCGCCGTCAGGCATCACGACGATCAGCGGCATGCCCTCCAGGTACCGCTCGATGCTCGTACGGCGCAGCCAGATCGTGTGATCATCCGATAGGCCGTGGAGCAGGTACATCGTCGCGTAGGGAGGTTTGCCAGTTTCGGGTAAGATAACAAAGGCCCCGGTTTGTTTGCCGAGGGCGTTGCTGAAGTAGCGAAGCTCGCAGAGCGCCATGTCCGATCCTTTCCGTCGGCTCATTCGCTTGCGAAAATCCAGGGCGAATGAGACGAAATACCTACACCGCGTCCACCCCGCTATGCTACGATGAAGCGAGAGGACCCGGACGGTTTGAAGTTTCGTTTTAGAATAAAGGACCCCTTCTGCGGGGTCTCTCACATGGTGGGGGCCGCACTTGCCCTGGTTGGCCTGGTTGTCCTCATCATCCTCTCGCGCGGGCGGCCCCTGCACATTACGTCATTTGCGGTGTATGGCACCACGCTTGTCGTTCTGTATGTGGCCAGCGCGCTGTACCACTCGCTGCATCTCGACCAGAAGGGGACGGGCGCGCTCTACGGCTTTGACCGGGCCGCCATCTACGCGCTGATCGCCGGGACGTACACCCCGGTCTGCCTTCTGGCGCTTCCGCCCGCCTGGGGGTGGAGTCTGTTTGGCGTGGTCTGGGGGCTCGCCATCGCAGGCATCCTGGCGGACGTGCTCTCGCGCCGACGTGTGCCCGACTGGCTCCAGGCTGTGATGTACCTGCTTACCGGCTGGCCCATCGTCGTTGCCATCGGACCGCTGCTGCGGTCACTGCCGCCCGCGGGCCTGGCGTGGCTCTTCGCCGGGTGCCTGCTCTACACGGTGGGGGCGGTGATCTGTGTCAAGGATCGCCCCCACCTGAAGCCGCCGCACTTCAAGGCGCACGAACTCTGGCATGTGCTCGTGCTGGTAGCGAGCGCCTGCCACTTCATCCTGATGCTGCTGCTGGCGCTGGGGTAGGAACTCTACCCCAGCGTTACTTCCGCCCGCACGGTGCCCGCCCGCTCGTGGCGGGCCAGGAGCTTCACGGCGCCTCCGTTCGGAGAGCAGACGATCCACTCGGCCTTGGCGCGGTCGTCGGTGACGTCGGCGGCATAGCCGCTGTTGGCGGGGCCTTTGTAGGCCTTGCCCTCCAACTGCGACAGCTCCATCCGGGTCTTGCCGCCGATCAGCGTCGCGCCGTCCGGCAGTTCAATCTCCGCGACCACGGGGCGGACGTATCGGCACTCCGCCGCCTTCTTGGTGACGTAGGAGGGCAGGAAGCCTGTGTTTTCCACCACGAGGCGCACCCGCCAGTGCCCGTTGCCGAGAGGGACGGCCTCCGCGGTGTGCAGCGACAACTCGGGGGAGATGAGCGCCTGCCAGATCACCCAATCTGCAAACGGCGCCACTTCGTCCCGCAGGAAGCGCGGAGGCGGGTTGCGGAAGGCGTACAGCACATCCCAACCACCGATCTCCACTGGACCAAGGTCCGGGTGCTCAAACGGCCGCCAGTCGTAGTACCCCTTACCCTCCAGGTGCTGATCGGCCCACTGGAGCAGCTTCAGATCGTCCGCGATCTCGTGGTCGCGTCCCCAGGTGGTGAACTTGAAGGCGCCCGGCTTGGTCTCCGGTGAGAAGCCCTCGGTGATGCCCGCTTGCCGCTGCGGCGACCAGATCTCCGTAGTCCAGGCGAAGATGCCGAGGTGGTCGTAGCACCAGTCGTCAAAGACGCCGGTGATGACCTCCTTCGGGTGGTACCGAAAGTCGTGGTAGACCGAAACGGCCGGGTAGCCGGTCAGTTCCGTGCCCTTCTTGCCGACCAACTGGTAGGTCCACAGATCCTCGGCGGGGAACGCGTCGTCCGCCTGCGTGCCGTAAGGCCGCAGGTGAACGCCAGAGTAGGTGTGGAAGGTGACCGCGCCGCACAGGTTCTTGTGGGACGTGATGAACGCGACCAGCGCCCGCGCCTCGGGCTCGCTGGTGGGATAGGGGCCCGCCCCCGGCTGCTCGTGCTCGGGCCGCCAGTGCGCGGGGAAGTTGCGGTTCAGGTCGAGTCCCTCTTTGGCGCGCTGCATACCGAACGTCACGCCGTCGTAGTCGGTGATGCGTCCCTCCGGCAGGAGGCGGTAGTACTCGCCGCCCGTCTCGGCCGGAGCGCGCGCCACCATGAGGCGCGGCTCGTCCGGGTGCTTCTTCCAGGCGCCGTTCGGGTCGGGGACGCGCATCTGTAGCACCTTGCCGTCGCCGTCCACATCCTCACGTTTCAGCCCCTCGATGGGCTCTTCGTCAAACGGGTAGGGTCGGGTAGAGGAGCGCAGGTAGCGCGGCGTGTCCGACAGGAAGACCTCGGCACCGTCCGGGTTGACGCGCGGGATGACGTAGAAGGCCCGGGTGTCCAGCGCCCGCGTAATGGTCGGATCGTTGCCGTAGCCGCGCACCAGCCGGTCGAGCAGATAGGTGCAGGCAGTGGTCGGCGAGACCTCCGTAGCGTGGATGTTGCCGTCCGCGTAGAAAGCGGGCTTTTCGGCGTCCGGTCCCGTGGTAAAGTTCGTCACGGTGACGCACCAGATGTCACGCCCCTCATAGGACGTGCCGATGCTGTCGAGCCGGACGAGATCCGGCCGCGCGTCACGTAGCTGGGTGAGCAGGCGCGTCAGTTCGTCATAGCGCACATAGCGGTCGAATGGAAACTCCGGCAGGGGAGGAGCGTCTGTGTCCATAGTCGCTCGTTTCGACGCCGGGCGGTCGTGGTCCTTTGTAGCCGGGAGTCAAAGCCCCCAGAGCGACGGGGCTGCCGCCTCGCGCTCCTGTTCGAGGATGACGGTCGTCCCTCCGGGGCCCGTCGACAGGTAGATGCGGTCGGTCATGTGCAGCATGATGGCGAAGCCGTGTCCCAGGGTGCCGGCGGTCGTAAAGCCGCGCTCCAGGGTGGCGCGGTGGAGGGTGTCCTGAGCGATCCCGCTGCCGGTGTCGGCGACACGGACCTGTACCACACCGCGCGCGGGGTCCGCTGTTACGGTGCCCATGCCCCCCTCGGCGTGGACCACGGCGTTCATGGCGGCCTCGCCCGTAGCGAGCATGAGGTTCTGCCACCGCTCCTCCGGTAGCCCCGCCTCCTGGGCGGCCGTGGGGATGCCATGGCGCAGGTCCCGCAGGGTTTCCGGCGAGAGTGGGACGGGGCCGAGGATAGGCTGCGCGAGTGGGTCGGGCAGTTCGCTCGGGGCATCGCAGAGGACGAGGCGCCCTTCGGTCAGTGAGAGCAGCATCTCGCGCAGGAAGCGGCGCTGTTTCTGGCGGAACTCTGCGTCCCGCGCTGCCTCCGCCCGCCTCCGCGCGGTCACGTCGCGCTGGGTTCCCCAGGCGCGCAGCAGGCGGCCGTCTTCCACCACGCCCATCAGTGAGTTTTCGAAGTAGCGGGTATTGCCGAAGCGGTCCCGCTCCACGGACTCGACATCCGACAGGCGGTAGTCCGACTGGATGAAGGCGCGCAGGTACTGCTCATTGGCGGGGTCCTCACGCACCAGCAGGTCCGCCAGACGCGCGCCCAGCATCTCCTCCGGCCGTTCGTACCCGTACATGTGGGCCATCGCCGGGTTGCACTCCGCAAGAACGCCGTAGCGGTAGTAACGCTCGATCTGCTCCTCTGCGCTGAGGGAGGTGGGGACAGGCTGCTCCATGTGGCAGAGGTAGATACCCTCCGCTGAAGTCTCCAGAAAGTTGCGGAGCTGTTCATCGCGCTGCCGCTGCCGGGTTTGTGCTTCCGAGTCCGGTTCCGCGGGACGTGCGTGTGCATCCGGGAGAGCCTCGTTGCTTCCCGCGCCGCTCGCACTCTCGGATTCCCCGTGTGGCGACATGGCTTTCCTGAGTGTAGACGATATCCCACCACAATGTAAATGGAATTCACAAATTATTCCAGCGGGCAAGCAGCCCTGGGGACAGCCGGAGGAACGGCGCGCGCCGGGGGCGAACTGCTGGGGCATGAGAACGCCTCGTCTGCTAGCCGTACTATTATTGTTTTCCGCTGGAATGCTCGCGGTGCCGGGCACTGTCGCCGCGCAGGGCAAGAAGGCCGACTACGAACGCGCAGCGCAGTTGCCCGCCATGACACGTGGTAAGGTGAGGAATTTGACGGTGCGTCCCCAGTGGCTGTCGGGTATGCGTCGCTTCTGGTACGCGCGCGAGCTGCCGGAGGGCGGGCGCGAATTTGTGCTTGTAGATGCGGAGGCGGGTACACGCCGACCGGCGTTCGACCACGAGCGTCTGGCCGCTGCCCTCGGAAAGGCATTGGGGAGGACACTGACGCCGACACGCCTTCCGCTGGAAGCGCTGGCCTTCCCCGACGCGAAGACGCTGCGCTTCCGGGTGGAGGGGCAGGCATGGCGCTGCAACCTCAGCACCTATGCGGTAGAGAAGGTCGCCGCAGATGCGGGAGGAGCAGAATCGGGCGCCTCTCTGCGGGCGTACGCTCCGGGGGAGCGGCCGGCGCGTGTCGCGGCGGAGGGCGAGGAGACGAATGTCACCTTCGTTAATCGGACGCGCGAGGAGGTACGTCTGTTCTGGCTCGAAGGCGGCTCAGAGCGCCGCGCGTACGGCGCCATCCCGCCCGGCGGGAGCCGGAGCCAGCACACGTTCGCCGGGCATACCTGGCTGGTGACCCGGGCGGACGGCAGCCCGTTCGCGGTGTTCGTAGCGGAGGCGGGCGAGTCGCGCGCCGAGATAGGCCCCGAGCCGCCGCGCCCTGATCCGGCCGCCGCTGCTGCCGCGCGGCGTGAGCCAGGCCTGTCGCCGGATGGGAAGTGGGTCGCCTTCTTCCGTAACCGGAATCTGTTCCTGCGTGAAAAGGCGACGGGGGCTGAGTCCGCGCTGACGACCGACGGGGCGGAGTCGGGCTTCTACCGTGGCCCCATCGCCTGGTCGCCGGATTCACGGCGGCTGGTCGTCCTCCACACGACCCCGGGTCAGGAGCACAAGATCTACATCGTCGAGTCCTCGCCCGCTGACCAGGTGCAGCCGAAGCTGATGGAGCGCGACTACCTGAAGCCCGGGGATAAGATTCCGGTCCACCGGCCGCGCCTCTTCGATGTCGCCGGGAAGCGCCAGATCCCGCTGGACTATGGTCTTGCGCCTAACCCCTGGATGGCGACGCCAGACATCCACTGGCGGCCCGACAGTAAGGCATTCTCCTATCTGTATAACCAGCGTGGCCACCAGGTGCTCCGGGTATTGAGTGTGGACGCCGAAACGGGAAAAACGTCCGCGCTCGTGAACGAGGAGGCGGATACGCTGATCGACTACGCCAACCGATTTTACCTGGAGTACCTGGACGACTCCGGAGAACTTCTCTGGATGAGTGACCGGGACGGGTGGAACCACCTGTACCTCTACGACGCCAACACGGGCCGTCTGAAGAACCAGGTGACGAAGGGCGAGTGGGTGGTGCGCGGCGTGGAGCGGGTGGACGCGAAGGCGCGCCAGATCTATTTCTGGGCGGGCGGCGTGGTGCCCGAGCAGGACCCGTACTACCGCCACCTGTGCCGGGTGAACTTCGATGGCACCGGGTTCGTGGACCTGACCCCCGGCGACGGCACCCACACGGTTCAGTTCTCTCCGGATGGCCAGTATCTGATCGACACGTACTCGCGCGTGGACCTTCCGCCAGTCACCGAACTGCGCCGGATGCGCGACGGCGCTCTGGTATGCCCGTTGGAGAAGGCGGATGCGAGTGCGCTCCTGGCGACGGGCTGGCGGTGGCCGGAGCGGTTCGCGGCGAAGGGACGCGACGGCAAGACCGACATCTACGGGGTGATCTTCCGCCCCACGAACTTCGACCCGGCGAAGCGATACCCTGTGGTCGAGAATGTGTACGCTGGCCCGCATGGCTCCTTCGTTCCCAAGGCGTTCTCCGCCCTGCACGGCTCTCAGCGCATGGCGGAACTCGGGTTCATAGTCGTCCAGATCGACGGTATGGGCACCGCGAACCGCTCTCGTGCCTTCAACACGTTCTCGTGGAAGAATCTGGTGGACGGTGGCTTCCCCGATCGCATCGCCTGGATGAAGGCCGCCGCGGCGACGCGCCCGGAGATGGACCTGACGCGGGTCGGCGTCTACGGTGGCTCGGCTGGCGGGCAGAACGCGCTGGCGGCGCTGGAGCACCACGGCGACTTTTATAAGGTCGCTGTGGCCGACTGCGGCTGCCACGACAACCGGATGGATAAGATCTGGTGGAACGAGCTGTACATGGGCTGGCCGGTCGGCCCGCACTATGAGGCGCAGTCGAACGTCACCAACGCGCACAAGATCACCGGCAAACTGCTGCTGATCGTCGGCGAGAAGGATACCAACGTGGACCCCGCCACTACCATGCAGGTGGTAAACGCGTTGGTGAAGGCGGACAAGGACTTCGAACTGCTGGTGTTGCCCGGCGCGGGCCACGGCGCCGCGGAAACGCCCTACGGTTCGCGCCGCCGCGCCGACTTCCTGGTGCGCCACCTCCTTGGGGTGGAGCCGCGCGCACAGTGATGAGGAGAGCTTGGTGACCCGGAAACCAGGCGGCGGCGGCTGCGCCCGCGCTACGCTCGGGAGCGGCGTCCGTAGACGGCCGGGAAGGAGACGCTGGAGTGCTATAATGTCCCCGATATGAGGGAGACGGCGGCGGCGGTAGCGGCGGCGGAGATGCGGGCGCTCCTGCAGCGGCAGGAGAGCCTGCGCGCCGTCGTGGAGTCGATCAGCAGCGAACTCGAACTGAGGCCGCTGCTGACACGCATCGTGCGCCACGCCTGCGAACTCATCGGCGCGGACAACGGCACCATCGGCCTGTACGACCCCGAGCGCAACGTCATCCGCACCGAGGCGGTTTTTCAGATGCCCCCCGACGAACTCGGGGCCGAGATGGGGCCGGACGTGGGGCTGGCGGGCCATGTGTTGCGGACGCAGATGCCGCTGGTGCTGGACCGCTACGGGGATGTGCGCGCGCCGACGCTGCCCCGGCTGTCTGAGAACTCGGTGGTGGGCATCCCGATCTTCTGGCGCGGGCGCATGATCGGCTTTTTCGGCATCGGGGCGTCGCCGCGCGTGAACGACCGCGGCGAGAAGATGCCCCCCAAGCGCTTCACGGAGACGGATGTGGAGACGCTGACGCTGTTCGCACGGCACGCGGCAGTCGCCATCGAGAACGCCCGCCTGTTCGACACGACGCAGCGAGCGCTCGCCGACACACAGCTTCTTTACGACACCAGTGCGCGGATGAACGCGGCGGGCGATACCGGCGAGGTGATCGCCGCCTATCTGCGACAGGTGGCGGCGGGCGCCGAGCGGCACGCCTGTACCGTGGCTCTCTACGAGAACGATGCGCAGGGGAGGCGGACGCACGTCTGCGTGGTCGGGGCGTGGCATCCGGACCGGGGGCTTGACCTGAGTACGCACCGACACCCGTATACGTTCGACGCTCTGGACGCGATGCTGGACGCCGGGGAGACGGTGACGATTCGGGATGTCCACAGCGACCCGCGCGTTTCGTCCGAACTGCGCCGCATTCAGGAGGCGTCCGGCCGCCCCGCGCTCTGCTTTATCCCGCTTCGGGCGCGGGGGCAGCGCATCGGTCTGGTAATCCTGAGCTCCGGCCAGGTGCGGGACTGGCCGGAGCATGAGGTGCGCCCCTACCAGATCACGGCGGCACAGCTTGCCACCGCGATCGAGAGCCGGGAGCAGCAGCGCCTTCTGTACCAGCGGGGGCAGGAGGTCGCGGTGCTGGAAGAGCGTCAGCGGCTCGCCCGTGACCTGCACGACTCGGTGACGCAGCACCTGTTCGCCATGACGCTGATTGGCAAGTCGGTGGCGTCGATGTGGAAGCGAGACCCCGCGGAGGGGGAGCGGCGCATTGACCGGGTCGTTTCTCTGGCGCACACGGCGCTGGAGGAGATGCGGGCGCTGCTGGCAGAGCTACGGCCGGCGGACCCGAACACCGCCGTGGACCTGCCGTCGCACCCGGCCGCGTCCCGACTGCGGCGTGGGGGACTGGCGGCCGCCCTGAAGGCGCACCTGGAGGCGACCATCGGAGACGAGGGGCCGCGGGTCGAACTGGACACCGCTGCCTACCGTCCGGTCGAGCCGGAGCGGGAAGAGGCGCTGCTGCGCATCGCGCAGGAGGCGACGGCGAACGCCCTGAAGCACGGCCGCCCAAAGACGCTCCGCCTCCGTCTCACGGCGGACGAGGCCGGCGCGGTGACACTGACGGTGGCGGATGACGGCGTCGGCTTCGATCCGGGGGCGGCGCGTCCTGCCGCCCAGACGGCGGGCAGTGGGCTGGGACTGACGAGTATGCGAGAGCGCGCGGAGGAGCTGGGCGGGACGCTGACGGTCGCCGCACGGCCGGGAGGTGGAACCGCAGTCACCGCGGTACTGCCCGCGAGATCAGGAGAAAGCGAATCGTGACCGAGGATACCACAAGCGGCGCCGAGGCGGGCCGCATCACGGTGCTGCTCGCAGATGACCACGAGATCGTGCGCGAGGGGCTGCAGATGGTGCTTGCGGAGGAGGAGGGCATCGCCGTGGTAGGGCAGGCCCGCGATGGCGACGAGGCGGTGCGCCTGACCCTGAGCCTCGCGCCGGACGTGGTGCTGATGGACCTGGCGATGCCCCGCCTGGACGGCATCGCGGCGACGCGGCGCCTGGCGGAGTCGGGTAGCGCGGCCCGGGTGGTGATTCTGACCTCGTTTGCGGACGATGCCCGGGTGCGCGACGCGCTCCAGGCAGGCGCCATCGGCTACCTGCTCAAGGACGTGGGCAAGACGGAACTGGTGCAGGCGATCGTTTCCGCCGCTGCGGGGCGGCCCACGCTGCACCCGGAGGCGCAGAAGCACCTGATCCGCCAGATCGCCTCGCCGGGTGGGGCGTCCGACAACCCGCTGGACGCCCTGACGGACCGCGAGCGCGACGTTCTGCGCCTGCTGGCGCAGGGGCGCTCGAACAAGGAGATCGCGGCGGAGTTGTTCCTGTCGGTCGGCACCGTTAAAGGGTACGTCAGCGCTGTGCTCAACAAGCTGGGCGTCGCCGACCGCACCCAGGCCACCCTCGCTGCCATCCGGCACGGCCTGGTCACCCCGTTCCCCGACTCCGGTAGCTGACTACAGGGCGTGCCCTATCAGGGTGAGGGTCCGGGCGTCCAGGCGCGTGACGTCCGGGATGTCGTACCGGTTGCCGTCCGTATCGGTGATGAGAACACGGTCGGTGCCCGGGAGCCGGTAGACCGACTCGCGCAACTGGCGCAGGTAGAAGGTGCGCGGCCCCTTGTCCGTGTCGACGTTGAAGAAGATGGCGCCGAACTCGTCCTTGATCTGGTTCACCCGCAGGATGACCGGCAGGAAGTAGCGCCGCTCCATCTCCTCGTCCAGGATGCGCCGGGACTCGGGGTCCAGGCCGTCCGGGGCGATTAGCAGCCCGATGTCCTTGTCCTGGGCGTCGCGGAAGCCGGTGTAGCGATCCGGCTGGGAGAGCGGGAAGGCACGGGCGATCTGCACACGCACATAGGAGCGGTCGGCCCCCAGAGCGTCCAATCCCTCGATCGTCATCCGCACCGCGCTTCCGCCCGTCCGGAAGAGCCGCATCTTCTTTGCGTCAAGGAGAAGCAGGTCCTGTTCGTGCGCCGGCCCCGACGTGCCAACGGGGTTCACTGTGTTCTCGGTGTCCGTGGGCATGGCGGCTACTCCTCCAGAATCCGCATTTTGTTGATTTCGGTCTGCATGTCCACGAGTTTCCGGAAGATACCGTCCTCCTTGTTCATCAGTTCGTCGTGTGTGCCGATCTCGGCAACCCTCCCCTTGTCGATGACCACGAGCCGGTCGGCATTGCGCAGAGTCGAAAGCCGGTGCGCGATGGCGAAGGTGGTACGGCCGGTGATGAGGCGCGAGATCGCCTCCTGAATCTGCTTCTCGGTCTCGGTGTCCACGCTGGCCGTCGCCTCGTCCAGAATCAGGATGCGCGGATCGTGCAGGATGGCCCGCGCGATGCTGATGCGCTGGCGCTCGCCGCCGGAGAGGCGCGCCCCGCGCTCGCCGACCTGCGTATCATAGCCATCCGGGAAGCGCATAATGAAGTCGTGCGCGTTCGCCGCCTTCGCAGCGCGCATGACCTCCTCGGGCGTCGCGCCCGGCTTGCCGTAGGCGATGTTCTCGGTGATCGTACCCGGGAACAGGAACGGCTCCTGGAGCACGATGCCGAGCTGGCGCCGCAGATCGTTCAGGCTCACCTTTCGCATATCCACGCCGTCGATCAGGATGCGCCCCTCGACGGGGTCGTAGAAGCGCGACAGCAGGTTGATGATGGTGGTCTTACCCGCACCGGAGTGGCCGACCAGGCCGATCATCTCGCCCGGCTTCACCTCCAGGTCCACGTTCTCCAGGACCCGGCGCGACTTGTCGTAGGCGAAGGACACATTCTCAAACTTCAGCGAACCTTCGATGCGGGGCATCTTCACGGCGTCCGGGGCGTCGGCGACGTCCGGCTCCGTGTCCAGCACCTCGAACACGCGCTCGGCGGAGGTGGTGGCGCGCGAGAGCCAGTCCGCGATACGGGTCATCGCCTGGAGCGGGCCGTAGAGCTGTCCCAGGAAGAACAGGAACATCTGGACGGTCCCGAGCGAGATCTCCTGAAGAATGACCTGCCGCCCGCCCAGGTACCAGACGATGAACGAGCCCGAGGTCATCAGCAGGCCCAGCATCGGGAAGATGGTGGCCCACTGGTTCTCAACCGAAAGGTTGACCTGATACAGCTCCGTTGCGCGCCGCTGGAACCGGTTGATCTCTCGCTCCTCCTGGGCGAACGCCTTCACGACGCGGGTGCCAGAGAGGGTGGCGTTCAGCCCCGCGGCCAGCGCCGAGCGCAGGTGCCACAGGCGCTCCATGCGGCGGCGCAGGAACCGCCAGGTGGTGCGGGTTGCCCAGACCACCAAGGGAATGGGGAGTAGCACCAGAAGCGTCAGCTTCCAGTCGTTGAGCATCAGGACGATCAGGATGCCCAGGATCGTCAGGCCGTGGACCACGAGAAGCTGGAGGCCGTCCACCAGGAAGTTGTTCAGCTCGTTGACGTCCTGCGTGACGCGGGTCATGATGGCGCCGGTCTGCCGCTTGTCGTAATACGACAGGCTCAGCTCCTGGAGTCGGTCAAAGACCTGCGTACGTAGCCGGTAGGTGATGATGGCGGACAGGTACGCCGAAAGGCGCCCGCGGACTATGGTAAGGCCCATCGCCACGACGCGGGCCAGGATGAGCAGGCCCACGAGCACGCCGAGGCGGCCCAGGGCGATGTTCGGGGCGACGGCAACCTGCGGCACCAGCGCATCGTCGGTCATGCGCTTGATGATGATGCCGGGAACCAGGTCCATCGCGATGGCGCCAAACATCAGCAGCGTAAGCACGACGGCCTGGACCTTGAACTCACGGGCGTAGGCGAAGAGGCGCGCCAGCGTGGCCTTCTTGTCGATACAGGCACGGCAGACGTTGGAGTTCTTCCCAAGAGGTCGCCCACACTTGGGGCACTTACGCACCTCCTCATCGTGGACCTCGGGCAGCTCCTCACCTTTGGCAAGCGCGGACAGGGTGCGTGCAACGGACCCCATGCGCCCGACCAGCGGCGTGGTGAACCGCGCCAGCTCCACCACATCCGTTCCTCGCTGGGCCAGCAGCGCTCCCCCACCGACAAGGTTCTCGGTGCGGAAGTCGATGACATCCGCCAGGGGAAGGTCGGCGTCGATGCGCGCCCGGCCGTCGCCGTTCTGGCTCAGGACGCGTACCGCGTGGGTGTCGGCGACCACCCAGCGCTCGCCGATCTTGCCGTCGGCGCCGATGTCGGTCTTGACGGAGACCACAAGCGGCTGGTCGCCGGTGCCGTTGCGTCGCTCACGCAGGGCGGTCTCCACACTGACGGGCAGCGCGTCCGCCAGGAGGGACGGCGCGCTCTGTTGCTGCTCCTGCTCGGTAATGCTCACGTAGGTCCTCGGAAGGGGGAGGGGACGCGGGGGCGCCCCGTTATCGTCCACGTTGGAAATGGTTTATTAGTTAACCGTTTCATGTTACCCGATCCTTCGGGAACGGCAATCCCGCCGGAACGGCAACAGCCACCGGAAAGCGAAATTCCGGTGGCTGCAGTTTCCGCGACATGCGGAATGCGCGTGGGGTCAGGCCGAGGAGGCGTCCTCATGGGCGAGGAGGCCCAGAATCTTCTCACGGAGCGGCAGGGGCGCGCGAACCTCTGCCGCCCGTTCGCGGATGGTGCGCAGGAGCGTTTCCTCGAAGTGGAACTTGGCGAAGCAGCCCTGGCACTGCGACAGGTGCTGCTGGACCGCCTCCTCCTCTTCCGGCCGGAGCTCCTTGCTCAGGTACTCCGTCAGGCGCCGAACGGCTTCCTGGCACTGGTTGTACTCGACCGTCGTCGGGGTCGGGTCTGTCGCGTCCATGTGGTTTTCTGCAGCTTTCCGTCCGACCGGGCTGCTGCCGCGCTGCGCCCGCTGCTGACCTCGCATCGTGACCCTTCTCTCTAACGGCGATTGGCGTCGGTGTACGCCCAGATCGCCTTCTGAACCAACCTCCGGCCGCGCGCCAGTCGGGAGCGCACCGTGCCGATCGGTATCTCCAGCATCTCCGCGATCTCCTGATAGGAGAACTCGTTAATATCGGCGAGTACAACGGTGTCGCGGTACTCGTCCGGCAGGTTTGCGATCGCCTCCTGGATGGCCTGCGCCTCGACCCTGCGGACGACCTCTTCCTCTGGCGTCGCGCCCGCGCCCCGGGAATACGTGTCCGACAGGCGATTGTAGAGGTAGAAGTCCTCCATCTCGTCGTAGGAGACGCGATCCGGCTCCCGCGTGCGCCGGCGGTAGGCGTTGATGAAGAGGTTCGTCATTATGCGGAACAGCCACGCCCGCGCGTTAGTTCCCTCTCGGAACTGGCCGAAGAACTGGTAGGCCCGCAGGAATGTGTCCTGCACCAGGTCTTCGGCATCCCCGGGATTCCGGGTCATGTTCAGCGCAGACCGGTACAGGGCATCGAGGTGCGGCAGCATCTGCGCCTCGAACGCGGCGCGGCGCCCGCCGCGTGCCTTGTCGGGGGGAGGGGAGTCGTTCGGCATGCCGGGCGTTTCCGCTTACACCTCGAAGCGAGAGACGGCCAGGCAGTGGCGCGCGGGGCTCTCCGACGTGTCGGGCATCGTCTCGATCATCCGGAAGAGGACGCGCCGCAGCTTCTCGGTGTTGGCGCGGAACACGGCCAGCACCTCATCGTTCGTGACCGGGTGGGCCTCCTGCCCCTCCGCCACGAGGCCGGCGTCGTAGTCGGTGATGACCGAAAGGTTGACGTACGACATCTCCAACTCGCGCGCCAGGTAGCACTCCGGGTACTGGGTCATGTTGATGACCTCCCAACCCATCTGGGAGAACCACCGGGATTCGGCCTTGGTGGAGAAGCGCGGTCCCTGGACCACTACCACCGTTCCGCGCTCGTGGAACGGCACACCCAACTCCCGGCACACGCTGATGGCGTGCTCGCGCAGGATCGGGCAGTACGGGTCCGCGGCGGAGACGTGCGTGGTGACGGGGCCGTCGTAGAACGTGTCGATGCGGCCGGAGGTGCGGTCCACGAACTGGTCGCAGATCACGAAGTCGCCGGGCTTGACGTTCGCCTGGAGCGACCCGCAGGCGTTCGGCCCGATGACGTCCGTAACGCCCAGGCTCTTCATCGCCCAGACGTTCGCCCGGTAGTTGATCTTGTGGGGCGGGAGCGAGTGGTCGCGCCCGTGCCGGGGAAGGAAGGCGACCTTCTTGCCGTACATCTCCGCCAGGACGACCTTATCCGAAGGAGGGCCGTAGGGCGTCTCCACCTTTACCTCGCGGACGTCGCCTTCGAGGAACGAGTAAAAGCCGGAGCCGCCAAAAATACCGATTTGCGCACGGGGAGTCTCTGCCATCAGGGGGTGAAGACCGTCCTTTCCTGGACCACATTCACCACATTCTATCCGGTAACCTTCCCGGCGGCGGTCAGTGCGATTCCGCCTTACCTGTGGTGCCGTTGTTCACGCAAGGGATTCCAGGGCGGCGCGGGCGGCTTCCGTCTGGGCGATGCGCTTGCTCGGTCCTTCCCCGGCTCCCAGGGGCGTGCCGTCCGCGGCGCGCACCTCGATCGCGAAGCGCAGATCCTGCCCCTCGCCGGTCGCTGCGGTCACATGGTAGGTGGGGAGGCCGCGCCCGGCGGCCTGGAGGCGCATCTGGAGCGCGGTCTTCGGGTCCGGCTCCGGGGGGTGGGCCGCGACGTCCTCCAGCGAGGCGGCGAGCGTCGCCTGGATGAAGGTGTCCATCGCCTCGGCGCCGCGGTCCAGATACTGCGCGGCCACCAGCGCTTCGTAAGCATCCGCGAGCAGGGAGTCGTTCTCGTGCCGCCCGGCCTTGCGCTCGCCGGGGCCGACCGCAAGCAGGTCGGCGATGCCCATTGCGCGGGCCGCCTCCGCCAGCGTCTCCTTACGGACCACGTGTGTCCGCGCGCGGGAAAGTAAGCCTTCGTCGGTGTCCGGCGGCAGGCTGTCGAGGAGGAAGCGCGCCACGAACGCCGCGAGCAGGGCGTCCCCCAGGAACTCCAGGCGCTCGTTGCTCTCCGCGGGCGAGGCGGCGGCCGAGCGGTGGGTCAGCGCCGCCCGCAGGCGGGGCGAATCGGGAGCGAACCCCCAGCGGGCGGCGAAGGCGTGCAGGTCGTCCGGGAGGGGCTGGCCCCCCTCCCCGGCACTTCGTGCCGCCCCTCCCCCCCTTAATGGGGGGAGGGGGGCAAAGGAGGCCGACATTACCCCAGTGCCGCCACGGCCTTGCCGATGCGCTCCAGGCCGCGCTCAATGGCCTGCATGGACGTTGCGTAGGACAGGCGCATATACTCCGGCGCGCCGAAGCCCGATCCGGGGACGACCGCCACCTGGGCATCGGAGAGCAGGTAGTCTGCAAAGTCGTCGCTGTTGCCGATGGCCGCGCCTGCCGGGGTCTTCCGGCCAATAAGCGCCGAGATGTTCGGGAAGACGTAGAACGCGCCCTCCGGCACGCGGCAGGTGATGCCGGGAATGGCGTTCAGCCCCTCCACGATCACCTTGCGGCGGCGGTCGAACTCGGCCACCCAGTCGTTCAGGAACTCCTGCGGACCCGTAATCGCCGCGAGCGCCGCGTACTGCGCAATGGAGGTGGGGTTGCTGGTGACGGCATCCTGGATGCGGCCCATCGCCGCCACGATCTCCGCCTCCGCCGCGGCGTAGCCGATGCGCCAGCCGGTCATGGAGTAGGTCTTGGAGACGCCGTTGACGGTGATGGTGCGCTTCTTCACCTCCGGGCCAAGCGAGGCGATAGAGAACGGCTTGTGCGCGTCGTAAACGATCTTCTCGTAGATCTCGTCGGAGATCACGAAGAAGTTATGCTCCACGGCCATCTCTGCCAGCGCCTTGATCGTCGCCTCCGGCCACATGGCGCCGGTCGGGTTCGACGGCGAGTTCAGCACGAAGACCTTCGTGCTGGGCGTGATGGCGGCGCGGATCTGGTCCACGGTCGGCGCGAAGCCGGTAGCGTCCGACGTGTTGATGACGACCGGCGTCGCCCCGGCGAGGCGTGCCTGCTCCGGGTAGGAGACCCAGTAGGGGGCGGGGATGATGGCCTCGTCGCCCTCCTGGCAGAGCGCCTGGAAGACGTTATAAAGCGAGTGCTTGCCGCCGCAGGAGACGATGACGTTGTTCGGCGCATACTCCAGCCCGTTGTCGCGGGCCAGCTTCTCGCAGATCGCCTTCTTGAGCGCGGGAATGCCTGCTGAGGGCGTGTACTTGGTGAATCCCTTCCCGAGGGCGTCCACCGCCGCCTGCTTGACGTGGTCGGGCGTGTCGAAGTCCGGCTCGCCCGCGCCGAAGGCGATCACGTCGATGCCGTCCGCCTTCATCTGGTTGGCCTTGGCGGTGATGGCAAGGGTGGGGGAGGGGGCGCAGTTCAGGGCGCGTTGCGAGAGTGTTTGGCGCGGCGCGGTGTCGGAGGCTGCGGCGCTGGTGGTCGTCATGGGTCTCTGGTGGTCCTCGGAAGTTGGAAAAGGGTGTCGGACCTTCAGTATAGCGCGGCGGGCGGGGGCAGGCAACGCTGGCCGCGCCGTTACGTCCCCTCGCTCTCCTGCAGGCGCTTCAGCGCCTCCAACTCCATCAGGTGTGCCTGATCCTTCGGGCGATTCGCGGCCCGCTTCATCGCGATAAGGTCGTCCAGCGAGGCGATGCGGACGGGAGTGCCGTCTATTTCCATGATCGTGGCCCGCTCCCACAACCCTTCAAAGGAGTCGATCCCCTCCGGCTCGGCCAGAAGGTCAAAGTCACCGAGGTCCGTTTCCAGGGTGAGATGGGTGCCGTTTCGCAGCGTCTGCACGTCGATGATGCAGGGCAATTCAGGCGGGAAGCCGCGATGTCGGGCGTGCTGAAGGTTGAGGGCACCCGCCAGCGCGTCAAGGTTCTCGCGGTCGCGGGCGAAGCTGATGTCCATGTCAACCGTCAAGTTGTTCGCGCCTTGCAGGTGCATCGCGACGCCTCCTATGACGACGTAGCGTACACCCGCGGCGTGCAAAAGGCGGAGGATCGCATGAAAGTCAATCGTGGGTTGCGGCACACTTCACCTCCTGCAGGGAGCGGACCGCCTGCTGGAGCCTGGCGAGCCTTTGTCCGGGGGTAAGTCGCAGGTTGCGGCGTAACGATGAAAGGTCGATGCCGTTCTCGTCCTGGTCACCGTAGGGGTGGGCGCGGAGCCACTCCTCCATTGCGCGGCGCTGCTCCGGGGTGAGCGGGTCGTTCTGGTCGTTCCTTTCCATGCGGGCGGGCCTCCTGACGGGATTGTACCGCCCGGTGTCAGAGACGGCCGATCAGGTGAACGAAGAGGTCCGCCATGGCGGCAAGGTCGGAAAGGTGCGCCTGCTCCTTCGCCGTGTGCGGGCGCTTCTCGGGGGCGCCGATGAACACCCAGTCGAGCGGGACGGACGAGCGCAGGATGTGTCCGCCGTCCGACGACCCGGCGCTCTGTATCTCGCGCTGGAAGGGAATGCCGCTCTCCCCGGCCTCTGCCAGGACCCGGTCCAGGAACGCCTGCCGGGGGCTGAACTGGTCGCGCAGGGAGATCACCACACCCTTCCCGCAGGGGGTGTCGTCCGTGTGCCAGGTAATGTCGGCGATAAGGGCCTGCGTGATGCCGTACTCGCGATACAGACGCTCCGCGCACACGCGCGCCCCGTGCCCGTGCTGCTCCTCGCCCGTGCAGAACGCCACGGCGATGTTCGGGCACCGCTTCAGAGCCTGCAACCCGGCCCACACCCCAGCGCGGTCGTCCAGGTAGGGCGAGGTGATGGTCCCCTTGGCAGTGTCTACCTCCGGCGCGGCGGCGTACACCCAGCGGGTCCCGGGCTCGGCCGCGCCGCCCTCCACCCGGGCGAGGCGCGGCCCAGGCCCGCGCTTCTCACCGCCACCCCGCTTGCCACCGGCGACCTTCGGAAGCCGGACGCGCCCCCGGCACTCGGGGCGCGACGTGCACTTCAATCGGTCACCGTCCGCGGGCTGCGGTCCACCGATAGGGATGAGGTGGTTGTCGTACCCCAGAGTGAACCCGGTGGTGTCGGTATGAGCGAAGATCGCCGTCTTCGGGGTGCCGCGCCGCACAATCAGACTGTCCTGGATACGCTCCACCTGCGCCTCCGGAACATTCGCCGCGAGGTACCCCTCCAGGAACGCCGCGACCGGCGCTTCGTCCCCGGCGGGGCCGGGCAGAGCGATGAGCTCCCGGAGCAGTTCCAGGTCGGGCAGGGACGCGGAAGCCGTCCCGTTCTTCGAGGCGGCAGGGGCAGTGGCGGCGGTTTTCTTTGCCATAGGAGCGTTCGCTTTCGGCTATCTGGGCGGGATCAGTAGAGACGGGTCGACCGCATACAGGAGTTCTGTCACAGCGGAGCGTACTTCCTCCCGCCCTTCCGCTATGCTCGAAATTTCCCGTATTGTAAGACGCTCGGGATGTGGTGACGCTTGACGATACTATCGCGATGAGATAGTATGTCTCTGCTATGATCGCAAGTTTCGCGTGCGGGGAGACCGAGAGGATTTTTCGCGGACAGGTTTCGCGACGCTTCCCGCCGGACATTCAAGCGGTGGCACGACGGAAGCTCCGAATGCTGGATGCCGCTGTGCAATTGGAGGATCTGCGCGTACCTCCCGGCAATCGCCTGGAGGCTCTATCCGGGAATCGAGCGGGGCAGCACAGCATTCGGGTCAATGACCAATGGCGGATATGCTTCGTCTGGGATAACGGGGCTCATCGAGTCGAGATGGTGGATTACCACTGAGAGAACGGTGCCGCACGGCACCGTTCCTTGGTACCGGTGAGGATTGAAACAATTTCCTATTGCATCGGCTCTTTGGGGACGATGGGGATTGAACAATATGGGAAGCGAGAAGCGAATAGGCGGGCACGTTGAGGATAAAGGGGCGATCGGCAACATCCATCCAGGGGAGATACTGGATGAAGAGTTCATGACTCCTCTTGGCATAACTGCCTACCGCCTGGCAAAGGAAACGGGGCTATCGCAGACGCAGATTGGCGAGGTTGTTCGCGGGGAGCGAGCGATCACTCCCGCGACGGCGTTACGTCTGGCCGCTTTCTTTGGCACCAGCGCACAGTTCTGGCTCAACCTTCAAACCAGTTATGATCTGGAAGAAGAAACCAAGCGGTTGGGTGACGCCTTGAAGGAGATTCGCCCTTTGGTTCCTGCGTAGCGGTAGTTCTCTAATGGACGGCTGGCTGACGAGACAGGCCCGACAGCACGTGGCTGTCGGGCCTTCATCTCAACGCTCAACGTTTGTGGTTTACGCGGTTTCTTTGGCTACCTACATCTTATCATAGTGGTTAGTGGTTAGCCCTTTGCTGCCTTGACGATGCGGTGGGTGCCGCCCGCGAAATCCTGCGAAATCTCCCAGAAGAAGATGCCGGCCGCCTTCTGCGCCCGCGCCCACTTCCCCTTTGCGGCCGCCGAGTCGGTGTCCTCGTAGGAGATAAGCTCTGTGCCGTCGGGCGAGACCAGGAAGGGGACGCCCGCTGCCTTATCAAACTCACGTTTCCACCCTGCCGCGCGCAGGCCCTCAATGTCGTTCAGGGCGGCGTAGGGGTGGGCGGGCTTTTTGGCCTTGTCTACCGGGTCACGCCAGCGGCGCACCGCGAACCCGCGCCCGTAGCAGGGGATGCCGAGGTTCAGCTTCTCCTTCGGGAAGCCCTTCTGCTTCGTCCAGTAGGTCAGACCGTCCGCCAGGTAGGGCATCGGGGCGTTGTGGTCCGCCTTGTCGCTCCAGGGGCCGGCGAAGTCATAGGTCATGACGTTCAGGAGGTCCACGTGAGGCAGGAGCGCCGGGGCGTCCAGCCAGCGCCCGTACCAGTCCCCGGCCGGGACCGCCATGCTGATCAGGGCAGGGCGGGGGAGGCGGGCGCGCAGGTCCCGCACCAGTGCCGCGTGCAGGTCCCGCTCGGCGGCGTTCTCCATGAACTCCCAGTCCAGGTCGATGCCATCGTAGCCGATGCGCTTCACCTGGTCGACCAGGCCATCCAGGAGGCGGGCGCGCTTCGCCGGATCGGAGGTCACCGCAGCGAAGCGGCGGCCCGTCTCCGCGCCGCCGACCGAGAGCAGCACGCGCACCCTCGCGCGCTTCGCCCCGGCGCACAGCGCCCGGCCGGTCTTCTCCGTGGCATCCGGAATGCTGCCGTCCTCGGCGGGTACGGCGAAGGCATGGCACAGGTGGGTGAACAGCGGGAAGTCAATGCGCTCCGGCGGGAGCGTGCTCCCCGCCACCCAGTCCGGGTAATATCCGAGGACGTTCATCGCAGGTTCCTTCGTTTGCGTTCGTTCGGCAGGTTCGATTACAGGGCTATTACCAGGGTAGTGACGCTCATCGGAGGCAGGGGGCAGCGGAGCGGCCCGGAGCCGGTGGAAGACGGCCGCGCCCCGGTCGGCTGCGGGGTCGGGGAGGCCGATGTCAGGCGGTACGCACCAACACAGCGGGCCTTTGGCGCAGCCGCGATGGCAATCTCCGCGGTGACGGTCGCGTTCGTCTTGTTGATCGCGACGACTGTCAGGCGCTTCGGATTCGCCTGATCGACACTGGCGTGAACTGAGGTCTTCGCCGCGTCGCTGGTCTGCGCGGCAACGGAAGTGTCGCCGAAACGGCCGCCCTTGCGGTCGAAGTCACGGTACATGGCGAACCCGCCGTACGCGAAGCGCTCGTCCCCAGACAGGTGCCAGTAGGTGGCGGCAAAGACGCCCTCGCGCCCGAAGATGCCCAGGACGTCCGCCTGCGCAACCCCACCGGAGATGTGCCCCCCACCGCCGTAGTTATACTCCGTTATGGCCAGCTTTGTGCCGGGGTAGTGGCGGGCGATCTTCTCCTTCAGGCGCGGTAGCAGGCGGATGGGCTGGCGCAGGTTGTCGCTGATCCAGGAGGTCTCCCGGTAGGTGGGGTCCCAGAGCGAGCGCGGAGCCTGCACCCGTGCGTTGACCAGTACCGGCTCGGAGCCAGCCTCGGTGACACGCTTGCCCCCGCCGCGCGCCTCGGGGTACCAGTGAACATCCAGCACATCCAGCAGTCGCTTCCCTGCCTTCTTCTCCGCGGCGCGCATCCCCGCCAGGTAGAAGTCCAGGAAGTCGCGCCCGCCCGCGTCCGGCGCGTCCTGGAGGGTCACGTAGCCGTTCCATCCGTAACTGACGGGACCAAAGACCAGCGCCCCCGGCGCCACCCGCTTGATGGCGCTAGCGTACTCGGTGGTGCGCTCCAGCATCTCGCGGTACGTCAGGCGCGTGGTACGTATCCGGGCATGGGTGTGGTCCCACAGGTCCGGCTCGTTGTCCAGCGAGTAGAAGATCTGCCGGGCGACGCTACCGCCGCGGTGGGCATCCGGGAACGTCTTCTTCAGCCAGGCAACGAACTCGTCCTGGTACACGGCCCGGTCCCGGGTATTGGGGGGAAAGGCGAAGGGGCCGCCTTTGCGGGGTAGGGATTTTACAAACCGGGTGTTGAGATAGTTGGGCGTCTGGTTAACGTCCCCGTCGCCCTTCTTATCCGCGGCGACGTAGCCCGCCATCGGAACGGTGACGATAATCGACGCGCCGTTGGCAAGCGCCGCGGCCACCAGCGGGCGGACCGCCTCGCCGGGCGTGTCTCCACCGCCCAGAAACGCGTCGTTCTGGTGGTGCCAGTCGCTCCCGGCGTTGGAGGCGTTGTTCTCCCAGTTGTATGCGGTGATGCGGTTGCCGCCGATACGGGTCAGGGTCAACCGCCGCGCGGTCGTCTTCCAATCCGGCTGATTCGTGCCGTAGATCAGCGGCGAGATCGGGCGGCGGTCGCGCCGTGGGTCAATAGTGAAGCGGATGGGCGCAGACTGCATGTCTCTCTGTCTATCCCTTCGGCGATGGAGGCACGACGTTGTGGCTCAGGACAGTGCGGCCGGGGCGCCCCCGGCGACGCTCACGTTCTGCGGGCGCCTCGGAAACCTGTTCGACAGCTTCCTCAGGAATTCCCTGCACACCAGGGAATTCCGGCCGCAGGGGGGCGGGGTGGCTGCGGCGAACCAGTAGCGCATGGCAACACCGAACACCGCTCCGGGCGCGCAGGAGCGCCCGAACGTCATCCTCATCTGCGTGGACCAGTGGCGCGGCGACTGCCTGGGGTATCTGGGGCATCCCGTGGTGGAGACGCCGTACCTGGATGCGCTGGCAGGCGAGGGCGCGTGCTTCACGCAGGCGTACACCGCCACGCCCTCCTGCATACCGGCGCGGGCCGCGCTGTACACCGGGCTATCACAGACAGGCACCGGGCGCGTGGGCTACAAGGACGGCGTGCCGTGGGACTACCCCGTCACGGTGGCGTCCGAGTTCACCCGGCATGGCTACCAGACGCAGGCGGTCGGCAAGCTGCACGTCTACCCGGAGCGGTCGCAGATCGGGTTTCAGAACGTCATCCTCCACGACGGGTACCTTCACTTCGCCCGCCGGGGAGAGCGCGACATGCGGACGGTGGACGACTATCTGCCCTGGCTGCGCGAAAAGACGGGCGAGCCGGATGCCGACTACTTCGGGCACGGACTGAGTTGCAACGCGTACACCGTCCGCCCATGGGACCGTCCCGAGCACCTGCACCCGACGAACTTCATCGTGACGCAGGGGCTGGACTTCCTGCGCCGCCGCGACCCGCGCAAGCCGTTCTTCCTCTACCTGGGGTTCCACCGCCCGCACCCGCCGCTGGACCCGCCCGCCTGGGCGTACGAGATGTACGCGGACGCTCCCATGCCGGACCCGCCGCGGGGCGACTGGACGGAGATTCTGGAACCACACCGGACCCAGAACCGGCCCGACCCGCAGGTGGCGACGCTGGCCCCGCGCGCTCTTCAGCGGGCGCGGGCGGGCTACTACGGGCACATGACCCACATCGACCACCAGATCAACCGCCTGATGGAGGGCTTGCAGGAGTTCGGGGTGAAGAGCAGCACGTACGCCTGCTTCGTCTCCGATCACGGCGACCTGCTGGGCGACCACGACTGCTGGCGCAAGACCCTGCCCTACGACGGGTCCGCACGGGTGCCGCTGCTGCTCTGGGGGCCGCAGGCGGCGCCGGAGGGCGGAATAAAGCGGGGGACCCGGTGCGACGCCGTGGCAGAACTGCGGGACGTGATGCCGACGCTCCTGGATTGTGCCGGGCTGCCGATTCCCGAGTCCGTGGAGGGGCGGAGTCTGCTGCCCTTCGCCCGTGGGGAAGTCGCTCCGGATTGGCGACCGTTCCTGCACGGCGAGCACACCGGCTACGGCCAGTCGATCCACCGCCTGACGGACGGGCGCGAGAAGTATGTGTGGTGGAGCGGCACCGGCACCGAGCAGCTTTTCGACCTGGTAAACGACCCGCAGGAGACGCACGACCTGGCCCGGGCCGGAGCGAATGAGGCGCGGGTCGCTGCCTGGCGGGCACGGCTCATCGATACCCTGCGCGACCGCCCCGAGGGTTTCGTAGGCGCGGACGGGAGTCTGATTACCGGGCGCCCCGTGCGGCCTATGTTGCCTACGGGATGAGCCCTCGCCTCCGGAGCCCTCACCCCCGCCCCTCTCCCGCGGCGGTAG
>CALEKU010000250.1 GCA_937902745.1 uncultured Armatimonadota bacterium
CTGGAGCCCGCGCAGGCGGGCTTGAATCACAGAAGCCGGGACTTCAGTCCACGGCACCAACGGCCACGGGGTGGCTCTGCCTTGGGGGCAGAGCCGCCAATCAGCCGATCTCGGAAAGCGACACGCGGCGCTGTTCCACCGCCGAGCGGCGGAGCGCCTCCACCGCGCGGGTCTGCGCGGCGCCGTCCTCGGCCGGCGTGAGGGAAAGAGAGCGGTCGCGGATGCAGGCGCTGATGTGCGCGATCTGCAGGGCATACTGGTCCGTGTGCGGGAAGCTCTCCGTGCGAATGTCCGCAGGCTTGTCGCCGGTGCGGATGGTGACCGTGACGCCGCACTCCCCGATCTGGAAGCCGCGCTCGGCAGTGACCGAGCCCCCGGTGCCCACCACCTCGTAGCGCGTGGTAAAGACCTGATCAAAGCCGCCCACGATCGTCGCCGTGCGCCCGCCCGGGAACTCCAGAAGCGCGGTCGTGTGCAGGTCCACACCCGTCCCGGCGTCCACCCGCGCCGCCGCCGTGACCGCCACCGGCTCCGCCCCGAAGTGGTAGCGGGCCGCATTCAGCGGGTACACCCCCACGTCCAGGAGCGCCCCGCCGCCCTTGTCGGCCTGCCAGCGGATGTTCGACGGGTCCGGGGTGGCCGGATAGGTGAACGCGCTCCGGAACGAGACCACCTCGCCCACCTCGCCGCTCGCGACAATCTCCGCGATGCGCGCGTGCTGCGGGTGGTGGCGGTACATGAAGCCCTCCACCAGGAGCAGACCGGCCTCTCGGGCCGCCTGCGCCATCCGCTCGGCGTCCGCGTACGTCAGCGCGGCCGGCTTGTCGCACAGGACATGCTTGCCCGCAGCGAGGGCTTTCAGAGTCCACTCACAGTGCAGGTCGTTCGGCAGGGGGATATAGACCGCCTCGACCTCGGGGTCTTCGAGCAGAGCTTCGTAGGTGCCGTGGGAGCGGGGGATGCCGTGCTTCTCCGCCGTGGCCTGCGCCTTCTCTTCAGTGCGCGAGGCCACGGCAATCAGTTCCGCGCCCTCGGCCGCGCGGAATCCTGGCACCATGCGCCGCTCGAACACGCGGGCGCACCCGAGGCACCCCCAGCGTACGGGCAGCGTGGAAATCGAATGTGTCATCGAGGGGAACAGTTCCCCGCGCGGGGAACGGTTCCCTCCCCGGGCGAGGGCGCTACGCGTGGCAGCGGCGGGCAACGGCGCCGAGAACGGCGAGTCCGAGCGTACCCAGCGCCAGCGTGGATGCCTCAGGGACGGCGCCGGCCTGCGGGGTGACCGGGGCGTTGTCGGAAGGGTACTGCGGGGCGTAGGAGTAGCCCACGTAGCCGCCGTTCGTCAGCACGAAGTCGTCCGGGCCGGCGTCCGTACTGTTCCAGGCAAAGCCGTCCGTGCTGTCCCAGAACGCCCAGTAGTCCGGGAAGCCGGACGCGCTCAGCAGGTTGCCGTCGTACCCGAAGGACGTGAAGAAGCGCCCGAACGGGAACGCCTCGTAGCCGGCGGTGAAGCCGATGTTTGCGCCGACCAGCGCATCCAGGAGGTCGCCCGCGGTCTGCGCCCCGTCGTACCGGTAGGCGAAGGCGTAGGAGGTCTGTTCGACGCCCGTCCCGCCGCGGAAGTCCAGCACCAGGTAGGAGGTGTTGGACCCGGTCCCGACGATGGCGGAGAGCAGCGGGTCGGCCACGGCGGGCCGCCCGAAGCCGAGCAGCGCGGCGCACAGCAGGAGGGCGAGGAGAAGCCTGGTTTTCATGGTGGGTTCCTTTTGGGCGGGGGGATCAGCGGCGGGCCATCAGGAGGTCGCCGACATAGCGGAGGCGCTTGGCCGGGTTCTGCTGCGCGGCCGGCAACTCTTCGGCGAAGGCGGCCTGCTTCATGGCTTTGGTGTGCCCGTCGCAGAAGACGAAGTTCGCCATCTCCGTATGGCGGAAGTCGATGCTGGGGTACGCGCCGTACTGGGACGGCCCCTCGATCAGCACCGTCTCGTTGACGCCATCCGGGTCGGTATCCGGGCCGTAAGCGAAGCCGCGAATGCCGGCGTCCGCGAAGAAGACAGTCTCGGAGGGCGCGGACAGGTCTGCCAGCGCGGCGGGCGGGGCGCCGTGGAGGTTCCGGTTATAGCCGAAGCCCATCCCGCCGAGGTTGTCCCCGCCGACATAGGAGGGGCACTTCTGGAGGTTCCCCGCCTTGACGTAAGGCCAGAGGAGGCCGCGGCGCGGGTCCAGCTTGCCCACCGCAGCATCCCGGCCACCGCACCAGTACAGGAGCGCGCTGTGGTAGGCGGGCGGCAGGGTCTCGTCGTAGTCCTGCGCGTACATCAGGCCCGCCAGACCAAACTGGCGCAGGTGGGCGCCGCAGAGCGTCTGGCGACCCTTCTCGCGCGCCTGAACAAAGACCGGGAACAGTATCGCCGCGAGGATCGCGATGATGGCGATGACGACGAGGAGTTCAATCAGCGTGAAGCCCGCGTGGTGGCGGGGCCTCCTCCGGGGAGGCAGCGCGAAAAACATGACGAACATGGCCCTTTCTGCCCGTCTCACGCGGGCGTCAGGCATTCGCGTCGCAGGGAACCGAAGGGGCGTGAAAACATAAACGCCACCGGCGCGGTCTGCCCCTAAACGGAGCAGCGGCGGTGGCGCACACCGTCGGCGCCGGCAGGTGGCCGGGCCTCTGGTAGCGTCGCCCCTTGTCTCTCGAAGGGTTCCGGGAGGGTTACCCCTCCGCCTGCGACTTCCTCCCGGGGCGGTGATCGGGCTTCGCGGGCGCGCAAGTTCTGGACTTACGCCGCGTTACCGTTGCGGGACAGCGCCGGATTCACACCGGACTTCCCCGACCGCGGGAGAGAGCGATATGCGATTGGTGAAGATGTCCGCGCCGCCGGCCCTTGCAGGGCCGCGCGGCACGGACGCATGGTAACACGGCGACACGGTCGCCGTCAAGCCCGCCGGGGCGGTCAGAGGTTGGGTTCGCCCTGATAGCGCAGGATGCGACCCAGGATGTCGTGCAGGACCTGCACCGGCGACCCGATGGCATCCACCCGCTCGATGATCTCGTCCGGGTAGTAGTCCAGCACCGCGCTCGACTCCTCCTCGTACACCCGCCAGCGGCGCCGAATCACCTCGTCGGAGGCGTCATCGAGGCGGTTCTCCTTCAGGGCGCGGCGGCGCAGGCGCTCGAACATAAGCTTCTCGTCCGAGCAGACCAGGTGGAAGATGCGCTCCACGGCGATGGAGTCCTCCAGCGTGCGCGCCTGCGCCACGTTCCGGGGGATGCCGTCCAGCACCAGGATGTCGCGCTGCGGCACGAAGTTCCGCGCCGCCACCATGCCGCGGATGGAGTCCTTCCAGAGCTCGACCGTGAAGTCGTCCGGCACGAGCAGGCCACGGGACGAGTAGTCCACAAAGACCTTCCCGAGAGGGGATGTCAGGTCCAGCGTCCGGAACACATCCCCGCAGGCGCAGTGATAGAAGCCAGGAATCGCCCCCAGGGCCTTCCCAACGGTACCTTTGCCGGAGCCAGGGGCTCCAAAGAGGAGGATCGTTCGGTAGCGCTGCGGCGGCTCCTCCTCCCCGAGCGGGTTCGCCGCCGGCCGGGAGGCCGTAGCGGCAGCAGTAGCCATCATAGTCTCGCGCTCCTTTGGGTTGGTGTCAGGTGGGCGGCCAGATCCCGCCCGAGGACCACGGTCACATCCGCGCCCTGTTCGTCGCTTCCGGCAGCGGCGGCGTCCGTCGCGCCGGCCGCTGCCTCTTTAACTACGTTCTCCGTACCGAGGAGACGGGCGATGCGCTGGGCGCGCGCCTGGACGGCCGCCTTGCGGTAGACAACGCGCGTCGCGGACCACTCCTGCTCTCCCTCCGGGCGAGGAGCGTTCCCCTCGTTGCGGGCGTCGTACCCCTCGTCCCGCAGCAGCGAGGTCACGGTCTTGGCCATGTTGGGGACCTTCGTGCCGTTCATCACCTCGACCACGGTCAGGCGGTTCGCCGCCATCTCATCGCCGCGGAGCAGCCAGTCCACCAGGTACTTGTTCTTATCCTCGTCCGGCCGGAAGTAGTAGGTGCCGCCGCGCGTGCTGCCCTCGCCGAGCAGCGAGGCGCTCTGCATGCGGTCGGTCTCCATGTCCCGGAACAGGGCGGCCAGCGCGAAGATCTGCTTGCGCTCCAAGCTCGTGTCCACGGCCTTCAGACCCGCGTCGATGACCTGGTCGGCCTTCATCAGGTTCTGGGGCTTCTTACCCTCCGCAATCACGGCGCGGATGAGCTGCTGCTGGCGGGCCATGCGGCGGAAGTCGCCCTCCTCCTTGGAGTGGATGACCTCGCGGGAGGGCTTGCGCACGGGACGGCCGTTGCGCCCGAGGACCGGGCTGCCATCCGGGTTGCGGCGATAAACGTCCGCCTCGCGGAAGCGGGTGAACCCGATCGCCTGCTCGCCGTTGATGCGCTGTCGTCCCGCCGGGAGCTTAACGAACAGCTTGCCCCACCAGTCGTTGTACTCCATCGCGTCAATGGTTTCGACTTCGACGCCGCCGAGGCGGTCTACGATCTCCCGGACAGCGTCCGGCTTAAGGGCGACGAAGTAGTCCGGCTTCACGCCGATTAGCTTCTCGATCGAGGCGCAGAGCAGCTCTTCGCCGCCGCGGGAGTACGTGCCGTTGATCTTCCCCGTCCGGCCGTCCGGGGCGTTGATATACGTGTCGCGCGGGATAGAGAGGGCGGAGATCTGCCGGCGCGACAGGTCCAGAGACATCAGAAGGATGGTGTCCGCACGGGCGCCCTTGGTGTAGGGCATCCCCTTGCTGTCACGGTTATAGTCCTTGCCGATTACCAGTATATTGATCCGGTCTGTGCCGGGGAAGAACTCGCGTGGATTCTGATACAGCGACCACCACTCAGTTGCCTTGATCGTGCCGCCCCCGATGTTATTCAACATCGAGACGCCCTTACCGACGGCGAGCGCCACGACGCCCAGCACCAGGACTGCGAAGACCGTCAGGCTACGTTTCCAGATTGCCATTCCCTCTGCCTATCTCGTGCGTCCGCGGCGGACACCTCGCGTCCTGGGGGCGGTCACACGAGCGGGTGATTGACTACCGCTGTAATCATGTATTGCGCGTACCGAGCGGAAAGTTCCTCCCGGCCGCACCGCGTTCGAGACCCATTATATAGCATCGTGCCGCGTCGGTATAGAGTCGGTACCGAGCAGGGGAGCGCCGGTTGTCGGGCCGGTGCGCCCTCGCCCCCTATGAGAGTACGTTGCCGCTGCACCCCGGGGTTTCCCGGAGCGGCATAGGCGACGGCCCCGCCCCGCATGCTATACTCACGGCAGAACGTTGTTCGCGAGGGAACGCCATGTCATGAGCAGCGCCGGGGTGGTGGTGCGCGCGGGGCGGGGCCTGTACACCGTGCAAACGGACACGGGGCGGGTTCTGCCCTGCCGTCTGCGCGGCAATCTGAAAAAGGTTCTGACCTACCCGGACTCGCCTAACCGCCGGCAGCGGGTGCAGCGCGCCCGGAAGATGCGGGAAACAGACCCCCTCGCCATCGGGGATCGCGTGTCCGTGACCGTGGACGAGACCGGGACCGCCGGGGTGATCGAGGCGATTGAGCCGCGCCGCTCCGAACTGGCGCGGCGCAGCGGCAACGAGCGCGAGCGCCAGACGCTGGTGGCGAACCTGGACCTCGCGGTCATCACCTTCGCCGCTGCCGACCCGCGTCTGGACCCCTGGAAGCTGGACCGCTTCCTGGTGCTGACCGAGGACGCCGAGGTCGAGGCTCTGATTGTGGTAAACAAGGCGGAGTTGGTCTCCCCCGAGGAGATGGAGGGGATGATCGCGCCGTACCGCCGCATTGGGTACGACGTGGTGGTGGCGAGCGCGCGCGAGGGCACGGGCATAGAGGAGATCCGGGAGCGGCTGCGGGGGAAGATTTCGGCGTTCTCGGGGCCCTCCGGCGTCGGCAAGTCGTCTCTGCTGAACGCTCTGCAGCCCGGACTGCGCCTCAAGACCGCCGACGTCGGAGATGTCACCCACCTGGGGCGCCACACCACCGTTCAGGCGGAGTTGCTGCCGCTCACCTTCGGCGGGTGGGTGGCGGACACGCCGGGCCTGCGCCAGGTCGAGTTCTGGGATCTGCCCCCCGAGGACGTGATCTTCTCGTTCCGGGAGATGGTCCCCTTCATCGGACAGTGCCGGTTCGCGGACTGCCGCCACCGCCAGGAACCCGGCTGCGCTGTGCGCGCTGCCGTAGAGGCGGGGCAGATCGACCCGCGCCGCTACCAAAGCTATCTGGAGATGACCAAAGATGCCTGATAAACCGCCGCCCCATGCGGGCGGCGACTGGAAACTGTTCTTCGAGACGCTGGGCCCGGAGAACTACCTCGCGGAGCCGTTCACGCGGAACACGGTCTCCGAGGTCGAGTTCGTGATGGACGTGTGCGCGCTGACGCCGGGCATGCGGGTTCTGGACGTGGGCTGCGGGCCGGGGCGCCACTCCCTGGAGATGGCCCGCCGCGGCCTGCGCGTCACCGGCGTGGACTTCACCGAGCGGTTCATCGACTTCGCGCGCCGCAAGGCCGCAGAGTCGGGGTTGGAGGAGCAGGCGGAGTTTGTGCTGGCGGACGCCCGCGACTTTGTGCGCCCGAGCGCCTTCGACGCCGCGGTGTGCCTGTGCGAGGGGGCGTTCACGCTTCTGCAGGCGGACGAGGACAATGTCCGCGTCCTGCGCCACATCGCGGCCTCGCTGAAGGCGGGCTCTCCGTTCCTGCTGACCACGCTGAACGGCTACCGGTCCATCCGCCGGGCGGGTGGCGCCGAGGATGCGGCGGCGGGGACGCACCTGGACCCGATAACGATGGTCGAGTCGGTCACGGCGGCCTCTCCCGGGAGCGAAGGGGACGGCAACTACGTGCTGGCGGGGCGCCACTTCATCGTGCCGGAGCTGGTGCGCATGCACCGCGAGGCGGGCCTGACCGTGGAGAACATCTGGGGGGGAACCGCGGGGAACTGGGGGCGCCGACCGCTGGACTGGGACGAGATTGAAGTGATGCTTCTCTCGCGGAAGACGGCGTAGCGCCGATGGCCTAAAACCACGCCGGCCCCGCCCACACTGAACCGGACACAAAGGACCGGGACAGCAGGTGCGGGGCCGAACGCCCGGCAGGGACTCGCCTATGGGCATCAATCATGACCCAAACAGGCTCAGCCGTGGGCTAAATGTCAGCCCGCGAGACCCCTCCGGAGACTGTGACTACTCATACAGCCACCACCTCCTTGCATTAATATGACAACCGAGAACCTCGTAGGTGCGGGGGGCACCGGCTCGGACGCAGCCTTCGGAACACGTCCTCGGCCGACCCCCGTACCGACATACCTCGCGCAGATCAAGGAGAGCGGGCTGTCAATTTAGTATACGTCAAATCCGACACAATCACTCCACAATTCTTTACGAGCGTCGATAAATGGGGATAACCCCGACGTGAGGAACGACCGCACCCCGGGTTCCTCTTGCCTGCGCCCGCATGTCCTGCGGGGAGAGTACTATGCCGGACTTACTGCCACCGCCCGCCTGTGATTACCTGATCCATGCTCTGGAGCACGCGCCTGCAACCCTTGCGGCCCTGCTGTCTCCCCTGTCCAGCGAACATCGCGCCTGGGAGACGCGGCCCTACCCCGACCGCTTCAGCCTGCGCGAGATCGTGGCGCATCTGGCGGACTGGGACGAGATATGGCGTGAGCGTATCGGGCGAACGGTGCGCGAGGACGCGCCGCGCCTGGAGCGACCGGACGTCGATCAGCGGGCGCGGGAGCGGGGGTATGCGGAGGCCGACCCCCAGGAAAGCCTGGCCCGGTTCGCAGAGCGGCGGGCGGCGCTTGTCGCGGAGCTACGTGCGTTGCCGGAGGAGGTCTGGGGGCGGAGCGCGCACCTGGAGCGCATCGGCGACCTTACGCCCGGGGGACTGGTCGCGCTCGTGCACGGCCACGACGCCTACCACATCCGGCAGGTGGCTGAGTGGCTCGCCGCCGCGCTTACGGTGTCTGCTGTGGGCTCTGCTGCGACACCGTGAACCGGCGGTTTGCCACCGGGGTGTCCTCCACGAGGAGGTCCACGAAGTAAACCCCCTCCTCTTCGAGCGGCAGGTTCCGCAATTCCACCACCAGATCGTGCACCGCCAGCGGGTCGGCGGAGTTGATTGTGTCCTGCATCCGCAAAACCTCGCGCCCGCTCGGCGCGCTGATGCGGAAGGAGAATGTCCACGCGCCGAGCCCGCTGGTGAGTGAGGCCATCAGGAACATACGGGGGTGGATGGCGGGGAGCTGGGCGGCGGAAACGTTGTTGAAGAGGCCGATGAGCGACTTGTTGCCGCTGCGCTTGTCCTCAATCACATCATCACAGATGACGAGCGCGACGCACATGGGACGCTCCCGCGCGCCCTCGCGGGGGAACGGTGGCGGCGGCGGCTGGTTCTGCTGCATGGCCGGATTGTACCACGGCCCGGGGCAGGGGGACGCCCCGAGATAGCCAGTGTCTTGACGGGGCGGCGAGGGCGTTCGTACAATGGCCACTGTGATGCACCCTCCCCGCCTCCTCGCCTGTACCGCCGCCGCTGTCATGGCGGCGCTCCTGCTCGCTCCCGCAATCGCCCACGCCCAGGAGAAGCCTGCCGCGCCCGCGGCGCGCCCCTTCGCGCTGACCATTGAGAACATCATGCGCGGGCCGGAGTTGACGGGTACGCCGCCGGATTCCGTGCGCTGGTCCCTGGACAGTCGGCGCGTGTACTTCCGCTGGAAGGAACCAGGCGAGCCGCGCCGCAAGGACCCGGACTGGTTCGTGGTCGAGCGGGATGGCAGCGGCAGGCCGCGCCGGCTGACCGAGGACGAGGCGAAGGACAGCGTTCCCCCTGGCCCGGGAGGCGGCGACCTCACCCGCGACCGCAGGCGGGTGGTGTACGCCGCGGAGGGTGACCTTTTCCTGATGGAGGCGGGCGTGGCGGGCCGGAGACGGCTCACCGAAACTGAGGAGGGAGAATCCTCGCCGCGGTGGACGCGGGACGAGAAGCACATCACCTTCGAGCGGGGGGGCAACCTGTACCTCATGGCGCTGGACGGCTCCAAACCGCTGCGCCAGCTCACCGACATCCGCTCCACTCCTCACGCAAGCGACCCGCCGGAGCCGAAGGGCGTGGCGAAGATCGCGCAGGAGCAGGAGAAGGCGCTATTTGGCGTGGTCCGCGAACAGGAGGCGAAGCGCGACGAGGAGCGGGCAAAGCGCAAGGTAGAGGAGGAGAAGCGGCGCAAGCCCTTCGTCCTGAACAGTCGCCAGTCGGTCTCCGGGTTGCAGTTGACCCCGGACGGGGCACTGGTGCTGGCGCGGGTGAGCGAGCGTCCCGAGGGCGCCCCCGCGAAGCGCGGCGTCGTGCCGTCGTTTGTGAACGAGAGCGGGTACGTCACCGCGCCGCCCGCCCGGCCGAATGTGGGCGAGCCGCAGGGAAAGACGCGCCTGGTCCTGCTGGATGTGAAGACCGGCAAGGCGACCTGGGTGACGCCGCCCGACGCGTTGAAGGACCGGGAGCTTTCGTTTTTGCAGGCGCGCTTCCACGAGAGCACCGACGGGCCGGTGAAGCTCGCCGTGCTCGCACTGGCCGAGGACTACCACGACCGCTGGGTGTTTACGGTGGACACAGCGACAGGTAAGGCGGCCATCGCCGACGCCGCGCACGACACCGCCTGGATCGGCGGGCCGGGCTGGGCCGACTTTGGCTGGATGCCGGACGGTGAGCGGCTGTGGGTGGTCAGCGAGGAGACGACGGGGTACGCCCACCTCGGCGTCGTGCCCGCCAGCGGAGCGCAGCCGCGCGGGATGCTGACGGCGGGAAAGTTCGAGGTCTTCGGGCCGGAACTCTCAGCGAAGAAGGACGCCTGGTACTTCACCTCCTCCGAGGTGGACCCGGGCGAGCGGCACTTCTACCGCATGGCGTTGGCCGGTGGTGAGCGGGTCCGCCTGACGGCGATGCCCGGTAACAACGAGGCGACGCTCTCGCCGGACGAGAAGACCCTCGCGGTAATCCACTCCTACACGAATCGTCCGCCGGAGCTATACGTGCAGGACAACAAGCCGGGGGCCACACCCCGGCGCGTGACCCTTTCGCCGGCGCCCGAGTTCTTCGGGTACGCATGGCGTGACGTCCCGCTGGTGACGATCACGGACCGGGATGGCTTTCCCGTCCGTGCCCGCCTCTTCACGCCCGCACCCGGGGCCGCCGCCGCGAACGGCGCCGCGGTGATCTTCGCGCACGGGGCGGGCTACCTGCAGAACGCCCACCGCGGGTGGTCGAGCTACCAGCGGGAGTACATGTTCCACCACTTCCTGGCGGAGCGGGGCTACACGGTACTGGACGTGGACTATCGTGGCTCGGCGGGCTATGGGCGCGACAGCCGCACGGCGGTCTATAAGAGCATGGGCGGAGGCAAGGATCTGGACGATCTGGTGGACGCCGCCCGCTGGCTGACGGCGACGCAGGGCATCGACCCGAAGCGCATCGGGGTCTACGGAGGCTCTTACGGCGGGCTGCTGACCCTGATGGCTCTGTTCAAGGAGGGGGACACGTTCGCGTGCGGCGCGGCTCTGCGCCCCGTGACCGACTTCTCGCGCTACAACCACGGCTATACCGCGCGCATTCTCGGGCTGCCGCAGGACGACTTCGAGGCGTATAAGCGGTCGTCGCCCATCTACTTCGCGGAGGGGCTGAAGGGCGGTCTGCTAATCTGCCACGGCATGCAGGACAGCAACGTCTTCTTCCAGGACACAGTGCGCCTGGCGCAGAAGCTAATCGAACTGGGCAAGGACGACTGGGAGGTAGCCATCTACCCGGTGGAGGACCACGGGTTCACCGAGCCGTCCTCCTGGGCCGACGAGTACAAGCGTATCTTCCGCCTCTTCGAGAAGCACCTGAACCCGCGGAACCCGAAGGCGGGGTAGCAAGGGGCAAGGGGGCGGTTGGGTTGCCGCGTCCCTGCAGAACCGCGGGGCGGTTTTTGCCGCGGGTTGAAAACCCACGTCTGGGGGCCTTGGGCGTCTGGGGGCCTTCGGCCAAGCGCCCTCCGGGCGGCCCCGGTGGCAATGGGCCGCATCGGCGCACCGGAACCCGCCCCGGCCCCCTCGCCCGTAACATGTCAATTCCCCTTCCTTCGACTCGCGCAGCCACAGGTCGTCGCCGCGTGCCGCCATCATCGCGCGCAGGATCGCGGCGATATTCGGGTCGTCGGCGACCATCCGGGCGGCGTTGCGCTCCACAATGCCGCGAAGGTAGAGGCTTTCGGGAGTCACGGCAGCAGGGTCCTCCTCAGCCGTAGGGCGGCAGCAGGCGGCGCAGCCCATGATACAGTACCACCGCGAGGAACCCCACGTTACGCAAGAACAGGGCAGGGAGCGGTGCGGAGAGCGGGCGCCGCGGCCGGCCACTCGCCACAACCTCCGCCAGTCGCTCCGCCGTTTGCGTGAGGAAACCCACCCCGCACGGCCACTCCGCCAGCCCGCCTACCCACTCAGCAGGTATGCCCGCGGCCCCGACCCCCGTTCCGACGATACCGCCGACGATGGCCCCGGTGGTGTCGGTATCGCCCCCGCAGGCGATTACCGTCGTCACGGCAGCGCGGAAGTCGTCGGAGTGGGAGAAGGCGGCGTGCAGCGCGACCGGGACCGTGTGCAGCACGTACCCGCTTACCCCTGCGCCGCAGCCGAGTGTCTCGGCAAACCGCTCCGTGTCCTCGCCCGCCGCGATGCTGGCCGCCATCCGGCGCACGGGCGCGAGCAGGGTGGTCGCGTCCTCGCCCTCCAGGGCTCCCGCGAGAGCGGCGACGAAGTCCGCGGCGTCGGTCTGCCCCCGGGCGAAGCGGTGGGCGCAGAGAGCGACGGCGAGGGCGCCCTGTTCCGCCTGCGGATCGGTGTGCGTGACGCGGGTGCTGACGCCGACGAGGGCGCGCAGGTGGGGGAGATCGTCGCCGTGGCAGACGCCGAGCAGGGCGGCACGCATGGCCGGGCCATTTCCGGCGGAGAAGACGCCGCTACGCTCCGGCGAAACGCCACCGAGCAGGCGCAGGCACGCGAGGGCTGTCGCCTTCCCCACGCCCGCCGGGAGCAGCAGGAACCACCGCCTCAGGCCGCGCGCCAGCGCGCGGCGAAACGCCTCCGGCTCTCCCGCCGACGCCGTCAGCGCCTGTGCCACCAGGACAGTATGCTCCGTATCGTCCGAGCCGAGGCCGCGCCCGAACAGGAGGCGGTGTTGGTCCACGGTCCCGAGCAGCGCCCGTTGCCGCCGCTTCGAAAGTCCTTCTGCGGGGAGGCCAAGCGCATCTCCTACGGCCGTGCCGAGCAGGCACCCTGCTATGGTTCTGATGTTCCGTGGGGTACTTGCACGCTCCATGGGGAAGAAACGGGTGGAGGAGCGGCTGGGTTACGGAGAGGCTGCGAAGAGGGCGCCGACGTGGGGGGACCACGAAGGTTATGCCGCAGGGCATTGGGTGCCGCGGGTTGCCCCCCCACGTCTGGGGGACAACCCGCGGATTCATCGGCCACGGCAAATCCGCGGCAGGGGGCGGCGTTTAGATCTGCTTGAGCAGTTCGGCCTTCTTGGCCTCGAACTCTTCCGGGGTGATGGCGCCGGCGCGCATTAACTCGTGCAGGCTCGCGATCTTCTCCACGGCGTCGCTCACCGTCACCGGCGCGGCGGCGGCGGGAGCGGCACTGGCCGCCCCGGCGCCGTTTCCGTTCGTGCTCGGGGCCGCGGCGTTCTCGATGTTCGCCTTCTTCAGCTTGATGTGGAGCGTCTTGGCGAACGACTCCTGCAGGCTGCGGATGCTCGGCTCCCGGCCCTGGCGCGCCTGCTTGAAGTAGTCCTTCAGGACCTCACCCGCCGCCCACGCGACCGCACCGACCACCGGCGCCTGCAGCAGGAACGACATCAGCCAGCCCGCGCCGGGGATCAACTTCACCAGACGTGACCCGGCGTAGGCGACGCCCAGCACTGAGGCGGTGGTGGTGGCGATGGCCCAGCCCAACTGCCGCGCCCGCTTCGACGAGACGATGACCTGGTAGATACCCGACAACTCGGTGGCCATCTTGGCGAAGGTAGCAGTGACGCCCATGACGTCCAGTGGCGGCGGGAGAATGTTCCACGCCGCGGACACGACCGCGTATCCGGCGATCACCAGGTCCGCCTTGCGGTCCAGTTCATCCCAATCCGGTTCGAACTCCATGTACTCGCTCCCCGTTCTGCGCGATGGATTTCCGGTTAGACCCGCCCCCGTGCCGCGAGGTTGCGCCCCGTCCTCGTCGTCACGTCGCTGTTTTTCCCGTCGCTCCTTCAGAGCATCCGAGACACGGTTCTCCACGTTCTTGCTCAGGTGCTTCAGGTAGAATGGGATCTTGTCGGGGTCCATGGGCGCTCCTTCCGAACACTGGCTGTCTCGGACTATGGTATCGGAAATCGCCCCCCGGTACAATGCGGCATGCCCGCGCCCGACGTCCCCGCGCCTGACCTCATGGACCGTATCTCCCCTACCCGCCGCCCCCCGGGCCGTCCCGCGATGCGCCAGTCCTGGCGCGAGTTGTTCTTCTTCCACTGGCCGGTCGAACCGGAGGCGCTGGCCCCGCTTCTGCCGCCGGGCCTGACGCTGGATACCTGGCAGGGGACGGCCTACATCGGGCTGGTGCCCTTCACCATGCGCGGGGTGCGCCCGGTCTGGGCACCGCCGGTGCGCGGCCTTTCCGACTTCCACGAAGTCAATGTCCGCACCTATGTCCACTTCGAGGGACGCGACCCGGGCGTCTGGTTCTTCAGCCTGGATGCCGCCAACGCCATCGCCGTGCGCCTCGCCCGCGCCCTCTGGCGGCTGCCCTACCACTTCGCCCGGATGCACCTGCGCCGCGAGGACGATGACGGGACCGTCGATTACGGCTCGGAGCGCCTGTGGCCCGGTCCTACACCGGGTGTCTGCCGCATGCGCGCTCGGCCGGAGGGTACGCCCACGCCCGCGCGCCCGGGGACGCTAGAGTTCTTCCTGGCGGAGCGATACCTTCTGTACGCCTTTCGGGGCGGCACGCTGTATCGCGGGCAGGTGTACCATACGCCGTATCCCCTGCAGGCTGCGCGCCTCCTGTCCCTGGAGAATACCCTGGTTCCGGCCGCAGGGATTGGAGTGGCAAACCCGGCGTCTCCCGCCCTCGCGCACTATGCGGCTGGCGTGGATGTGGACGTCTTTCCGCTCGAACGGGTACGGCACATTCCCCTGCATTAATACGTGTCGCAGTAGAAACTGGTATTTGTGTCAGGGGGAAGCCTGCCCGGTGGACGAAAATCCCAATTGGTGGGAAGCAGTATCCCCATCAACAGACAACAGCCCCCTCGCGCGTGTGGCGGAGACGTTTTGTGAATCACGAAGAGGACAACACTCTCGCCCCCGCGGCTTCTCCCGATACGCCGCCGCTTCCCGCGGACGCGCGCCTCATCGCGCGCTCTCTGGATGCCCTCCGGGCCGTAACCGCGCGGTGTACCCCGGCGCAGGCGGCCGAAGCGTTCGCTGAGGAGGGGGCGCGCCTGCTCGGCGCGGCCTCTGGCTACGTGGCCGTGCCGGTGGACGGCGGCGAGTCGCTGGAGTGCGTGGCCTGTTTCGGCTGCAGCGAGACGATCAGCGCGCAGTGGAAGCGCCTCCGGGCCAGCCTGCCGCTCCCCATCTGCGAGGCGCTGACCCGGCACTGCACGGTCCTTCTGGATACCCGGTCGGAGCGCGTCCTGTCGCGATACCCGCTCCTGCGTGGCCTCAGGGAGGGAAGCGGCCTGGCGGCCCTGCTGGTGTTCCCGCTCCTGATTGGCGATGAGGTGCTGGCGGTGGCCGGCTTTGCGTTTACCCGGATGCCACGCGCCACAGCCGCGTGGGGCGCGCGGACGGAGGCGCTGCGGCGCGAGGGGGCGTATGCCCTGGAGCGGGCACGCTTGGTACAGGAGGCGCGCCGAGCCCAGGGGGATGCCGCCGCCGCCCGGGCGGCCCTGCGGCAGCAGCGCCAGTTCTACGACGCCCTGCAGGAGACGCAGAGCGCATCCCAGCGGGCGTTGCGCGACGCTCAGCGCCGCCTCACCTTCCACGTCACCAACTCGCCGCTGGCCGCGATTGAGTGGGACCAGGGCGGGCGTATCACCTTCTGGTCGCCGGGGGCCGAACGGCTCTTCGGGTGGACCGCCGCGGACGCGCTGGGCACCCCGATCCGCGCCCTCGGGCTCACCCGTACGGAGGACGAGGACCATGTGCGGTCGGTCCTGAAGCGGCTGTTCCAGGGGGAGGATCGGAACGTCTCCCTGAGCCGGAACTACACCAAGGCTGGCGCGGCGCGCACCTGCCGCTGGTACAACTCCGCCCTGCGCGACGACAGCGGCGTTCTGGTCTCCGTGCTCTCGCTCGTGCAGGACGTCACGGACCAGACCCAGACCGAACAGGCCCTGCGGGAGAGTGAGGCGCGGTTCCGGCGCTTGGTGGAGACCGCCAACGAAGGCATCTGCGTCCTGACCACAGAGGGCATTATCGAGTACGCCAACCCGCGCCTGTCGGAGATGCTGGGGCTGTCTACGGCGGATATGTGTGGCCAGCGCCTGGAGACGTTCGTCGGCCCGGCGGAGCCGGGGGGCGCGGTGACCGATGTGGAACTGCGAGGGCGCCACGGACTGCGGCGTTGGGCGATGCGCAGCACCAGCGAGATCACCACGGAAACGGGCCGCGTGATCGGCGTGCTGGCCACCTTCACGGACATCACGGACCGCAAGCGCGCGGAGGAGGAGCGCGAGGCGATTCTGGCTGAGAACGCCCGCTTGCTCGCGCGGGTGCGGGAGGCCGCCTCCTTCCAGCGCACCTTCCTGCGCGACATGCTGGCGAGCGTTACGGACGGACGGCTGCGCCTGTGTGATTCCGAGAAGGACCTGCCGGAGCCGCTGCCCACCCCGTCCACCCCGGAGGGGACGCGCCTACAGGTGGACACCCTGCGCACCCTGCGCCGCGGCATCAGCGAGGTCGCCCACCAGATCTTTATGCCCGAGTTGCGGTGGCGGGACCTTATGATCGGCGCGGGCGAGGCGGCCATGAACGCGGTGGTTCACGCGGGCGGGGGGAACGCCCAGATCTACAGCGACCCGGCACGGTGCGCGATGCAGGTCTGGGTGCGGGATAACGGCGCGGGTATTGCGCTGGACCAGCTCCACCGGGCGACCCTGGAACCGGGCTTCACCACCGCGGGCTCGCTCGGCCACGGCTTCTTCCTCATGCTCTGCACCTGCGACCGGGTCTACCTGCACACCGGCCCGGATGGCACTACCGTGGTGCTGGAGCAGGGGGGACGTGCCCTGCTCTCGCGCGGTCTTCCCGCGCGTCTGCCCGTGTTTTGACGCATCTCCTCGGGCGAAAACGGGACGATAGTCCCATAGGACAGTAGGTTAGTTGGGTTATACTCAACTACCATGCCGCCGCCGCTGTCTCTCCTGGTGGACCTCCTGCCGCGCACGGGCGCGTCGCTGCTCTACGCGCTCGGCTACGGGACCGGAGTCGGCGCCTTCGCCCTGATGGCGCGCCGGCGCGGCCTCTCCACCCCGGGTGTCTGGTCGCTGGTGGTGGTCGGTCTGCTCGGGGGACTGCTCGGGGCGAACCTCGCGCAGTACCTGGCAACCGGCGCCCCCGGTAAGAGCGTCCTGGGGGGCGTCACGGGTGGCTACCTCTCGGTCTTCCTGTACAAGCGCTACATCGGTTTGCGCCGCCCGACCGGCGACCTCTTCGCCGTGGGCATGATGGCGGGCGAGGCGGTCGGGCGCTGGGGCTGCTTCCTGGGCGGCTGCTGCTTCGGGCGGCCCGTGGCCGCGGGGAGCAGCGCCGCCTGGTGCGTCGAGGCGCAGGGCGCCTGCCGCTACCCCGCGCAGATCTATCTCTCCCTCGTCTGCGCGGCCATCCTCGCGGTGCTCGTCGCCGTGGAGGCGCGGCGGGCGCTGCCCGAGAACGGCCTCTTTTTCCTGCAGGGTGCGCTGTACGCCGCGGCCCGCTTCGTCATCGAGTTCTACCGCACCGCGGACCCGGTGGGCCTGGGACTGACCGTCGCCCAATGGACCTGCCTCGTCGCCGTGGCCTTCTTCGGAACCGGCCTTTGGCGCCTGGTAGCGCGGGAGCGCGTGCGGGTGGCGGCGCCGGAAGCTGTTCCCGCCCCGGCAATGGCCGCGGAGGCCGGCGGATGAGCAAGGCCGCCGCCACCTGCCCACACTGCGGTCAGTCGCTCGAACGAGAGGCGCTGTTCATCGGCATCTGTCCGGAATGCCGGGAGTCGCTACCTCCCGCGCCCGTGCTGACCGGTCCCGACCGCGCGGACGAGCGCCTGTTCATGCGGACCCGTCCCGGTGACATCACGCTCGGTATTACCGGCGCCCTTCTGCTGCCGTTTCTACTCAGCGTCTTCATGACCTTTGTGAGAGGGACTGCCGTCGCATACGCGTCTCGCCTCATCATCTTAGGCATGCCGGCGGTGCTGTGGGTGTTCCTCCGTGGCAGGTATCCCGTTCTGGGATGGGCGTACGGGTGGACCATCCTGGCGCTGATCCTGTGGGACGTCAGCCTTTCCTGGCTGAGACTCTGAGAGGCGGACTGAGAGGCGGACGATGGATAGAAAAAAAACTCCACAGCAAAAGTGTCTCCCTTGCCCGATAGCGGTGCCCGGCGGCGTGCCGCTCTGCCCGACCCTGCCGCCCGCGCCCGTGCTGGTCAGCCCGGCTCACATCGATGAGCCACCGCTTCCCGTACTCATCGGGGGAAATACCTCCGTGGACGGGCCGTTGGTGACCGCGAGGCGGAACGGCGATATCGTCGCCGGAATAGCGACGGGTGTTGCCCTGACCGTTGCGGCGGCAGCGATGCTTCTCCTGTTATTTCTCACCCTGTTTTTCGGGTCGGTATTTGCGCTGCTCCTTCCCTGGGCATCGGCGTTGGCCCTTTGCCTGCGAGCAGGGAAGCGATTTCCCGTGTTCGGAAGGGGCATGGCGTGGACCTTCGTTCCCGTCGGCAGCGCCCTCCTGATTTACGAATTCGTCTGCCTTATGAGGACCCACTGGTGACGACAATGAACCCAGGAGGCGAAAACACCGCCTGCCCGAACTGCGGGGCGCTGCGGCCGCCGCCCCGCAGCAGCAGTGCGGGTGTGGGGGAGCAAGGGCCGGCGCAGGCGATAGGGAGGCCCTGACGTGAACGACGTTCCGCTGCGAAGATGCCCGAACTGCGGCCAGGGCGTTCCCGAGGGGGTGACGCTCTGCCCGAACTGCGGCGCCGCCGTGCCGCCCACCCCGACTCTGAGGGGGGCGCCGCCGGAGCCCGAGCGCCTGATGACGAAGCACCGGTGGCTGGATGTCACCCTGGGGCTCCTCACCGTGGTCGGGGCCTTTATGCTCTTCGGCGTCGGCGTCCTCGTCGCGCTGCTGATCTACTTCGTGGTCAAGAAGAGCTACCCGGTGTACGCGCGCGGCATCGGCTACGGCCTGGCCTTTATCGGCATCCTGCTCTTCGGGGCGCTGGCCTGGTGCGTGGGCTGCATCGCCGTCAGCAACGTCCGTCCGTGACCGGGGAAGGTGGGGGTGAGCGAGCACGCATGACGGTTCGGCAAAGCGAGAACTGGTCGGAGGAGAGCACGGGGCTATGCCCGGAGTGCCTGCGCACGGTCCCGGCGCGGCTGTACGCCGAGGCGGGGCGCGTGTGGATACGGCAGTCCTGCGCGCGACACGGCGAAAGCCGCGCCCTCCTCTCCTCGGACGCGGACGAGTACCTGCGCCTGCGCCAGTACGTCCCCGACCGAACCGGCGCCGGCTGCTGCTGCGGGCCGGATGACATCTGCGGTCCGTCCGACGGCGCCCATGTCGGGCCGCCGGTGTGTATCCTGCTGCTGGAAATCACCCAGGCGTGCAACCTGCGCTGCCCGACCTGCTACGCGGACGCCCGCGGGCACGACTTCATGACGCCGGAGGAGGCGCGCCGCCGCCTCGACGCGTTCTTCCGCGAGCAGTCCCGCCTCGACGTGTTGATGCTCTCCGGGGGCGAGCCCACCATCCACCCGCGCTTCGCCGAGGTGCTGGACCTCGCGCTTTCGTACCCCATCAACCGGGTGCTGGTGAACACCAACGGCCTGCGCCTGTGGCAGAAGGACGAGCTCGTGGCGCTGCTGGCCCGGCACCGGGACCGCGTGGAGCTGTACTTCTCGTTCGGCTCGTTCCGGCCGGACGTCCACCGGCGGCTCTACGGCCGGGACCTGACGTGCGAGAAGCGGGGGGCGCTGGAGAGGGCGCGGGACGCGGGCATCTTCACGACCCTGGTGCCCACGGTGGAAACGGGCGTAAACGAGGACGAGATCGGCGACCTCTACCGGTTCGCGCTCTCGCTGGATAATATCAACGGGGTGACCTACCAGCCGGTGATGGACAACGGGCGCTACGAGAACGCCTTCGACCCGGCCCGACGGCTCACGCTCACCGGCGTGATCGCGGAGCTGGAGCGGCAGACGGGCGGCGCGCTCACGCCCCGCGATTTCGTGGGCCTGCCCTGCTCGCACCCGGACTGCTGCGCCCTCACCTACGGCCTGCTGGACGCGGACCGGACCACGCTCACGCCGCTCCCGCGCCACCTGGATGTGGCGCGCTATATGGACCTGTTCTCCGACCGCATCACGTTCCAGGGCATCCTCGGCGGCGCGGCGCGGCGGGTGTGGTCGGACGTGGCGAACCTGCGGGCGGGGCAGACCCTGCGCGACCTCGCCGTGCTCTTCGCGCGGGGCGGCCTGCGCGACGCCCTGCCGCTCCTGAACCGGTCCGAGGAGATGGGGAAGCGTATCTTCCGGGTGGTGGTGAAGCCGTTTATGGACGCCCACACCTACGACCATAACCGCATCAAGGACTGCTGCACGAAGATCGTCAATGAGCGCGGCGAGGCAGTTTCGTTCTGCGAGTACAATGTCTTCCACCGGGGCCGCAAGCCGAAGGCGGGCGCGGTCCCCTTGATGATGGCCCGGTAGCCGCCGTGGAACAAGGAAGCCCGCAGCGATGAGCGAATACGACCGGCAGCAACAGGGGCGGCGCTACGAGGGGTGGGCGTTCACGTTCTGCAAGGCGGCGTTCCTGGTCCTCCTGTTCCGGCAGTACAGCCTGCTCCTGCTGAGCGGCCTGGCGACCGTATTCTATCTCTTTGCAGCGGGCAAGGGGGTGCGGGAGTGGCGCTGCTGGGCGAAGCCGCCGTGCGTCACCCTGTTCTGGGCGGCGGTGTGTCTCAGCGAGGTCTACCGACTGTTTCTCCAGAAGAGTTGGCCCCCTGAGGCGCTGCTCTCGCTGCTGACCCGCCAATAGGACTTTCGGCCCGTTGCCTGCTCTCGGGCGAGTGCGGTACCATACGGGCATGCCTGCAGAGAACGCTGAGAACCCGCCCGCACCCGCGCACGATCCGGCGGCGGCGCGCCTGGACCGCGCGACCGAAAACGAGCTCTACGCCCTGTTTCGCGCTGCCTTCGCGCACGCGGAGGACTACCGGAACTGGAACCTGTGGGAAGATGTACCGTGGGACCGCGTCCAGACCGAGCCCTCCGAAGAGCTGGTGGAGGCGGTGCTGGAATCCCTGCGCGCTGAGATCTTCCTGCCGGATTACACGACTCACTCCCTGCGCATCCTGCGCGCCAGCCGTGGCCGCACCTGGTTCCAGACGCGCTGGAACTATGAGGAGAGCAAGCACCAGATTGCGCTGGGCGAGTGGCTGATGCAGGCGGCGGGCTACACCGAGCCGGAACTGCGCGAGATGACGGAGGCTCTGCTGACGGAGTACCGCTGGGAGCCGCCGTATTCGGACGGTGTCGCCATGGTGGCCGAGGCGCTGATGTACGAACTGCGGGAGCAGGAGCGCTACACTCGCCTGCGCGCCTTCGCCGCGGATGCGCACGACGAAGCGCTGGGCTACCTGCTGGACCGGGTCCTCACGGACGAAGCGGCGCACCGTGCGTTCTTCGCGGGAGCGCTGAACATTATCGCCGTCCGCTATCCGGATGACGTGGCAGACGCCCTCCAGCGCATCGCCTCCCTCCAGCCGAACCCGGAGAAGGCGCAGCAGGCGCTGGAAGCCGCTCTGGCCGCGGAAAAGGCGTAGCAGAAGCGCGCAGTTCATTATGTCGAGGGGCGGCTACCGCATAGCGGTAGCCGCCCCTCGTGCCATGCAGCCCGCACCGACGAAGCGGAGCTTCGCTCACGGAGGCGGGCTTCTTAACGGTAGCCGGGGCTTCCGTCCACGGCGGCAGCGGGCGGGCGAAATGGGCGCTGTCGAGGAACGATAGAATACGGACAAACGGAACACAAGGAGTTATCCGACGTACATGGGACGTATCTGGGCAGTGGGCGATGTCCACGGGGAGATGGGGATGCTGGAGCGCCTGCTGGAGGCCCTCCCGCGCACGGCGGATGACACCACCGTGTTTCTCGGGGATTACATCGACCGCGGGCCCGATTCTGCGGGAGTTGTGCGCCGGGTTCTGAAAGAGCACGACGCCGCGCCGGAGCGGACAATCCTCCTGTGGGGCAACCACGAGGACATGGCGGCGGCGCACTTTGGCTTCCCCGCGCCCTCGAACTATGAGTACGACCCCTACGACTGGTTTCGCAACGGTGGCCTGGAGGCTCTGGAGTCGTTCGGGCACCACAAGCCGGAACTCTTTGTTACCCCCTGCCCGCCGGAACTGGAGCGTCTGTTCCCGCTGCTCCGACTGCACTGGCAGGCGCCGTGCGAGGACCCGGACCTGGCGCGCTACCTGTTCGTCCACGCGGGCGTGCTGCCAGGCGTTCCCCTGGAGCAGCAGACTGCGGAGACGTTCCTCTGGGTGCGCGGCGACTTCTTGCAGTCGTATGATCCGTCGGGACGGGTGGTGGTCCACGGGCATACGCCGATGGAGACGGTGCGCGCGCAGCCGGACAAGATCGGTATCGACACCGGGGCGGTCTACGGCGGGGCGCTGACCGCGCTGGAACTTCCCGCGCGGCGTCTGTATCAGGTGAAAAAGAGCGGCGCGGTCGTCATTGAGGATCTTCCTGAGGTTGACGGCGCGCAGGCGTAGCGGGGGCGGGTAAACAGCGCGCCCGCGGCTCGTCCTTGAGCCGCGGGCGCGTTTGCTGGTGAAGGCAGGGGGGCGGGATTTCAGTGCCCCGTCGGTTGTCAGAAGGTGCGGCTATCGCCTGAGGTCCATTGCACGAGTAGTGTCTCCCTCTGCTCTGTTCCGTCATAAACGGGAGCGTTGCGCGTGATCGTCGAATGGGTTCGTGTGCCTCTCAACAATATTTACGGCAGACGCGTCCCTTTGTTACAGGGTTCAAACGATTTTTCGTAGATTTTTTTCGGGAGCCATCTTACCGGGTAGGGCCCGGTCCGGTGTGGTTGGAGGTGGTGGCAATCCCGGGGTGGCTAGCCGCCGACGGCCGCGGTGAAGACGGCCCAGAGAGTCCCCGCGTACTGCCAGAGCGCCGCCCCCGCCGTCAGGAGCAGCACCGTCCCACAGCCGAAGGGGATGCCGCAGCAGCACCCGCGCACCTGAATATCGTTAATATCGTTTCGTCTCACGCTGGTCGTCTCCGTCGGTTCTATAGCCCTGAGGACACCACCCTAAACCCCGCCCCGCCGCTCTGGAACTTGGCGTCGCCCGGGCGGTATCATGCGTGATTATGCCCACCTTCCCCGCGCTGGATTCGGTTTTCGAGGTGCCGCTGTACCTGGACTGCGGCGCGACCTTCCTGTGGGCCGTGACCGGCGCGCTTATGGCCGCGCGCCGTGGGTATGACGCCGCCGGCATCACGGCGCTCGCGCTGGTCTCGGCGACGGGCGGGGGGCTTTTACGCGACGGTCTGTTTCTCCAGGACGGGCCTCCGCGCCTGCTGCGGACCCCGGTCTACCTGGTGGTGGTGGCGGTGGCGGCGCTTCTGGTGCTGGCGGCGGGGCGGGGCGTGCAGCGTCTGCCCTGGCTGGGGCGGGTGGCGGGAATCGCGGACGCGCTGGGGATGGGGGCGTACGCGGTTGTGGGCATGCAACTGGCGCTGGTGGCGGGCATCAGCGTGCCGGGCGTGGTGCTGGTCGGGGTCGTAAACGCGGTAGGAGGCGGCCTCCTGCGCGACGTGCTGATGCGGCAGGAGCCGGTGCTGTTCCAGCCGGGGACATTTCAGGGGGTGGCGGCGCTGGCCGGGTGTCTGATGTACGTCGCCCTGGTGCACCTGGGGCACGTCCCACCGCTGATCGCTGCCTGGGCCGCGATCGCGCTGATCTTTATCGTCCGCTCGGCATCAGTGCGCTTCAACTGGACCACGCGCCCGCTCCGCGGCGTCTACGAGCCGCCGGAGTAACCGGGCGGCGCCTACCGGCTGCCGCCGCGCACTTCGATGACGTCCAGGCTGCCCTGCGAGGTGACGATGTCCACCACCTCGCGGCTGGTGATGCTCTCAACCCGGGTCAGGAAGGCTTTGCCGCCGGCGGCGACGATCTCGCGAGTGGGCTGGACCCGGATGCGGGTGTGCCGTCGCCAGAACTCCTGCGCCTCGGGCTGCCACAGGCTCAGCGCGTCCACGTCCGCATAGTTGAAGGTGTCGCAGTGGGGGCAGTGCAGGAACACCGCGCGCAGGGGGCGCTCCTGCGGGCCGGTTATCTCCTCGGGAACATTGGTGAGCGAGGCCTGGACCCGTCGCTCGCAGAGCAGGCAGCGGGCGTGCCCCAACTCCAGCGCATTTCGGTAGTACGCGTGCCACCAGTTGTTCAGTCGGTTGAGGGCGGGCTTGAACCCCTTGACCCCTTTAAGTACCTCGGCAAGGCGGGCCTTGTCGGAGTACTGCATGTGGGTGAGCGGCTCTTCGGTTTCGGCGAAGCACTCCGGGCAGCGCAGCACGAACTCGTTCACCTCGCCGGAGCGCTCCGCGCCGGCGTCGAACCGGCCGATCAGGCGGCGCTTCCCGCACACCGGGCACCAGATGTGCGTCTCCTGCCACGGGGCGGAGGCGTCCTTAATCAGGCCCAGCTCCGCCGCCTCCCGCCGCAGCTCCGTGGTGATGAGGGCGTCCCGGAGGGCTTTGCGGCCCCGGTGCATCTGCACCGCGACGGTCTCCTCGCGGATACCGCGCCGCGCCGCGATCTCCGCCTGGGGCAGATCTTCCACGTAGTGCTCGACCAGAAGCGAGCGCATCCGCGCCGGGATGCGGGTCATCGCCCGGTCAAGCAGCAGCGCCGCCTCCTCCCGCTCCAGAGCCGTGTCGAGTTCCCCCGGGGCGACCAGGATAATCGTGCCGTTCGGGGTGTAGAGTGAGGAGCCGGAGGGGGCGGGGTGGGGGTGCGTGGGGCCTTCCGCGTCGCCGCTGTACAGGTCGGGCATACGGATGACCCGCTCCTGCTCGCTTGAGTGCCGCCGTGCCCAGCGCAGGCAGACGTTGCGGGCGATACCGGAGAGCCAGGCGCGCCACGCGCCGCGGTCTCGGAGAGAGCCGGTGCTCCGCAGCGCCTCGATCAGAGCCTCCTGCGCCAGATCCTCGGCGAGGTCCATATTCCCGCCGGTGAATCGCAGACAAACCCGCACCAGCCGGTCGCGTTCCCCGGCCAGCGTTTCGGGACTGAGAAGGGCCTCCGGGTCCCCCGGGGCGTCGTCTTCTGACGCGGTCCCTGCGGAGTCGATCCCTTCGGCCAGACTGTCGATCAGGAGGTCTTCGTCCACGTGTGTCTCTTCCGCGCCGTGGTCTATCCCGCGCCGTCAGACCGTAGTCGCGCGGGGCGGGGCTAACCTTGCACGGTTTTATTGGGTTTGCAAACGGATATTTGCCCGGCGCGGGCGAGCGATTGGCGTTCCTCCGGACTTCTGTCCTCAATCAGACATTAGCCACGGCCCCTGCGGCGCGGGAGACGCCGGGACGCGGGAAGGGGCGGGACGATGGGCGGTCCCTTCAGGGCCTGGAGCCTTCGGCTGGGAAGCCAGACGACACTCCCATCTTATCGTTACTACGCCGCTTCATGCCGGGGAGAACACTGGGTGGATACGGGCCGACATGGAAAGCGCGTGCGGCGTTGTATGGCGAGCTAGCAACACTGACACTTCGGACATGCTCAAGGTTCCAGGTTACGTGCCGGAGGCCGAAGAAACGGGGACAATACTGTCAGCGTGCGCCAGCGCGGGCGTAGTTCGTCACAATTCTGAAGCGCCGTGCTGTGGCGGCTTTCTAAATAAAAGTACTTCCAGTACTTCCCCAAGTTTTCGCACGACGGAGGGCGTTCTTATGGATCGGGGTCTGCTTGGAGCATCACTGCTGGTCGGGATACTGGTGTATCTGTGCCGTTTCCTGCCCGGCCAGGCCGCGGGCGCCGCCGCCGCGGTCCGTCCCCCCGCGCCCTCCGTCGATCCCCGGCTGTGGCGGGCGGCGGGGTATGTCCCTGCTGTCCTGTTTCTGCTCGCGCTGGTCAAAGCGGGGCCCGTCTTCTCGTACGGGCAGCACCTGGCGTACGGTATCGTGCTGGGCGCTCTGGCCTCGCTGCTGGCCGGCGGCTTCGGTCGCCGCCGCATGACCGGGACGGAGGGCGGTGCCTCCCCATCCGCCCCGGCTGCCGTCGCCTTCGCTTCGGCGCTCGGCATGGGGACGGCCGTAGTGGCCGCGGCGCTTTTTCTGCTGCGGGCATCGGTCCTGGACGGCCTGGCGGGCGTGGCTATCGGTTGGTTCTGTGCAGCGTTTCCCCTCTACCTGGGACTGCCCGAGGAGCGGCGCGATGGCCTGGACGGTCTGCGCCTGGTGTACGGCGCGGGGCTGACGACCACGCTTGCCGCCGCGGCCATGCTGGGCGTCTTCCGTGATCCCCTGACGCCTGAACTGGCGAAGCTGACCTGGAGCGGCTCGCTGACCGCCTTCGCGGCATTCGGGGCGCTGATCGTCGCCGGGGTGACGCTACCCTCGGGCGGGCGCACTCCCACGGGAGCGGGACGCCTCACACCGCTTCTCGCACTCGTGCTGGCGGGTGGTCTCGGGCTGGCCCTGCTCTCCGCCCGTGTGCTGGGCGACCTGCGGTTTCTGGCGGTGGGGGCGGGAGGACTGCTCCTGTGGCCGGTGGCGCTGGCCCTGCTGCGCGAAGAGCCGGGGAGCGCGAACCCGGCGGGACGCTCGTTCGCCGTGCCGCTGCTGCCGGTGGTGCTGGTGACTGCCGGTTTCCTGGCGGCGGTCCAGGCGCTTCAGGGGGTGGGGGCGGCGCTCTTCGTCCTGTCGCTGTTCGTCGCCCTGCCGGCGACGTTCGCCCTGGCGCCGGGCCTCAGCAAGGAGGCGGCGGATGGCGAGGAGCGGCCGCTCGGCCCGCCCGCGCTCGCCCTGCTGCTGTTCGGGACGCTTCTGCTGCTCTGGCGGCTCTTCGTAACGCGGTGGGACAGCGAGTTGCGCGGAGTGACCCTCACGGATCAGTACGCGCTGTTCGGTATTGTGGTCGGGGCGGCGTTCCCGGCGCTTGCTGCCGCGCTCCCGGTTCGCCTGCGGGGGGCGGTGCCGCTCCTCACCCTGGCACTTTGCGGTCTGCTGGCGCTCGCCGCGCCCGGGGCGGTTCTCCTCCTGTTTGGTCCGAAGAGCCTGGCCGCGCTGCTGATTGGCCTGGCGCTCGGCGCCGCGCTCGCCCGCGAGCCGGAGGCCGGCGGCCCGTCGCTTCTGGCCGGGCTTCTGGCGCTCGCGGCGGGGCTGGCCCTGTGCCAGTTCACCGGGCGCGTGCTGCCAGACGACGACCCGACGCGCGTGGAGAAGATCCGCTGGCTGATCGGCCTGATGGCGGTGGTCGCTGCGGCGGTTCTGGGAACGTCCCGCCTGGGAACGGCGGCGGGGAGCGACCCGCGGCAGCAGAAGGGGGCGTGACGTGACCCCGACAGGTACCACCCTGCACGCTCCTGCGCCCCCGGCGGAGCGGCGGCCGATCGGGCTGACGCTCCTGGCGCTGCTTCTGGTCGGGCTCTCGCTCGCCTACCTCATTGCGTCGGAGACCCCGCGCGGCACCGTGGCCGGGGTCACGGTGCGGGCGGAGGGTGGCAAGCCGTTGCCGGACTGTGACGTGTATCTGACCCCGCTCGGCGCCGGAGGGGCGCGCCGACGCGCCCGCACCGACGCCGAGGGCCGCTTCACCCTGCGCCGGGTGCCGGCCGGTCTGTATGCCATTACGGCCTCGTCGAAGTGGCACGAGGCGGTCAGCGGCAAGGTCACCGTGGCGGAGTCGCAGACGGCCACGGCCACGATCCGCCTGAAGCGCACGGAGCCCGATATCAACATCGGTCAGCGGCAGAAGGCGTTCGCCACCGACGAGAAGCCGATCCTGCCCGTGCGCGGCTACGTGTCCGAGAAGGCGGGCGTCCGGCCGGAACTACAGGTCACCGTCTGGCGCACCCGCGCCTCGGAAGTCCTGAAGCGCGCCGATGCCGCTGAGGCGCTCCAGCGCCTTGACTACACCTACGACGGGCCGGCGACCGCGGTGCCCAAGGTGATTCTGAACCCGCCCGCAGGCGTGGCGGATGCCCCGGAACTGGTGGCAAAGACCACCGTACCGATCCAGTACGTGGACCGTGAGGGCTTTTACCACAACCGCATCCCCCTGGATGTGGCCCGCGCGAAGCCGGGGCTGTATCTGGCGCAGTTCACGCACGGCGGCAAGTCCGCGTGCAGCTACCTTCTGGTGACGGACATGGCGGTGGTGACCAAGCGCTCCCGCGACGAGGTGCTGGCCTACGCGGTCCACCTGCGCCGGGGCACTCCGGTCGCTGGTGCCGAGGTGCGCGCCTACCGCAACGGGCGGCGCTTGGACCGGGCGACAGCAGATACCAGTGGTCTGGCGACGCTGCGCCTGCCCCCGTCGTCCGGGGGCGGGGCGGACGCTACCGTGATCGTGGCGACCCATGGGCAGGACGAGGCGGTGGTGGATCGCGCCGGCTACTGGTGGGGGGACGGCAGCGGGCGCTACGTGCTGCACACCGTCACCGACCGTACCGTTTACCGGCCCGGTGACACGATCCAGTTCAAGGGCATCGCCCGTCTGCGCCGTGAGGGCGCGGACGGCGCGCGCTCCTACGGTATCCCCCGCGGCGTCCCGGTGACGCTGGAGATGCGCGACCCCACCGGCGCGCTGGTGCTGCGGATGACGCGCACCACGGGGAACGCGGGCACGTTCTGGGGCGCCGTCGAACTCAGTCCTGAGGGGACCACCGGCACCTACAGCCTGATTGCGGACATCGGGGGCGAGAAGCACACTCGGGATGTCCCCGTGGCGTCCTACAAGAAGCCGGAGTTTACCGTCACCGTCACGCCCGCAAAGCCGGGCTACCTCCGTGGCGACACGGTGGAGATGACCGTGGAGGCGGCCTATTACTTCGGGACGCCGGTCGCGGGGGCGAAGGTGCGCTGGAGCGCCTTCAAGGACGCCGACTGGTCCGCGCTCTACGGCGATGACCTGGACGACGACACGCTGCGCGAGTACGCCCAGGGCGAGTACGGGGCCTACTACGGCGAGATGGTCGGCAGCGGTGAGGTGACGCTGGGCGCGGACGGCCGTGCGGTGATTCGCCTCCCCTCGGTCGCCCCGCGCTCGGGCGGGCAGGCAGAAGACGATGGAGAGGAGGGGCGCGCGGCGCCGCAGGCGGAGGTGCTGCGCCTGACCGCTGAGGTGGAGGACGAGTCGCAGCGCCTGGTGCAGAACGAGGGCAGCGTGCGCGTCACTGCCGGGGAGCGATTCGTTCGCGTCGAGCCTGAGGGGTATGTCGCGGCGCCCGGAAAGCCGGCCGAGGTGTTCGTGGTCGTGCGGGACCTGGACGGCCGGCCCGTGCCGGACGCGCCCGTGACTCTGAGCGCCGCGTACCAGAAGTGGGACCCGAAGACTGAGAAGACCACCACGACCCCGGTCGGCACGGGGGGAGGGCAGACCGCGCGCACCGGCCCCGACGGGCGCGCTCTGCTGCACGTCACCCCGCCGCGCGCGGGGGACCTGGTCCTGACAGCGACCACCCGGGACCCGGGCGGGCGGGCGGTCGCGGCGGAGAGCGATCTGTGGGTGACCGGAGACGCTGGGGAAGACCTGGATACTGACTATGGCGACCTCGCTCTGCTGACCGACAAGCGGGAGTACGCGCCCGGCGAGACCGCGCGCGTGCTGGTAAACACGGCGCGCACGGGGCAGACGGTTCTGCTGACGGTGGAGGGCGAGCGGATCTACCGCACCATCGCCGTGCCGATCAAGAAGCGCAGTACGGTGGTGGAGGTGCCGGTGCGGGCGGGCTGGGGGCCGAATGTCTTCCTGTCAGGCTGCTACGTGCGCGACAAGAAGTTCGCCTCGAATACTGCCCCGCTGCGCGTCGCCCTGGCTGCTCGCGAGTTGACCGTCACTGCCACTCCCACGGGCGGCGACCGGTACGGCCCGGGTGACACAGTGACCTACGTCGTGGAGACAAAGGACGCCGCCACGGGCCGGCCCGTGAGCGCGGACTTCTCCCTTTCCGTAGTAGATGAGTCCATCTACGCCCTGCGTGCCGACGACCCGAAGGCGCTCCGGCGTACGTTCTACCCGCGCCGCTCGCAGGAGGTGAGCACGTCGTACTCGTTCGCGGTGGAGTACCTGGGGGATATGGACAAGTCGGAGCCGCAGATCGCCGCGCGCCGCCGCTTCCGCGACACTGCGGACTGGAAGCCGGACCAGCGCACGGACGCGAGCGGTCGCGCGACCGTCTCCGTGACGCTGCCGGACAACCTGACCACCTGGCGAGCGACCGTCCAGGCCGTTTCCGACGATACCGCGGTCGGCTATGGTGTCTCCAAGGTCGTTTCCACCAAGCCCTTCTTTGTGCGCCTGGAGGCGCCGCGCTTCCTCACGGGCGGCGACCGCTCGCGCCTGCTTGCGCTCGTTCATAACGAGACCGGGCGTGAGCAGACCGTCCTGGTGCGCCTCCTCGCCACGGCGCTGACCGTGGAGGGCAAGGACACCCGGACGCTCACCGTGCCGGCGGGGGGCATCGGCCGCGCGGAGTGGCCCGTCGTCGTCTCCGCTGCGGCGAGTGGTGGGACGGCATCCGTACGCGTCACCGCCTGGACGCCGCAGAAAGGCGGCAGCGGCGGAACGCAGTACACCGACGGAATCGAGCAGAGCCTTCCGCTGCGCGCCTACGGGCGCACCGACTTCGCCACGTTCGCGGGGGCAACCGGCGGCGAGGGCGGGGAAGGGCCGGCGGTGCTGCGGCTGGACGAGAACGCGGCGCCCGCGGAGACGCGGCTGACCCTCCGGGTCACGCCGTCCCTGCGCGGCGCGCTGGTGGGGAGCCTGGACTACCTGATCGACTTCCCGTATGGCTGCACCGAGCAGACCATGAGCCGCTTCTATCCGACCCTGCTGGCGGAGCGGTTGGGCGCCGTGCCCGCGAACCGGGTGGAGGACCTGCCGCGTCTGGTGCGCGACGGCGTGGCGCGGCTGGCACGCCTCCAGCACGGGACCGGCGGCTGGGGCTGGTGGCAGAACGACAGCGACGACGCCTTTATGACGGCCTACGTCCTGGTGGGGCTGTCTGCGGCGAAGGCACAGGGCTACCCGGTGGACGAGGGGCTCATCCGGCGCGGCGTCGAGGCGGCGGAGAAGCTGTCGAAGTCCGCCCCGGCGGCCGTGCGCCCGTTCGTCCTCTACGCGCTGGCGGAAGCGGGGTACGACGACTCCAAGACCAACCTGCTGCGTGCGCCGTTCCGCTACAGCGCGGTGCGGACGGGGCTGGACCTGGACAAACTGCCGCCGGACGCGCTGGCGTATCTGGTGCTGCTGGCCCGGCGGCTGGGCGAGGATCACCGGCCGGCGTACAACGCGCTCCAGCGGCGCGCGGCGGTGGAAGGGCGCCTGACCTCCTGGAAGGTGGACGCCGGGCACTGGGCGCACGGCAGCGACCGCATGGCGACGGCCCTGGGACTGCGTGCCCTGATGGCGGTGGAGCCCGAAGATCGGCGCATCCCGTCGGTTCTGCGCTGGCTGATGCAGAGCCGCACGGACTCCTGGTTCGGCAACACACGCGACACGGCCTGGGTGCTGGTGGCCTTCTGCGACTATCTGCGCCACCGCCCGGGCGAGAGCGCCGACCCGAACGGCACCCTGGAGGTGCGCGTCAACAACCAGGTGGTGCGCTCGATCGACCTGGCGGCCGACTCGCAGGGCGAGCCGGAGATCACCCTGTCCCTGCCGGCCGACAGGCTGAAGGCGGGGCCGAACCAGGTGGAGGTGGTGCGGACATCCGGCAGCGGCACAGTCTTCTACTCCGGGGCGCTGCGGCAGACCGTTGCGGCTCCGGCGGGCGGGGAGTTGGCGGCGCTCACGCTCCCGAACGGGATTAAGGTCGAGCGGGAGGTGGTGCGTGTGCTGCCCCGCAAGGTCGGCGACGATGGCCTGTGGCGGCTGGCAACAGAGCCCGTGCCAAACGGGGTCTTCCGGCAGGGCGACCGGCTGCGAGTGCGCGTCAAGCTGACCGTCCCACGCGATGCGAGCTACGTACTGATTGAGGACGCGTTCCCGTCCGGGGCGGAGGTGACCGAGCGGGGCACGGCCGATCAGGACGTGGAATCGTGGTCGTTCTGGTATGACCACGTGGAGGTTCGCGACGACCGCATCGCCTTCTTCGCGCGCCGGCTGCCCGCCGGGACGCATGTACTGGAGTATAACCTGCGCGCTCAGACGCCCGGGACCTCTCACGCGCTCCCGACGCATGTCGAGGGCATGTACGACGCCTCGGTACGCGCGGAGTCCGCCACGGGGCGCCTGGAGGTGAAGCCATGAGAGCCGCAGCGGGCGGAGCCCTGACCACGGTCCTCCCGGCGTTTGTGCTGCTCTCAGTGGCCGCGTTTGGGCTGACGTTCCTGGCGCGGATGCCGGACCCGGAGGTGCGGCTTTCGGGCTTCGCCACGCGCCTGGAGGGACGCTCGGGTGGCCAGCGGCATAACGCCCTGCTGGCCGCCCGGGCGCTGGACGGCGCGGTGATTCCGCCCGGAGGCACGTTCTCGTTCAATCGGCGGGTGAACTCGTGGTCGGCGGACGCGGGGTATGTCAAGGCTCCGGTGTCGTTTGACGGGGAACTCGTTCCTGCCTTCGGCGGCGGCGTCTGTCAGACATCCACCACGCTCTACAACGCCGCGCTCCTGGCGGGCATGGAGGTCACGGAGCGGCACCACCACGTCTTCGCGCCGCACTATGCCGCGCCGGGGCGGGACGCCGCGGTGGCCTATCCGAACATCGACCTGCGGTTCGTGAACCCGTACCCGTTCCCGGTGCGGGTGGCGGCGAAGGCGGACGGCGCCGGGGGCGACACGCTGCGGGTGGAGTTGTGGGGGAAACAGGCGCCCGAGGCGCAGTACGCGCTCCGGAGTCGTGTGCTGTCTGTGGAGAGCCCGGCGCCGGTGGTGCGCCGGGTGCCTGCGGACACGTCCGCGCGCCGCTTCGCCCGAAGCGCCGCCGCGACCGGCTTCCGTGTAGTCACCTACCGTGTCACCATCCGCAACGGTCAGGAGATACGGCGCGAGCGTCTTTCCGACGACTCCTACCCGGCCATGCCCCGCGTCCTCCGGTTCGCCGAAGTTTCACAAAGATAGCCTCGCTGTCCGGTGAAAGGGGGAACCATCCCGTATAATCAGCGGGGAGGACACGATGCAGTCGAGTAAAGATGAGGCCACGGAGGTCCCGCTGGCGTCCCTCAGGGAGATCATCCGTCGGTCGATGGACAATGCGGCGCAGGTTGCCGAGTACGAAGGTTTCTGGTCGCCCACCGCCGCCCGCGCCCCGTTTGCCGCCGAGCCTCCGGCCGCGGAGAGCGTGGAACTGACCGGCATCGCGACTGGCTTCCGCGACGTGGACGCGCTTCTGGGCGGACTCCAGTCGGGGCAACTCACAGTCCTGGCGGGCGCCGGCTCCTCCGGACTCTCTACCTTCGTCCAGAATGTCGCCCGCAAGGTCGGCAGAGCCGAGGCGGACGCCGGGGGTAGGGCGGTGATTTTCGTCTCCTTCGGGGCATCGCAGGCGCAGGTCGCCCACCGGATGCTCTGCGCCGAGGCTCGGGTGGACCCGCACGCGCTGTCGCAGGGGCGTCTGCGCGGGCCGGAGGAGTGGGAACGTCTGACACAGGCTGCGGAGCGGCTTTCCAGGGCTCCCGTATTTGTAACGGACGACCGGGGGATGGGGCCGGCGGAACTTCAGGAGCGCTGCGCCCACCTCGCCGCGACGATGGGACTGGGCCTGGTCGTCGTGGACCCGCTGGAGACGCTGGGCGTTTCGCCCGAGGGGCGCCGTCGCGCGCTGCGCCACATCGTCCCTGCCCTGAAGGAGACGGCGGAGCACTTCGCCGTGCCGGTTCTCGCCACCCACACACGCGAGGTCGTTCCCACGGGTGTCGCCTCGCTTCCGGCGTCGGTGCAACTGCACGCCGACATCCTCGCCCTTCTCCACCGCCCGGACGTCTGGTTCCCCGTGGGCCGTGACGACCAGGACTACTATGAGGCGCAGAAGGGGCTGGAGATCGTGGACTTCGTGGTCGTGGGGGGGAGCGGCGCCGCCGGCGGACGAACGGGCACCGCGCGCCTCGGTTTCTACACCCGACTCGCCCGCTTCGACGACATTCGCTGGGAGCCCGAGGGCGAGTAAGCGAGACTCCCCGCACGTGTGTGCCTTGGGCCTCCCGATGATTCTGCCGCCGAAGGATCGTGACGACATCGCTGTTTCCGCGGACTCCCTGGAGGGGGACCTTCTGCGGCTGCGCGACCTGTACCGGCAGGAGATGAACTGCCAGATCGTCCACGACGCCCACCACGTGCGCGGGTTCACGCGCCTGTACCGCATCACGCGGGGCGGCCGGGTCGCGGGCTACGGCAGCGTGGGCGACTACGACACGCAGGGGCGCGAGGTCGTGACCGAGTTCTACCTCACGCCGGAACACCGGGCGGCCGCCTTGCCGCTGTTCCGGGCGCTGCTGGTGGCCACCGGGGCGACTCAGGTCCGGGCGCAGACCAATGACCGCCTGCTCACCCTGATGCTCTTCGACGTCTGCCGGGCCGACTCCCTCACCAGCGATACGCTCCTGTTCGAGGACGCGGGCGCGACGGCTCTGCCGGCGCCGGAGGGAATCACCTTCCGACGGGTCGCGGTGGAGGAGCCCGACTCCTCGCTCCAGCACCGGCGCGAGGACGTGGTGGCGGAGGCGAGCGACGGCCGCGAAGTCGGTAAGGCGGGGTTCCTGAGCCACTACAACCCACCCTACGGCGACGTTTACATGGAGGTCAACGAGGACTTCCGCGGCCGGGGCATCGGCAGCTACCTGGTGCAGGAGGCCAAACGCGCCTGCTACGAGGCCGGGCGCCGCCCCGCCGCCCGCTGCAATGTCGGGAACGTCGTTTCCCGGCGCACCCTCCAGCGGGCGGGCTTCCTCCCGTGCGCCCGCATCCTGCGCGGAACGGTCGATTTGGAACGCGCCTGAATCAGGGCGCCTTCGCCGGCTCCACGGGGAGGTCGGGGCGCCGCTCCTTCCAGGTGCGCGGCTTCATGTCGCCCAGCCAGGGCTGGAGGATGGGGCGGTCCAGGTTTATCTCCGCGAGGGCGAACGGCCGGTCCGTGGTCGCCTCAGCGAGGACGCCCCCGGTCGGGTCCACCACGAACGAGCGCATATCGTAGCTGGAAGACACCAGGAACAGGTGGTTCTCGATCGCCCGGGCGCGAGTGAGGATGTCGCTGCCGCCCGCGATGGGGAGCGCGATCATCTCCGCCCCCTGCAGCGCGAGCGCGCGGGCCGGCTCGGGGAACTGCACGTCCCAGCAGATCAGCAGGCCGAGGCGTCCGAAGTCCGTGTCGAACACGGGATACGAATCGCCGGGCGTCAGGCCGCCCTCCACCTCCTCACGCGGCAGATGGGTCTTGCGGTACTTCCCGACCAGGCTCCCGTCCCGCCCGATAAGCAAAGCCGTGTTGTAGAGCGTCGCGCCGTCGCGCTCGATGATGCCGGCGACCACATACGCGCGGAGCCTCCGGGCCAGTTCGCCCAGCGTCTTCAGCGTCGGCCCCGGGACCGGCTCGGCGACGTCGGCGTATGTCTTACCGGTGCCCTGCATCGTGATCGCCTCCGACAGGCAGACCAGATCGAAGCGCTGCCCGGCGTCGGCGGCGTCCTCCACCACCTTCTGAAAGGCCGCCACCGCCCGCTCCGGCGTGCCGGTGCCGCGCGGGCGCAGGTAGACCGTCGCCACCCGCACCGTCCGGCCCGGGGCGGGCGCGACCTCCGTCAGGGTAACGTCGTCCCACCAGACCGTGCCGCTCGCGGCCCAGGCCAGGGAAAGCTCGATCAGGACGCTGCGGGCGTTCTCCGGCGCGACAGCGACGTACTCCACGCGGGTCCATTCGCCCTGTTGCGCGGCCTCGGCGGCGTAGTCCGGCGGGCGGGCGCGCTGCCCCTTCTCGGTCAGCCAGTCCAGCCGCGCGGCGACGGAAAGCTGCTTCTGGGGAACGTCCCTCGTGCGGTACCACGCGGTGAACCGATAGGTCTTCCCGGGCGTGACCGTTTCGATGCGCTTGCGCCATCCGCCATAGGCCGCGGGATTGCCGCCCGAGGCGATGCGAAGGGCGGGGCCGCCGCTCCGGCCACCGCGGTTGTCGTTGTCCGTCCGCGGCGCAATCTCCGTGCGGGGGGACCACGCCTCCCAACCGGCGAGCGGCGCGTCGTTCGAGACGGTTTTCGTCACGGGGGCGTCTCCTTTCGCGCTATCCGCCGCGGCGCCAGCGGTAACCGAGCAGGCCATGAGCAGCAGCAGAAGTAGCGCCAGCAGCAAGTGCCGTGCGGACGCGGGGCGGAAACAGCGCGTATCCATAGCAGTTCTCCTGATTGGGGCCTTACCGGGGCAGGGCGACCTTCAGCGGGGCGCCGCCGGGCTTGAAGTCCGGCTTCCGCGCAAGCGGCTTGCCGTCGCGCAGCACAGTGAGGCCCGGGCCGGCCTGCGGGTCGTTGTACAGGACGTCGATCTTGTGGCCGCGCACCGGGACGTTCCGCAGGGCGTAGCTCTCCAGGTCAAGCGGCAGCGGGTCGATCGTCAGGGAGCCGTCGTCCTCCAGCATCAGGCCCGCGACGTGGCGGATGTAGATGTCAATCCACCAGGAGTGCATATAGTCGCGGAAGTTGCTCAGGCCGCGGCCGTCAAACGGATTGTAGCGCTCGTAGAAGTCCGCGCGGGGCTGGAGGTGATTGGCCGCCGCGCGCCGGAACAGCTCCGCCGCCTCCGGCAGCAGCGAGCGGTCCAACCGCTTGGCGGTGGTGGCGAACCCCTCGATCACGTGCGAGGTCGCGGCGGGCCAGGACGGCCCGCGCCAGTAGCCCTTCACCGGGTCGAAGTCCGGGTCGGTCTGCGAAAGCGCCGGAATCGGGTGCGCGGTCCAGTACTCCTTCTCGTTCAGCAGGTAGTTCCGGACCAGAGGCAGGTGCTCGGCGCCCATCACGTCGGTCATCAGGGGGTAGAACGTGCAGATGGAGTTGTAGTCCGCCATCTCGCCCGTGTCCGGGTTGCGGTCCAGGAACCGTGCCTGCTTCGGGTCCCAGGAGACGGTCAGAAGCGCCTGCTTGCTCTTCTCGGCGTACGCATCGAAGGCGCGGGCGTCGTCCGCCCGGCCCAGTTCGCGCGCCAGGTGCGCCACCGCCCGCAGGTTCAGGTAGGCATAGACTGTGGCGTCCACGGCCTCGTAGCGGGCGGGATTTTTCGTCTTCCAGCGGCGGAACAGGTCATCCATGCCCGTTTCCAACTGGTGATCGATGGAGAACAGACCGTTGCTGTCCGGGTCCCGGTCCGCGATCCACCAGCGGACGTTCTTGGCCATGCCGGGGTACAGGGGCTCGATCCGCTTCCGATCGCCGTGAATCTGGTACCAGCGCCACAGGGTCCAGGGAAGCAGCGACATCCCGGTCTTGCTCGCGTGGTTCAGGGGGACATCGTTGGTGCGCGGGGACGCGTACCAGGGGAATCGGCCGTCGTCGTAGGCGGCGTGGACCATGCTGGCGATGTGGCCCCAGCCCGCCTTCGGGTCCGCCATCCAGTTGCGATCGAACGCCATGAACGGTGCGCTGTAGCAGCAATAGGTCTGGAACGCCTGCCGCCCCTCCAGCACCACCGGGTAGCGGAACAGACCCAGGTCGCCGCCCGCTGTGGAGAACCGGAGCAGGAACCAGCGGAAGTCGTAGAGTTCGGTCAGCTTCGGGTCGGAGCAGGCAAACGAGGGGACGTCTTTCCGGTAGAACGCTTCCCACGCCCGACGGTTGTCAGCGATGGGGTCTTTCGCTCGCAGAGTCGCCGCCAGATTCTGCCGCGCTGCCTTCTCGTCGCGGGCTACCGCGCAGGCCAGCGTCAAGGTCGCCTCGCCGCGCGCCGGGACGCTCACCGCGTAGGTCAGGGTGTACTCCCCCTGCGCCGTGGACCCGAGCGCCTGCGGCTTCTGGCTGCCGCCGATGACCATGAACAGCCCCGCGGGCATAACCTCCGGGAAGACGTTCCGGTCCACGAGGGTGACGGTCCCGTCCTCCCCGAGGCGGGTCACCTTCTGGCCGCCCTTGCCGCCGCGCCAGTCGAACGACTCGCGGCAGTCGCCGCGGACCTCCAGGGTGGCGGTAGCCGGGGCATCCCCCTTATTGACAAAGCGAATCCGGGAGACGATCACGTCCTTCTCGGTCACGCATACGTCCCGCGTCTGCGTCACGGCGCTGCCTGTCGCGGCGGTATTGGCGGCGGCAGCAGCCGTATCTGCTCCCTCCGCAGGCGGCTCGGAACTCACGGTGACGGTATCGAGGTTGATGTTGGTCGGGGCGGTGGGCATGACCTCCGGCGACACGCGCACATGGTCGGGATGCCACAGCACCGTGCCGCCATCCGCCGCGCTGAAGATGTTTCCGAGTTCGTGCGTGGCGAAGAAGAAGCGCGACGGGGCGCCGGTGTACAGCGCGACGTTCCGCCCATGTCCCACGGAGTTCTTATCGTTCCGCTCACCCGCCCGGACCACCGGGGACACAGCCGCCACCGCCGCTTCCGATCCGCCCGTCTTCACCACCGCTTCTGCTCCTTTCGCCGGCTCCCTGCCAGCCACCGTGAGGCGCAGGGTGTGCTTCCCGGCATCGAGGCGTGGGAGTTTGAGGACGGCTACGCGGAACTGGTCGGCGCGGTCGCCCCAACCGCCCGTCTGCTGGTACTCTAGAAAACCGACCGGCGTGCCGTCCACCGCCACCTCAAAGCGCCCGGCCCCGGCGAACTGGCGCGCGTACCGGATACTGACATAGGCGGGTTCCAGCGCCCGCTCGACGTTCAGTTCGTACTCGGCGTAGTCCCCAGCCTTCGAGCCGAAGTCCCTCCCCAGCACCTCCCCCCCGGAGGCGCCGGCCTTCTTATCCTGCCCTGTAGAGCCCTTCTGGTGTGCCGGCTTCTCCGCCTCCAGCACCAACGGCCCCTGCTGCTGCGCCGCCGCTGCCAGGGACGCCCCGCCTCCCGATGCACCCAGGTTCAGCAGCGCCGCCGCCCCGATTCCCACAGCCGCCAGAAGACTACTCTGCCCCCTCCGTCGAATCTGCATATCGCTTGTCTCTCCCAGCCGACGCACACAAAAGGGCCTCTCGACCCGGCGCGCTGCGGCACTCAACGGCATTATGCCATACCGGAAGCCACGGGCAGGAGGATAACGGGCAGGAGCAGCGCGGTGCGGAGGGGAGATGGGGGCTCAGGGCAGGGTGACGTGCTTCTCGTCCCGGAAGATAAACCGGGCGTGCGCGGCGAGGGAAAGCATCTCGATCCCTCCGGAAAGGCGCACCAGGACGAACGTATCGCCGTCCTGTTCCTTCAGGGCAATGTCCGACTGCTCCCGGCGCAGAAGGGCATTCGCGCCCTCGCGGTCCATCGTTTCGAGTGCCCGCGCCTCAAACACCAGGGGGCTTTCGTTCGTGTTTCTCACGACCTTTACGAAGTACACCCCCGTCATTTCGAGCCGGATCGTCTTGTCTTCGCCCCCGGCAAAACCGCCGCAGGTGAACTCCAGGACCAGGGTGTCGCCCGTGTGGGAGAAGGCGACGTCCACCAGGTCAGAATAGTGAAGCTGATTCAGGACCTCCTGAGCGTGAAGTGTCTCGGACAACAAGGCCACCCCCTCCGCAATTTACGCTGGCAACTCAGGCGATACCACTGCCCCCGCCTGGCTGCTTTCATACCGGAACCATGACCTTTGGTGATACCCGTCAGGCGCTTTCGGCGTCCCAGCGCAGCGTCGTGTAGTTCATATTTGCGGTCACTGCGAAACAGTGCTTTCCGTCAGGGCCTGGAAACTACGGGTATCCCACCGGCCTCCGCCCCGGCTGCCTGATTGAGGAAATCGCCTCTGTGCTTGTACAGAATTCCCAGCGCGTCCCAACGTTCCTGGTCCTCAAGCGAGGCGATCAGATCCACCTTCGCCTGAGCGCTGCTGGCGTCCTGCTTCAGAATAAAGGCAAGGTGGCCGCTGGCTTCTTCGTGCCGTCCTGCTAAGGTGAGGGCTTTTACCAGGAAGTGGCGGTTCTTCACATGGAGGGGGTCCTTTTGTATCGCCTGGCTCAACGCGGCGATGGCGCCTTCGAAGTCCCGTTGCCTGAGTCGGGCGTAACCCAGATCGCCCCAGGCGGCGGCGGCGTGCGGACAAAGCATCGTGGTGATCGTCAAAACCTCCTCCGCCTGACGCCATTGGCGTACGCCCAGGTAGCAGAAGCCCAGAAAGTGGTGCCCCCACCCCGAGTAGGGGCGGCGCGCGACATGCCGCTCCAGTAAAGGGATAGCCTCGGGAAATTCTCTCCTTTTGATGTGCGCTTGAACCGCCTGGATCGTTCGGGCTTCGAGCCGTACGCAGAGGGTCTGCCCGGCATCACGCAGCCATGGCAAACTGGCGACCCATCGTACGATACGATTTGTCCTCATTACGATTCGTCCTGATTCTCATGAAG
>CALEKU010000251.1 GCA_937902745.1 uncultured Armatimonadota bacterium
TGGACGCCGCGCTTCAGAACCCGCGCGGGCGGCGGGGCGGGGGAAGCCCCACGGCCGGAGCGGGCCGGGGCGCGGCGGAGCGCGCGAGGTCGCGGTGCAGGCTGGCGTGGGTGATGTTGCGGCTGTTCAGGATCATCCGCTGGTTCACCGCCGTGATCGGGAAGGCCGGCCGCGCCAGGTTCGCCAGGGCGTACGCCTCGGCGTCCTCGTCGGAGGGGAACTCCAGGCCGGTCTCCACGACCTGCGTCAGGTCGCCGGACGCCACCGCGAAGTGGTACGTGATCTTGTAGGCGGGCATCGGTGGTCGTGGTCCTCCTCGCACTCCTCCCGGCGCCGCGTGCGGCGCGCGGGCTAGCGCCGCTTCTCCGCCGCCGCGAAGACCGCCTCCTGCACCGCGCGCGGCAGAGGACGCAGGCCACGCCCGGCGCCGCCGCTTCCGACGCGGGTGTCCCCGGCGGCGGCGGCAGGATCGGCCAGCGGGACCGGCCCGATGTAGCGGCCGAGCAATGCCCGGCAGTGCGGGCACAAGCGTGTCACCGCCGTAAACTGGCGGCCATTCACAAACAGCGTGGTCTGCCGGCGCTCCGCGGCGCACAGCGCCATCCCGCAGGTCGGGCACTCCGTCGGACCGCACTCCGGCAAAGCGCCGGGACGGGGCTCCCGAGAGTCCATACGTCAGAATTCTCCTCAAGTGTGTCTTCGTCATTGAAGGCGGGCGTACGCGCGCGTGCGCTCGCAGGCGCGTGTGCACGGTCCCGCAAACGCTTTGTCTGCAGGTTCCGTGCCGCCGGGCGGATTTCGCGACGGGGCGGGGCGGAAGCGGGTATGAAAGAGGGCATGGACGCCGACTATGCGAACGCCCCGCCGGGCGATGCCGCCTCGCGCCGCCCCCCGGCCCCGCGCTCCCCGGCGGCGGACGAAGACCTCAGCCTCCTGGTGGACAGCGCCCGCGACTTCGCCATGATCTTCACCGACCCGCAGCGGCGCGTGGTGCGCTGGAGCCACGGGGCCGAGCATGTGCTGGGCTGGACCGAGGAGGAGGCGCGCGCCGAAAGCCGCGCCCATCCGGACTTCTTCTTCACCCCGGAGGACCGGGCGGCCGGTGTGCCGGAGCGGGAGCAGGCGACCGCCCTGCGGGAGGGGCGGGCGGAGGACGAGCGCTGGCACCTCAAGAAGGGCGGCGTGCGCTTCTTCGCCAGCGGCGTTCTGGTGCCGCTCTACGACCGGGAGACGCACGCGCTGCGCGGCTTCGGCAAGGTGCTGCGCGATGTGACCGACCGCGAGCAGTTGGAGGAGGCGCTGCGGCGGGCGAACGAGGCGCTGGAGGCGCGGGTGGCGGCGCGCACAGGCGCATTGGAGGCGCGCACCCGGGAGCTATCGGGCGCGCTGGCGGCGCTCTCGCAGTCGCTGGAGGGGCAGGCGCGGGAGGCGTCCGAGCGGCGGGCGCTGGCAGCGCGGTTGGTGGCGGCGCAGGAGGAGGAGCGGCGGCGCATCTCGCGAGAGTTGCACGACGAGATGGGGCAGCTTATCGCGGCGTTCGGCCTGGCGATTGGGGCGCTGGAGGGCGCCCGCCCGGAGTTCGCCGCGGAGCTGGCGGACCTCAAGGCGGTGGCGGACGCTATGGCGCGGGAGGTGCACCGGCTGGCGGTGGAGCTGCGGCCCACCGCGCTGGACGACCTGGGGCTGGAGGCGGCGCTGCGCGCCTACTGCGAGGAGTGGAGCGCGCGCACAGGCGTGCCCGTCGCCTTTGAGAGCGTGGCGATGCCGCACGAGCGCCTGCCTCCGGAGATCGAGACGACGGTGTACCGGGTAGTGCAGGAGGCGCTGACGAACGCGGCCAAGTACGCGGTGCCGGGCGGAGCGCGGCGCGTTTCGGTGACGCTGCAGGACGGGAGCGGTCTGCTGCGGGCGATCGTGGAGGACGACGGTCCCGGCTTCGACCCGGCGGCGGCGGCACGTTCGGGGCGCCTGGGCTTGGTGGGCATGCGCGAGCGGGCCGAGGTGGCAGGAGGGACGCTGCAGATCGAGTCGGAGCCGGGCGGCGCTGGCGCCACGGTCTTTCTCCGGCTGCCCCTGACCTGACCACGGCGCACCGCGCCACGCGCGCGCGCTGTGTACCCGTGAACGGAGCGCATCCACTACGTATAGAAACGTAATTGCGTAGAATAAATCTACGTATTGAGCGCGCGGCCCCGGCGCGGCAGGGAAGTTGCGAAGGGAATAGCCCGGAGTAGGGCGCGTCCGGGGCTACGCGCCCCCGAGTCCCCAACCTGAGCAACCGAAGCGACTGACGCCGCCGACCGGAGGCGCCGCCGCCCCGCGCGGGCCGGGAATCCGGGAAAGAGACGATGCTGGAAACCAACAGGCCCGGCACTGCCGGAGCACCGACGCCCGATACGGTCACCGCGGGATGGAACGCGGCTGCTGCCGCCGCTGCCGCAACATTCGACCCTGCGGTGGCGTGCGCCGTGGTCGCCGCCACGCCGCAGGCGGTGATCGCAACGGACGTACGGGGGATCATCACGCTGTTCAACCCGGCCGCGGAGCGGATGCTGGGCTACTGTGCTGCGGAGGTCGTCGGGCGGGTAACCCCCGCCCGATTTCACGACTCCGGCGAGTTAGACCGGCGCATCCGCGAGCTTTCCGGGGTGATGGGGTGGCAGGAGACGCCGGACTTCGGGACGCTGACCGCCGCTAACGTCCTGGTCGCCGGGGGCGAGGGGCGTGAGTGCACTATGGTGCGCAAGGACGGCAGCCGGTTTCCCGCGCACCTGTCGCTGACCGCCCTGAGCAACGAGGCGGGCGTGGTCACCGGTTTCATGTGTGTCGCCTCGGACATCACCGCGCGCAAGCAGGCCGAGGAGGCGCTGCGCCGAAGCGAGGAGCGGTTCCGCTCGCTGGTCCACGCCTTTCCCTATGTCATCTTCGAGCTGGACCCTACCAACAATCGCACCCTCTATGTCAACCGCCGCTGGGAGCGGGACACCGGCCGGACTCAGGAGGAGAGCGCAAACTACGACTGGATACAGACGGTCCACCCCGACGACCGGGAGCGTGTGCTGGCCGGGTGGCGGCAGTGCGTGGCGACGGGCGAGGAGTGGGCCGTTGAACTGCGCTTCCTGACGCCGCGGGGCGTCGTGCGCTGGGCCCGGGTCCGCATCGCCCCGGTCCTGGGCGAGGATGGCCGGCCGGCGTCGTATGTCGGCACCAGCGAGGATATCACCGACAGCCGTCAGGCGCTGGAGGCGCTGCGCTCCAGCGAGGCACGCCTGGCCGAGGCGCAGGCGGTGGCGCGCATCGGCTCGTGGGAGATGGACCTGACCGCCCGCCGCGTCGAATGCTCCGCCGAAATGTACCGTCTGCTGGAGCTGGACCCTGCGGACGGGACGCCGAGCTACGCCGCCCTGGTCGGGCACCTTTCCCTGGAGGACCGGGCCCGCGTTGACGAACTCACCACTCGGGTGGCGGAGTCCGGGGAGGCCGGCACGATGGATGTGCCGTGGGCGCTGCGCGACGGCTCCGTGCGCTGGGTCCAGGTGATGGTGCGGCCCCGACACGACCCGGACAGCGGCGCCGTCACGCGGCTTGCGGGCACGCTCCAGGACATCACCGACCGCAAGCAGGCCGAGCAGGAGGCGGCCCGCGCCCGCGACGAGGCGCTGGCGGC
>CALEKU010000252.1 GCA_937902745.1 uncultured Armatimonadota bacterium
CTCGCGGAGGCGGGCTTGAATCACAGAAGCCGGGACTTCAGTCCACGGCGGCACGCGCACGGAAACAAACCCACGGTGGCCAAAGGCGGCCAACCACCACAAGAACGCCCCGCCGCACCACCGCCACATCCCCCACACATGCGCTCACGATACAATAAACCCATGATCCGTGTACTGTTTATCTGCCTGGGGAACATCTGCCGATCACCCATGGCCGAGGCTGTTTTTCGGCACAAGGTCCGGGAGGCAGGGCTGGCGGAGCAGATAGAGGTGGACAGCGCAGGGACCGGTCACTGGCACGCGGGCGAGCCGCCGCACCACGGGACGCGCCGCCTGCTCGACCAGTACCGCATCTCCTACGAGGGGATGTGCGCCCGGCAGATTCGGGCGCGGGACCTGGAAGACTTTGACTACGTCCTGACGATGGACGAGGCCAATCTGAGCGCGGTGCGGGCGATGAAGCAGGGGCGGGCGCATGTCGCGCCGCTGCTCTCCTTCGCGCCGGACCTGGGCGAAACCGAGGTGCCCGACCCGTACTATACCGGCGGGTTCGAGGGGGTGTACGCCCTGATCGACGCCGCGTGCGACGCACTACTGGCGCACATTCGCCGCGAGCACGGGGTGTGAGCGGCGGTCCTGGTTTACTTTTGCTCCCCGAGGCGGTCGCTGCGGGGCTGTCGGATGCCTTCGGTGGGGCTGCGCCTGCCTTCGTCACTCCGCTCGGCGGCGGCATGATCCACCACGCGGCGCGGGTGCAGATGCCGTCCGGCGAGTCGGTGTTCGTGAAGTGGCACGACGACCCACCCCCCGGCATGTTCGCCGCCGAGGCCGCGGGTCTGGCCGCCCTGCGAAGCGCCGCGCCGTGGGCGCTGGACGTGCCGGGCGAGGTGGCCGCGGGCGCAAACTTCCTGGCGCTGGAGTATCGCGCGCCCGTGCCCCCGAAAGACCCCGAAGCCTTCACCGCGCGGTTCGCGGAGGGACTGGCCGCGCTGCACCGGGGCACGGCGCGCACAGGGCGCGGCGAGCGCCTCTCGCCCTACGGCTTCGACGCGGACGGCTACCTCGGCATAATGCCCCAGATCAACCTTCCCCGGTCCACGAAATGGGCGGAGTTTTACCGGGACTGCCGCCTGCTCCCGCAGATCGGCTGGGCGCGAAAGAAGGGGCGGATGACACCTGAGCGCGAGCGGCTGCTAATGGGCGTCGTAGAGCGGTTGGACGACCTGCTGGAGGGGCTGCCCGAGGAGGTGTCGCTGCTGCACGGGGACCTGTGGAGCGGGAACTTCCTCTGCGCTGCCGGCGATGTGCCCGTCCTCTTCGACCCCGCGGCCTACTACGGCCACCGCGAGATGGAGATCGCCTATGTCGAACTCTTCGGCGGCTTTCCCTCTGGCTTCGTAGAGCGTTATCACGAGGCGTGGCCGCTGGACGCGGGCTATCCGCGACGGCGGGCGCTCCACCAGTTGTACCATCTGCTGAACCACTGGAACCACTTCGGCGAGCCGTACGGCGCTCGCTGCGAGGCGGTGTGCCGGGAGTACCTGGGGCAGCAGTAAGGGCGCGCAGAGCGGGGTAGGGCGGTCGCTAACGGAGCTGCACGGGGTAAACGGGCTCCAGCCGGCCACTCCGGTTGTAATAGAGCTTATAGCGGCTGACCCAGCCCACGGCGCCCGCCTTTTCGCCGTCGCGGACGCGCACCTGCACCAGAGTTTCCTGTGAGGTCAGCGGCTCGACGCGCGCCAGGCGGGGCAGCTGGACGATCTGACCGGAGAGCAGCAGGCGCCTCTGGCCGGGAGTATGGCCCTCGGAGTTGCGGGTCACCCCGTCCGGCACCCCCACGTTCGGGCGCAGGCTTTCCGTCTCCCAGATGGCCAGATCCTGCGGGTTCTCGGTGGCGATCACGGCGTTGTCGAAGAGCCAGAGATCATCGGCGCGCTCCGGTATCTGCGGCTTTGTCGCGCTGGTGACGCCTGTGGTATCCGGATACACCAGGCGGGGTGTCGGCTGTGGGGCGGGGGGAGGGACTCCCGGCGCGGGCGGTGCGGCGGGCGATGCTGTAGCCGCAGGGGAGGGCGCGACCGGGCCGGCGGCGCGCAGGGCACGCTGCCAGCCCAGGTACAGGCCGCTGAAGACCAGCAGGGCGAGTAAGATAACAGCGGCGGTCGCTCCTCGATCCATGCTGCGTTCGCCTCCCTGCGCGCGCGCCGCGTCCCGGCGTCACCGCTGCTATTCGATGGCGGCGATCTCGTAAGTGGCCTTGCCGCCGGGGGTGTCTACGACGACCTTGTCTCCCTTGCCCTTGCCCATAATGGCCTTGCCCACGGGGGACTGGGGAGAGATTTTGTCGTTCAGGGGATCGGCCTCATTGGCGCCGACGATGGTATAGGCGAACTCGTCGCCGAACTCCAGGTCGCGCAGCCGCACCACGGAGCCCATGCCTACGGTCTCGTTGCCGTTGGCCGCCTCCACGATCTTGGCGCGGTCCAGCATGGCCTGGAGGTCTGCGATGCGCCCGGCGACAAATCCCTGTTGTCGCTTGGCGTCCTGGTAGTCGAAGTTCTCGGACAGGTCTCCCAGCGCGCGCGCCTGGCGGATACGTTCCGCCAGTGCCGGCATCTCCTCTTCGCGCAGGTGGCGCAACTCTTCGTCCAGCTTCTGTTTGCCGGCGGGGGTCAGGATGATGTCCTCGGCCATGTTCCGCGAATCCTCTCTTGGCGCCCGGTGGCTTCCCCGTCGGGTAGGGTGGGTGGCGTTCGATGCAAGCGGGCCACCGGGCCGGGCGATAAACGAAAAGCCCCGCAGTGCGGGGCGGTAGTCGCCGGAGTCTCTTGATGAAAGCTAACGGTGGGCGGGTAGTCCGTTCGGGTGGAACCGGAGCCGTGAGTACGGGCGTAGAGGCCCGGTCGGCGTCTCCTCATTATACCAGAGGCCCTTTCCCGGGACAAGAGGGGCAGGCCGTGCCGCAGCGCCCGCGCACAGGTCGTTCGGCGCCGCCCCCGCAATATTCGTGCCTTGTAGCACGGTTTTCTACGTTTCGGGAACTTCGCCGCCGGAATTTCGTAAGAAAATATGCCGCCGTTGTTGACAGTAAAGGGTCGCAGTGGTAACGTAATAGTTCGTGCCACATGGCTATAAGGTCACCGTTCGCCCTGTCGGTGTCCAGCCAGGCGGCGTTGCCGCGCCGGATGTGCATTCGGTTCGCACACGGCGTACGGGCGGTGAGAGCGCTTCGGACGAGCCGGCTAAAAGGTCCGGGGCGCGTCTTGTCGTCTGCCAGGAGGGGTCAAAGCCTGTATGGAAATTCAGCACACTACCAAGCGTGCCAACCACGCCATTGCCATCCCCAACCTCGTTGAACTTCAGCTCAATTCGTACCGCTGGTTTCTGGAAGAGGGCCTGAACGAACTGTTCGCCTCCTTCTCTCCTATTTACGATTTTACCGGTTCCACCGGTATCGAACTGATCGACTTCACGCTGGGTGAGCCTAAGTATACGCTGGAACAGTGCCGCTCGCGTGATGTCACCTTCGAGGTGCCCATCAAGGCGCGTGTGCGCCTGATCGGCGGCCAGGAGGTCATCGAGTCCGAGGTTTATCTGGGGGATCTGCCTCTTATGACGGAGAAGGGTACCTTCGTCGTCAATGGGGCGGAGCGGGTTGTGGTGTCGCAGTTGTCGCGCTCGGCGGGCATCTACTTCCGGGATCAGCTCGACCTGACGCTGAACTGGCAGTTCTTCGCCACGCTCATCCCTTCCGAGGGGCCGTGGGTCGATATTGAGACCGACTCTTCGGACGCCATCACCGTTCGTATTGGGCAGAACAAGAAGTTCGCCATCACCACGCTCCTGCGGGCTCTGCACGCCTTTGACGTGGCATGTCCCCAGGGTGAGTTCGAGGTCTACTTCCGCGAGCTCGTCGGCAAGAAGGTCGCCGCGCCTGTCATCGACCCCGTGACGGGCGAGGTGCTGCTGGAGGCGGGCGAGGTTGTGACCCCTGACCGCTTCCGGGCCGCCCAGAGGGCGCTCGGCGGCGAGGATGCGGTCCGTCTGGAGAAGGCGCTGGTGCAGGTCGAGTCCGTGCCCTGCGAGACCGACGCCGAGATCCTGGAGCGCTTCGGCCGCCGCGTGAGCATCGATATCCATGCGGAGGACCCGGACGCGCTGGTGGGCCGCTACGCGGTGGCCGACATCGTGGACGAGAACGGCAAGACGCTGGTCCCGGCCTACGGCAAGATCGACAAGGAGACGGCCCGCAAGATCACCTCCCTGGCGCTAGGCTCGCTGGAGGTGCTTGAGGTCAGCCGGCACATCGCGGCGACGCTGGAGATGGAAGACCCGAAGGTCGTGGACCGCGACACCGCGCTCCTGGACATCTACCACAAGATTCGCCCCGGTGACCCGGCGACGCCCGAGTCGGCGCGCTCGCTGGTGCAGTCGATGTTCTTCGACAGCCGCCGCTACGACCTGGCCAAGGTCGGCCGGCACAAGCTGAACAAGAAGCTGGGCGTCAACCTGCCGCTGTCGGTGCGTACGGTCACCAAGGACGACCTGGTCGCCATCATCGAGTACATCCACGGTCTGGCGCGGGTCAACACGAACGCCGAGGACGTTTCCGAGGCGGAGCGCCTGCGCTACACCACGGACGACATCGACCACCTGGAGAACAAGCGGGTCCGCTCGGTCGGCGAGCTGCTCTACTCGCAGCTGCGCATGGGCTTCCTGCGCATGGAGAAGGTCGCCAAGGAGCGCATGACCTCCCTGGACACGGAGAACATCATCCCCCAGGTGGTGCTCTCGGTGAAGCCGATCTCCGCGGCGATCAAGTCGTTCTTCGGCTCGTCGCAGCTCTCGCAGTTCATGGACCAGACCAACCCGCTGGCGGAGTTGACGCACAAGCGGCGTCTGTCCGCGCTCGGGCCGGGCGGTCTTTCCCGCCAGTCCGCGAAGCTGGAAGTGCGCGACGTCCACCACTCGCACTACGGGCGCATCTGCCCCATCGAGACGCCGGAAGGGCCGAACATCGGTCTGATCGGCTCGATGGCGGTGCATGCGCGCGTGGACCAGTTTGGCTTCCTGGAGACGCCGTACCAGCGGGTGAAGGAGGGGAAGGTCACCGGCGAGATCGACTGGGTGCCCGCCGACAACGAGCACCACTACCGGATCGCCCCGGCCAGCGTGCGCCTGAACGAGGATGGCACCTTCGTTGATGCGATGGTGCAGGTGCGCCACAACAACGAGTACCCGATCATCCCGGCGTCGCAGATCGACTACATGGACGTCGCGCCGCAGCAGCTCGTGTCCGTGGCGACGGCCATGATTCCGTTCCTGGAGAACGACGACGCCAACCGCGCTCTGATGGGCGCGAACATGCAGCGCCAGGCGGTGCCGACGCTGCGCCCGGACGCGCCGCTGGTGAAGACCGGTATCGAGAAGCGGGCCGCGCAGGACTCCGGCGCGGTGATTATCGCCAAGCGCGGCGGCCGCGTGCGCAAGGTCACGGCTGAGGAGATCGTGATCGAGTCGACCGATGGGCGCATCGACCGCTACCCGCTGCTGAACATGATCCGCTCCAACCAGGCCACCTGCATCACGCAGCGGCCGATCGTGGACAACGGGCAGCGTGTACGCCAGGGCCAGGTAATCGCCGACGGTCCCTGCACCGACGGCGGCGAGCTGGCGCTGGGCCAGAACGTGCTGGTCGCGTTCATGCCCTGGAACGGCTACAACTACGAGGACGCCATCCTGCTCAGCCGGCGGCTCGTGAAGGACGATGTGTTTACGTCGATCCATATCGAGAAGTACGAGTTGGAGGCCCGCGACACCAAGCTGGGTCCGGAAGAGATGACGCGTGACATCCCGAACGTGGGTGAGGACGCGCTGAAGGACCTGGACGAGGACGGGGTGATTCGGATCGGGGCGGAGGTCCGCGCCGACGACATCCTGGTGGGTAAGGTCGCGCCCAAGGGGCAGGGAGAACTGACCGCCGAGGAGCGGCTTATCATCGCCATCTTCGGTAAGAAGGCCGAGGAGACGCGTGACGTCTCGCTGCGCCTCCCGCACGGGGAGAAGGGCAAGGTTGTTGACGTCAAGGTCTTCTCGCGCAACAAGTACCGCTGCCCGCAGTGCGACTGGGTCTACAACTTCAGCAAGAAGCCGGACAGCCTCACCTGCGACCGCTGCGGCAGCCCGACTCTGGACAAGCTGCCCGGAGACGAGCTGCAGGCGGGCGTGAACAAGCTCGTGCGGGTCTATGTCGCCCAGAAGCGCCAGATCATGGAGGGCGACAAGATGGCCGGACGCCACGGGAACAAGGGGGTCGTCTCCAAGATCCTGCCCGAGGCGGACATGCCGTTCCTTCCGGATGGCACCCCGGTGGACATCGTGCTGAACCCGCTCGGCGTTCCGAGCCGCATGAACATCGGGCAGATCATGGAGACCCACCTCGGGTACGTGGCCAAGGAGCTCGGCGTCTCGTTCGTAGAGCCGATCTTCGAGGGCTCCACCGAGGCGGAGATCCTGAAAGAGATGCACCGCTATGGTCAGAAGCGGCGGCGCGAGATGCTGGCGCGCTACGTCACGAGCGACCTGAAGCTGAACGTTGAGCTTCCGGAGGTGGAGGACGACGCGGAGCAGGTGGTCGAGGATCTCCTCGGGCCGGTCGAGGCCGCTCTGAGGGACCTCAACGCCCGGGAGCTGGAGCGCGTTTCGCGCATTCTTGCTGGTCCGGTCGTCCTGGAAGGGCTGGAAGCGGCGCCGGCTCCGGCAACGGATGCGGCGTCTGCAGAGGGCGCGGAAGAGGGCGACGAGGCGGCTGCGGCTGCGGAAGAGGTGGAGGAAGAGATTCCGCCGGTCCCCGCGGACTACGACTACGCCGCGCTGATGGACGCGATCCGCGACCGTGTCTGGCGTCGGGTCGGGTTCCACGAGGACACCTGCAAGACCGATGTTCGGGACGGGCGTACGGGCGAGACGTTCAACATGCCCGTGACGGTGGGCAAGATCTATATGTTGAAGCTGGCCCACCTGGTGGACGACAAGATCCACGCCCGCTCGACGGGCCCCTACTCGCTGGTCACGCAGCAGCCGCTCGGCGGTAAGGCGCAGTTCGGCGGCCAGCGGTTCGGTGAGATGGAAGTCTGGGCGCTGGAGGCCTACGGTGCGGCCTACACCCTCCAGGAGATCCTGACCATCAAGTCGGACGACGTGGTGGGGCGTGTGAAGACCTACGAGTCCATCGTCAAGGGCGATGCGATGCTGGAGCCGGGCGTGCCCGAATCGTTCAAGATTCTGGTCAACGAGCTTCAGTCGCTCGGTCTAAAGGTGACGGTCGAGGATGCTCTGGGCAGCGAAATCGACCTGAAGGACAAGGACGAGGACTACATGGACGACGAGGCGGCCCGCCGCCGCTCCGCCCTGCGGCGTCTGGAGCCGGAAGAGCCGCTGCCCGGTCTGGGATAAGCGACGTATCCTACGCCTGTCCCGCCCCCTCCGCCGACAAAACGGCGGAGAGGGCGGGCGGGCCTGTTTGCCTGCCTGGTGTTTTGTGCTGCCTCGAAAGGTGAGAAATGGCCGACGCAAGCACGTTCGATAAGATCCGTATCGGTATCGCCTCCCCGGACCAGATCCGCGCCTGGTCCTACGGAGAGGTCAAGAAGCCAGAGACCATCAATTACCGCACCTTCAAGCCCGAGCGGGACGGCCTGTTCTGCGAGAAGATCTTCGGACCCCAGAAGGACTGGGAGTGCCACTGCGGGCGCTACAAGAAGGTCAAGTTCAAGGGCATTATCTGCGACCGCTGCGGTGTGGAAGTCACCCGCTCCAAGGTGCGCCGCGAGCGCATGGGCCACATCGAGCTGGCCTCGCCCGTGTGCCATATCTGGTACCTCAAGGGCGTACCCTCGCCCCTCGCCCTGCTGCTCGACATGACGCCGCGCCCGCTGGAGAAGGTTCTGTACTTCGCCAGCTACATCGTCACGTCTGTCGATAAGGGGCGCACTCTGAACAACATGGATCGCTTCCGCGAGGCCGTGGAGCAGGAGATTGCCGCCCTGGAGGACGACCGCGACGAGTCGATTCGCGAGTACCGCGACGAGTTCGCTCGCGAGACCGCCCTGGGCCGCATCGTGAACCAGGATGCCCTGCTGGAGGACCCGGAGGCCGAGGAGGAGCGCGTCCCCTACACCGAGGAGGAGATCGCCGAGCGCGAGCGCATCCTCAACGAACGGATCAAGCAGGAGGAGCGCGATACTGCTGAGCGCGCCGAGGAGTTGCGCTCGTCGCTGGAGCTGATGCGCACCCTGGAAAAGCGGATGCTCATCACCGAGGACCAGTGGCGCGCGGTGGAGCGGCTGCTGGACGTGGTCGTGCGCCGCGTGGACGAGACCCTGAGCGACATCGTGGAGGCGGGCCTGGGCGGCGCGGCGATCAAGAAGCTGCTCCAGGAGATCGACCTGGACGCCCTGCAGCGCCAGCTCCGCAAGGAGATCGAGGAGACGCAGGGGCCCAAGAAGCTGCGCGCCATCAAGCGCATCGAGGTCGTGAACGCGTTCCTGGAGTCCAAGTCGCGCCCCGAGTGGATGATTCTGGACTGCGTACCGGTGATCTCGCCGGAACTGCGCCCGATGGTGCAGCTCGACGGCGGGCGCTTCGCCACGTCCGACCTGAACGACCTGTATCGGCGCATCATCAACCGGAACAACCGGCTGAAGAAGATCACCGAGATCCGCGCCCCCGAGAGCATCGTCAACCACGAGAAGCGGCTCCTGCAGGAGGCCGTGGACGCCCTGATCGACAACGGACGGCGTACCCGCCCCGTGACCGGGTCGAACGGTCGCCCGCTCAAGTCGCTCTCGGACATGCTCAAGGGTAAGGAAGGCCGCTTCCGCAAGAACCTGCTGGGCAAGCGCGTGGACTACTCCGGCCGCTCCGTTATCGTGGTCGGCCCGGAGCTGAAGCTGCACGAGTGCGGTCTCCCGAAGGAGATGGCGCTGGAGCTCTTCAAGCCGTTCGTGATGAAGACGCTGGTAGAGAAGAACTACACCAGCAACATCAAGACGGCCAAGCGCATGATCGACAAGATGCGCCCGGAGGTCTGGGACGCGCTGGAAGAGGTCATCAAGGAGCATCCGGTTCTGCTGAACCGGGCGCCCACCCTGCACCGCCTCGGCATTCAGGCGTTCGAGCCGAAGCTGGTGGACGGCAAGGCCATCCAGCTGCACCCGCTCGTCTGCAAGGCGTTTAACGCCGACTTCGACGGGGACCAGATGGCGGTACACATCCCGCTGTCGGCCACGGCGCAGGCGGAAGCGCGCATCCTGATGCTCTCGACGCACAACCTGTTCTCGCCCGCCGACGGCTCGCCCATCGTCTCGCCGCAGCAGGACATTGTCCTTGGCTGCTTCTTCCTGACGATGGACAAGGCCGACACGGTGGACCCGGCGGCCGGGGCAGAGGCGCTGACCGACGACCTGATCGGGCGCGTCCTCGTGACGCCGGTGCGCGACCGCGAGAGCGGGGAGACGCTGGCGGCGGCGGGCGGTGTGGTGCTGGAGTCGCTGCTGGCGACGATCCGGGAGCGGGGCGCGAACATCGCACCGTTCAAGCTGGGCACCTACCACCGGTTCGCCTCGGCGGACGATGCACGTCTGGCGTACGACAACGGCCTGCTGGACCTGCACGAGTACATCTCGGTGCGGCCGGCGCCGGGCGAGGCGCCCATCGCCATTACGGCGGGCCGCCTGATCTTCAACGAGATCGTTCCGGAGCCGCTGCGCTTCGTCAACCACGTCATGGACAAGAAGGGGATGACCAACCTCATCGCCGACTGCTACGACGCGGTGGGCCACGAGCGCACGGTGATCCTGCTCGACGAGATGAAGGCGCTCGGCTTCAAGTGGGCGTGCCGGGCCGGCATCACGTTCTCGCTGACCGACATGCAGTCGCCGCCCACCCGTGCCGAGATGCTGAAGCGCACGGAGGATGCGGTCGCCAAGGTGAACCAGCAGTTCCGCCGCGGTCTCATCTCGCCGGGTGAGCGCAAGCAGCAGGTTCTGAAGCTGTGGACCGACGCCACGGCGCAGATCGGTGACGAGATCGTCAAGCATATCGACCAGTTCAACCCGATCAACATCATCACGACGTCGGGCGCCCGCGGTTCCAAGAAGCAGATCTCGCAGCTTTCGGGCATGCGTGGCCTGATGGCGGACCCGTTCGGCAACATCATCGACTCGCTGCCGGTGAAGTCGAACTTCCACGAGGGGCTCGGCACGCTGGAGTACTTCGTGACGACCCACGGGGCGCGCAAGGGGCTTGCCGACACGGCACTGCGTACCGCCGACGCCGGGTACCTGACCCGCCGCCTGGTGGACGTTGCGCAGGACGTGATCATCCGCGAGGATGACTGCGGGACCGAGGCGGGCATCTGGGTGATGGAGGCCCGCGACGGCAACGATGTGATCGAGACGCTGGAGGAGCGCGTCAAGGGCCGCACGGCGCTGGAGGACATCGTCCACCCGGAGACCGGCGAGATCATCGTCGCCAAGAACGAGATCATCTCGGACGAGGCGGCGGCGGAGATCCCGAAGGCGGGCGTCACCCGAGTCGGGCTGCGCTCGGTCCTCTCCTGCGAGTCCCGCCAGGGCGTCTGCGCCAAGTGCTACGGGCGCGACCTGGCCAAGGGCAAGCTGGTGGAGATCGGTGTGGCGGTGGGCATCATCGCGGCGCAGTCCATCGGTGAGCCGGGCACGCAGCTGACGATGCGGACCTTCCACACAGGAGGCGTCGCCTCGCAGAACCAGCTGACGGGTGTTGCTAACGTCCGCCGGCAGCGTATGAACACGCTCCAGTTCATCTACGAAGACCAGGAGAAGGGCCGCCTGTCCCTGGGTTCGGAAGAGGGCAGCGACCGGGAGAAGCAGCGGCAGGTGCAGCAGCTTCTGAAGGTTGCGGAAGAGCAGGTGGGCGGCCTCCTGCGCGTCGTGGAGCTGTTCGAGGCGCGCAAGCCCAAGGGCCAGGCCATTGTCACTGAGTTCGGTGGCACGGTCGCGGGCATCGTTACCGAGGGTCTGCGCAAGGTCGTCATCCACACGCCCATGAAGGTGGCGGAGGACGCCAAGAACATCAAGGACGAGATCGCGGCCGAGGACATCAAGCACCCGGACACCGACGAGGTGATCGTGCCGGCGGGCAAGCAGCTCACCGAGCGCGAGGCCCGGAAGGTGCGCGATGCGGGAATCCCGACCATCCTGGTGCGCAAGGAGACCATCGTTCCGTACCGCGGCGAGCTCAAGGTCAAGCCGGGCCAGGAGGTCGAGGCCGGCCAGCGCCTGACCGAAGGCCCGCTGGACCCGCAGAAGGTCCTGGAGCTTCAGGGGCTGCGCGGCGTTCAGGAGTACCTCGTCCGCGAGGTGCAGACGGTCTACAAGCAGCAGGGCGTCGACATCAACGACAAGCACATCGAGGTCATCATCCGCCAGATGCTGCGCAAGCGGAAGGTGGCGGATCCGGGCGACACCGAGTTCCTGCAGGGGCAGCTCGTGGACCGGTTCTCGCTGGAGGATGCCAACCGGCAGATCGAGACGCGCGAGGCGGCTTCCAAGCCCGCGATCAGCGTCCCGGTCCTGCTCGGTATCACCGAAGCGAGTCTGGCGACCGAGTCGTTCCTGTCGGCGGCGTCGTTCCAGAAGACCACCCGCGTCCTGACGGAGGCGGCGGTGCGCGGCAAGCGCGACAACCTAGTCGGCCTGAAGGAGAATGTCATCATCGGACGTCTCATCCCGGCCGGCACGGGGCTTGCCCAGTACCGTGCGCTGGAGGTCACGTCGCCGGACGGCCGTTCGCTCACCCTGGAGCCGGCTGGCCTGGACGAACTGGGCCTGGAGAGTCTGGACGAGTCGGGCGAGGCCAAGCCGCGGGCGCTGGACGCGCTTGCGCGTGCGGCGGCAGCCCTGGGCGGGGACCTGGGCGGAACCGAGGAGGGTGCGGCACCCGCGGGGGGCGAGGGCGACGCCGAGTAGGCGTGGTGGTCGTCACACCCCGGTAGCAGGAGCGGGCCGGAGCGCACGAGCAGCGTGCGCTCCGGCCTGCTTTTTTGTGTTTTCTCGCCGTCCGGCAAGAAAACACCGAGCCCCTGCCTCCCAAACTCACCACATCGTGAGCCGGGGAGGCAGGGGCTCGGCCGGGCGAGCGGCCAGGGCGTCAGACCGCCAGCACGGACTCGTCCGCGCCGTCGATCAGGCGCTCCGCGTCGTCCTTCTTGCGGCGGCGGCCGACGAGGATGCCTGCCAGGAGCGCACCGCCGAAGATCCCCGCGGTCGCATACGCGCCCGGCTCCGGGACGGCGGCCGGCGGGGCGGTGCTATGGAACTGGACGTTGTCAATGAGCAGGGTGGAGTTGAAGAACACGTCTCTGGTGTTTACCACGCCAAAGCCCAGGGTGTATTCGTTGGTCTCAGTGAATGTGTAGGTGAAGGTCTGCCACCCGCTGAAGCCGAAGTTGCCCACGTTCTGTATGCTTGACAGGACGCCGGAAGACGGGTTGTTCGGCACCAGGGAAAAGAAGGCGAAGTCGTTGAGACCGCTACCCGGGGTGTAGAAGTCGTTGGCGATGAAATTCCACGAGAACGAGATGCTGTCGCCCGCGGACGCCATAAACGTCTGCTTGAGGGCTGATCCGTTCGTCACCGTATGCGGCGTAAGGGTATCCAGGTTACCGTTGCTCAGCCCGAGGAACGATTCCAGCTGGTTCCGGTTCACGCCGTCGCCGTTCAGGTTCGCCATCCAGAGGCCGTCTTGCGCCGTGTGGAGGCCCAGCCCGGAGCTATCGACCCCGCCTGTGAAGAGGACCGACGTGTTTACGCTGCCGATCCCGCTCCAGCCGGAGAGGCCGCTTTCGAAGCTGCCGTTCACGATATCGGCGTGCGCCGCCGTGGCGCCAAGCGTCATTCCGAGAAGGGCAACGGCAGCCAACCCTCCCTTGAGGTAGTTATAAGACCGCATAGAGTTTCTCTCCTCCGTCATGCAAATGGTGGCGATGGCCGGTTTGAAACCGATAGCGCTTCACGGATGCCGCTACAGGCAGATAGCGTAACGCACGCCCGTCACTTACTATAACACGAAATGCTGGTATTTTTGCGTGATGGGGGCAACGCCCGGAAAAAACAGGGGGGCCAGACGGGCGTTTCCCGGTCCGTGAGTTGACTGGGCGGGTGAGGTGTGTTAAGATAGCCATTGACCGTTTGCGAGCGATACTTATCCAGAGTGGCGGAGGGACCGGCCCGACGATGCCACCACAACCACCGCTCCGGGCGCCCACGGCGTTCGGAACGGCAGGTGCGAATTCCGGGCGGGGCGGCAGTGTGCTGAAAGGACACAGCCCGTACCCGCAAAGATAAGAGGAACGCGCTCCGTCGGCACTGTGCGAACACGCCGCAGGTGGGCTGCCACGCCCGCTCTCGTGCGCCGTTCGCCCCGGTGCCTGCCGCCGCCGCACCCTCTCACCTGAGCTATGGAGACGCCGCACGTCATCGGTGCCTGTCCGGCCCCTGACGCGCGCTCGTCCTCAGCCTGTCGCGTCTCGCTCCGGACGGAACTTTCTGAGAGGGAACCATCGAAACAACATGCCCGACGATATCCAGTTATTTACCTCCGAGTCGGTTACGGAAGGTCACCCGGACAAACTCGCCGATGCGATCTCCGACGCTATCCTGGATGCCTGCCTGAAGGACGACCCGTACTCCCGTGTCGCGATCGAGACGCTGCTCACCCACGGCCTGGCCGTGGTCGCCGGGGAGCTGACCACCAAGACGTACGTCGAGATCGCGGATGTGGTCCGTAAGACGATCCTTGAGGTCGGCTACAACGACACCGCGCTCGGTTTCGATGGGACGACCGCCGGCGTGACCCTTGCCATCCAGAAGCAGTCGCCCGACATCGCCATGGGCGTGGATACCGGCGGCGCGGGCGACCAGGGCCTTATGTTCGGCTACGCGGTCAATGAGACCCCGGAACTGATGCCCCTGCCCATCGCCATCGCGCACCGTCTCACCAAGCGGCAGGCGGAACTGCGCCGCGACCATCCGGAGCTCGGCCTCGGGCCGGATGCCAAGTCGCAGGTCACCATCGCCTACGGCCCGGACGGCAAGCCGCAGTACATCGACACGCTCGTGCTCTCCACGCAGCACCGGGAGCACCTGACGCTGGACGACGTGAAGACGATCGTCAACGAGCAGATCTTCCAGCCCGTGCTGGCGGAGTTCCCGCAGTACGTTAAGAGCGAGATCAAGAAGCACATCAACCCGACCGGCCGCTTCGTCATCGGCGGACCGCACGGTGACACCGGTCTGACCGGTCGCAAGATCATCGTTGACACCTACGGCGGCTACGCCCGACATGGCGGCGGCGCCTTCTCGGGCAAGGACCCGACGAAGGTGGACCGCTCGGCGGCGTACGTGGCGCGCTACCTGGCGAAGAACGTGGTTGCGGCTGGCCTTGCGGATAAGTGCGAGATTCAGCTTGCTTACGCGATCGGCGTGGCGCAGCCAGTCTCCCTGCGCGTGGAGACCTTCGGCACCGGTAAGGTGTCCGACGGCGAGATCAGCCGCCGCCTGTCCTCGCTGTTCGACCTGACGCCCAAGGGCATCATCGAACTGCTGGACCTGCGCAAGCCGATCTTCCGCCAGACCGCGCGCAACGGCCACTTCGGCAACCCGGCCTTCTCCTGGGAGAAGACCGACCGCGCGGCGCAGCTCCAGGGCTAAGCTCAGGGCTAAGCCGCAGGCGCTCTCAAGCGCCCGCACCGCTCGTCCCGCCGGGGGCGGTTCCCGAAAGGGAACCGCCCCCGGCGTCGTTTGTGCCATAGCATAGTCGCCGCGGCACCAACCCGGCGGCCATTCGACGGCACGCATTCGACGGC
>CALEKU010000253.1 GCA_937902745.1 uncultured Armatimonadota bacterium
TGGTCCTCGCTCGCCGGCTCCGCGTGGCGCCTGGGCGGCTTCGGCGGGCGCCCGCGGATCGCCCTGGCGCTGGCGTTGGTCGGCGCCGCCTGCACCGCGTTCCTCCTGCTGCGCGTCGGCACCCTGCCCCCGGAACCGCGGGGCTGAGGCGGCCGTAAACCGGCCGCCGTCGAATGAATTCGCGGCCAGGGGTTCAGAAGCCCATTGCCGCCGTCGAATGAATTCGCGGCTAATGTTAAGAAGTCGGCCTTCGCCGACTCCGTCGATAGAGATGCAGCTACGGATAAGCCGTAACCATGACCGTGTACCGTAGCCCGCACCGACGAAGCGGAGCTTCGCTCGCGGAGCTTCGCTCGCGGAGGCGGGCTTCTTAACCGGTAGCCGCGAATTCATTCGACGGCACGCATGCGACGGCGACCACGCCCACGGCGGCAGGGGGCGACGTGAAAACAACCGAATGACCCTGGTGAGCTACAACGGGGGGCTGCCTGGTTGATCGCCGCCTTGCTCCAGGGCATCAGAAGCTACGACGCGTTGTTCCGAACCTGTTTGAGGGCGAGAACGGCCTCTGCGCGAACCTCTTCCGCGGGGTCGTTGAGCAGGCTCTTTAGCTCGCTGAGAGCGAGTTGGGAGGTCTCCCGGTCCGATGCTTCTCGCACCAGCAGTCCCAGACCCATGGGTACCAGAGAGCGCGGCTGATCTTGTGCCGTGCCCTTGAGACGGATCAGCGTTGACAGCGCGAGATCGTTTGCCAGGTAGCGTCCAAGCATATCGCAGATGAGGTACCAGGACATCCAATCTTCGAACTCCGCGTAGGCTCGGGAAAGGAGCGGGACGATCTCCTTCTCGACATATTCCCGGGAAGCCGGGTCCATCGTGGCATAATCAAAGCCGAGGAACTTGAGGACGGCGCTGGAATTATGGGCTTTGAGAAACGTCGCGTCCTGCACAAACGCGGCCAGTTCCCGCAAGGCTCCCGGGTCGGCATCGAACCCGCCCTCCTCAAGCAGCCATTCTTCCAGCAACGCATCGTCGTTCTCGACGATCAGTTTCCGTACGGCGTTCCCAAACCGGGTAGCCTGACGCATGGTGTTCCTTCATGGACAAGGGGTTTCTCACACTATCGCACGCACGCGCGGGCCTGTCGAAGCGGGCGAAGAAGGGGCGATGATGGCTTGCGCCGAGGAAGACCTCAATGAGATGGTCGTCGAGGAGGTGGGAGGGCTCTGCCTGGCGTGGTCGGGTAATCAGACCTTCGCCGACCTCACCCACTTTGTCCGCGGGGCTGCCGACTTCTTCGCCGAGCGGGCCTTCGCGGTCACGAGTTTCAGCGATGGCGGGCGCGGCGCGGCGGTGGTGCGGGCCAATGAGCGCTATTTCGTGCCCAACGATTCGGGAATCCTGATGCGCCCCCTGGACGACTGCGTGTGCATGAGCGGACGCGATTACGTGCGGTTTGTACGCGACGGCGGGCTGGCAGACTTCGATGATGTCTGGTTCTACGACGAATTACCTGCGTGCGGCGTCCCGGCGGACGTGAACCTGACGGGCCTGGGCCCATGGAAGGTAACGGATGCCGAACCGGCGGAGCGGAAACGGGCCGTCCTGGACTGGTTCGTGGCTTCCGGGTGCCGTCTGGCGGTGGGCGACGGCAACGGTCTCAACCTCCTCACCGCCTCGCCCGACGATCTGCTGCGCGCGTGCGGGAACGAGATGCTGAAAAGCCCGTACCTGGTTCTCCGGAACATCACCGCCCGCTAAAGAATGGCCCAGGAGGCGATGATCTTGAAGCTCCGGGCGTCGACTTTGTACGCGTAGCCCCGCGCTTTCGGTCTGACGGCCGACCCGCCGCCCGGTAGAGGGGTTTCCATCGGCCGGGGATGGAGCCAGACCTGGTAGACGCTGTTTTCCCGGATGATCTCCACGGCGTAGTTATCCAGAGACTTGCTCGACGGAGGGTGCGGGTCTTTCCTTTGTGCCTCCCAGGCGACCAGAAACGCCTTCTGGAACTCGCCGGGGACATTATGGCTGACTTTGTTCGCCGAGTCGGCCTTTGCCCGGCGGGCGGTGCCGTCCAGGCAGCAGGCGGCGAAAGAAAGGCCGAGAAGAACCGCCGCAGCGATGAGGAGCGGGTAGGGGCGAGACGTCATGGTAGTCTTTGAGGAATGGCGATCATTAAAGGCCGTACGGTCTCCTTTATGTACGAGGGGAAACCCACGGAGACCTACCACGATCTCGAAATCTTCCCCATCCCGCCCTCCTACGACGGGCCGCGGGACGCCTACCGGGTGGCGATCTGGAGGAACGACGAGAAAGTGTTCGAGCAGACCCACAGCGTTCACACCGCCACGGACGGCTATATCGCGATGTGGCACCTTGCCAACATCCTCCAGCACGCCCCGGAGATGGTGGACCTGCCGAACCGATTGAAGCCTGCCCGGCAACGACCAGGTAAGTAGGCGCCCGTTCTGAGGTGACCATCCAATTTCTTGACGGTCATCTATCCATGAATCGCCCGAACCGGCGGTACAATCCCCCTATCGAAGCGGGTAGGGGGACGGCGCATTGGGCGGCTATCGGCCGGATTGGTACGAGCGACACCGCGAACTGCACACGCAGCACCAGGCGGCCCGCGCCCGTCGGCGCGGGCTTTGCGGCGTCCTCACGGCCATTTGGTTTCTATTTTTCGCCCTTCCCCCCATCGTTCGCTCCTTCAAGACTGCCCCGGAACTGCCCGCTGAGTACACGAAGGCCGCCGCCGACTCCGACGCCCTGAACGGCGCGAAGCCGCGCTGGCCTGCCACGAGCGGGATTCTGCCCTCCGGCACCATCGGCACGCTATCCTTTGTGGCCGCTGGCGGGCGGCCTGGCGTCGCCATCGCCTGCCGCGACTCGGCATCACTTCGCGAGGCGTCCGAAGCCATCGATTCATGGAACGGGAGCAGGCTCCGCGCCGTCGTCGCCTCGGGTTCCTGTTGTCGTGTGCCCACAGATGAGCCTGTTTCCGTGATTTCCGATTCAGGGTGGGGCATCCTGTTTGTCCGGGGGATGGGCGGCAGTGCCCTCGGTAAGGGCGATTGGTGGGTAATGCGCTACACCTTCAAGCGCGAGTACAAGCGCGAGTAATCGTCAGCCCCCTGCGTGAACAGCCCACCTGGCAGTTTCAATAAAAAATACGTCGGCATTGTTGACGCCGCCGACCGACCGAAAAGCCCGGCGGGCTTTTCTACGTCACGGCGGAGCCGTGACAGCGAGGAGGACGAAGACAGTTGAAACGGCCGCCCGCGCGGCCCGGGTCGCTTCCCGGGTGGAAAAAACCGCACGCCGCGGGCAGGCTTTTCGGGCCGCCGCGGCGTACCGTTAAGCTTTACACGGACACGGGGGGCGGTGCGGGATGGCGCGAAACAGCGGGCGGGGAGGGCGGGCTTGTTCCGCGGCGGCGCTGGCGCTGCTGCCGGGCCTGATCGCCTTCGGCGCCGCCGGGACCGCCGCGCGCACCGCGGCGGCGCCGCGGAAGAAGCCCGCGCCGGCCGACGCTGCGCGGGCGCGGCTGGAGCGCGAGTTCCACGCCACGGTCAAGCCCTTCCTGCGCGACTACTGCACCCCCTGCCACGGCAAAAACAGCCCCGAGGCGCAGCTCGACCTGGCCTCGCCGGACGGCCTCGCCGCCGTGACGCGCGACCTGCCCCACTGGTACCTCGTGCGCGACCGCGTGGCCGAGAAGACCATGCCCCCGCCCGGCTTCGGCAAGCAGCCCTCGGATGCCCGCCGGGCCGCGGTGGGCGCCTGGATCAGCGCCGTGCGCCGCTACGAGGCGGCGCGCACCGCGGGCGACCCCGGCCCCGTGCCCGCGCGGCGCCTGAGCAACGCCGAGTACGACTACACCGTGCGCGACCTGACCGGCGTGGACCTGCGGCCCGCCCGCGAATTCCCCGTGGACCCGGCCAACCAGGAGGGCTTCGACAACACCGGCGAGTCCCTCACCATTTCGCCCGCCCTGATGCGCAAGTACGCCGAAGCGGCGCGCACCGTGGCGGACCACCTGGTGCTCACCACGAACGGCCTCACGTTCGCCCCGCACCCGGTCCAGGCGATCACGGACCGCGACAAGTTCTGCGTCCTGCGGATCGTGGACTTCTACCGGAAGCAGCCCACGGACCTGGCCGACTACTTCCTGGCCGCCTGGCGCTACCGCCACCGCGCCGCGCTCGGGGCGCCGAACGCCACGCTGGCGTCGGTGGCGAAGGAGGCGAGGGTCAGCCCGCGCTACCTGGCGACGGTGTGGGAAACGCTCCACGCGCCGAACCCGGTGGGGCCGCTGGCCCGGCTGCGCGCCCGCTGGGACGCCCTGCCCGCGCCGGGGAAGGGGACGGCGGACACGCCGCCGCCGGTGGTGGAGGCGTGCCGGAAGCTGCGCGACGATACGCGGGCGCTGCGCAAGAAGGTGGCGTGGCGCTTCAACAACCTGCCGGTGCCGAATGGGTTCTCGACCGGCGGGCAGGTGTTCGTACTCTGGAAGGACCGGCAGTACGCCGCGCACCGGCGCAAGCTGCGCCCGGACGCCCTGCTGCCCGGCGACGACCCGAAGTCGGTGGCCGACCCGGACCGGTTCGTGCCGCGCGCCGAGGGGCCGGAGCGCGCCGCGCACCTGGCGGCGTGGGAGCGGTTCTGCGACGTATTCCCGGACGAATTCTACGTGGCCGAGCGCGGCCGGATGTTCGTGAACGACCCGGGCGACGCCGGCCGCCTTTTGAGCGCGGGCCTGCACAACTCGATGGGCTACTTCC
>CALEKU010000254.1 GCA_937902745.1 uncultured Armatimonadota bacterium
CGTTAGCCCGCGGAGGCGGGCTTGAATCACAGAAGCCGGGACTTCAGTCCACGGCACGCAGACGGCAGCGCGAAAACCGGCGGCGTGCGGCCCTACTTCCCGCGGATCTCGTACAGCGGGGTGGGGCGCTTCTCGCTGGTGGCTAGGAGCGATTTGCCGTCCGCGCTGTAGCAGATCGCCTCGCCCTGCTGGGTGAAGGGGACGGGCACCAGGGCCGGAGTGGTACGCCAGATCGCATCGAAGTCGTCTTCGCCGTCCGGCAGGCGCCACTCGTAGGCCGCGAAGTACGTCCGCAGGATGACCCGCCGCCCGTCCGGCGCGATATCGCCGCCGGTCACCAGATTAGGGAACGGATGCGTCTCGTTGGCGAAGGTCAGGGTTCCCACCTTCTCCAGCATGTACTGGGTAAAGTGGTTGCCCGTCTCCTTCGGGAAGCGGTACACGCCCGAAGTGCCGCTCTCGTCCTTCGTCACCAGGTAGATGATTCCGGTCTTCGGGTGGACCAGCAGCGCCTCCACGTTATGGTGGCCGTCGGGGAAGCGGTACGCCAGGCGCACGGTCGGCTCCGCGGTCAGCAGCGGCGCGGCTTTGGTGCCGATGCGCCCGTCCGCGCCGATCTTCGGCTCCGGGATGCGGTAAACGCAGCAGTCGGTCCGGTTTTTGAAGTAGTCGCCGACATCGCCGATGTACAGGTAGTTCCCCTTGCCGTCCGGGCCGGGCCCCCAGGCGATATCCTCCCAGTCCACGGCGGCGGCGGAGCGCACCAGGTAGACGCCCACTCCCTTGCCCCGGCGGTCGATGGCGTACAGGTAGGCGCCGTCTCCGGAGTCGTTGTGGGTCCACAGGACGCCCGGGTTGCGCCGCGACGCGGCAATGCCCGACGACTCGTTAACGATCGCCGGCTCGATGTTAGCGAGGAGCTTTCCCGGGTGGTAGGCGCCCGCCTCGGGGACTACGGCGGGTTTTGCCGGGGCCGGCTTTTCGGACACACTGACCGGTGACTGCGTGCCGGTTTTCGGCGTTTTAGCCGGTGGCTGCTGCTGCTGCTGCTGCGCCGCCGTGGTCGTGGCGACCGCCAGCAGGGCGAGCGCGGAGAGCGCAGGGAGGAGAGGCGTCAGACGGGGGTGGTGGTGTCGCACAGGCTAGCCTCCTCCCGCTTTCGCGCCGCCGCTGTTGCCGGTCGGCTTCTTCCCGCCCTGCGCCGGGGACGCGGAGGGGCGCAGCGAGTTAAAGTATGCGCGCACATTGTCCCGGTACTGCACGGGGATGTCCTCGCGGTTTATCGCGTTCTCCGCGGCGGGAGCGTAGCGCTCGTAGACATCGTAGTAGGGGGTGGAGGCATCCACCTTGTCCGGCGTTCCCCGGAAGTAGGAGACGCTCTCCTTGCCCTTGTCGCCGCGCTTGCCCTGCACCCGCGTGTTGGGCGTCTTACCGTCCGGTGCGTACACGCGCCCGAACTTGTCATCGCGGACCTTGTTGACCCGCCAGTTACCGTCGTACATGCCGCTCTTGGCGCCTTCGGGGTCGGCGTACGCCCTGCCCTCTGTGGTCTGCTTCGGGTTTGTGCCGATGGCCTGGTGGCCGGAGCCGATGCCGTTCTTCCCCTCGCCCGGGCCGTCGCCGTTGGCCGTCTTTCCCTGCCCCTGCCCGGGGCGGTTACCCTGCTGGCTTCCTTTGGCGTTCCCTTCACCGTCGAAAGCGTCGCCCTCGCCCATACCCTCGCCGTTCTCCTCGAACGGCTGACCCTGCTCGGACTCCGCCCCCTCACTGTTCATCAGGGCTTCCGCACTCTGGCGCAGGGTCTCCGCGTCCTGCTGCTGGCGCGCGCCCTCCTGCGCCCGGCGCGCCGCCTCCCGAAGCTGCTCGGCGGCCTCGGCGTTCTGCCCCTGGCGCAGCGCCTCCGCCGCCTTCTTCAGCGGCTCCGAAGCCTGGGAGAGGCTGGTCTTCTCCAGGGCTTTGGCCATCGCCTCCATCTGCTTGCTCAGTCGCTCGCGCTCCGCCGGGTCCTTCGGTTCGCCGCGGCTGATCTGGTCGGCAAGCTTCGATAACTGCTCCGCCAGGCCCGGGACATCGTTCTGGGCCATCGCCTGCTGCGACTTCTTGATCGCCTGCTCAGCCTGTGCGTTCACCCCCTTGTCGGAGTTCTTCTGGCCGTTCTGCTGACCATCCGCCTGGGGCATCTTCAGGTCGTCCTTGCCGTTCGCCTGTTCGTTGGCGTCGGGCTTGGGCAGAGCGTTCGCCGCGGCCAGCGCCTTTTCCAGGTCGCGTCCAGCGGCAGGCAGGCTCCGGGGCGACGACTGCGCGGCCATGGCCTGCTGCTGCGCCTTCATCTCCTCGGTCAGCTTGGCCAGCTTCATCATCGCCTTCTGGCGGGGGAGCTTGCCACGCTGCATCTCCTGGCCCAGTTCCTCGATCTTCTTTGCGGCAGCCCGGGTGCCATCCAGGTTCTTCGCGTCCGCCGACTTCTCCAGCGCCTTGGCAATGCGCACCAGCCGCTCGCCGTCGCGCTTCAGGGCCGCCTTCTCCGCCTTCTGGGCCGGGGACTGGAACACGGGGAGGGTGGGGAGCAGCCACCCCAGGAAGACCGCAAGGGCGAGGCCCAGGGCGATGTAGCCGTGCTTCGGGAGGGGGCGGAGGGGGATGGCCCGGTTCACGGCGGTGGCGGCCGCCCCGGCGTGGCTCTCGGCGTCCTCGCGCTGGCGCAGGACGAAGGCGTCCTGCGCGCCGCTGTCGCGCAGGGCGTAGGAGGTGGAAAGCCGCTCCTTCAGGTCCAGGCGCTCGTCCAGCAGCCGCGCGACCGCGAGCATATCGACGCGCCGCGCCGCGCCGACGAGGCCACCCAGCACCGCGCCCCCCAGGGGGGGGAGCAGGAGAAACGCATCGCTGCCGGGTAGGGCATCGGAAGTGAAGACGTTTGCGCGCAGTAGGCCAACCAGGGCGCCGCTGACGACCGAACCCACCAGCAGTCCAGTCGCCCCGTGGTAGAGCGCGAGCCGAAGGCGCACCCGCCGCGCGGCCCGCGCGATCGTCTGCGCCACTGCCGAGGGCGGCGTCCGGGGGGATTCCCCCGGAGGCGGGGGCGTTACTTCGGTAGTGGTCTGGTTCGCCACGAGCTGCGTCTCCTGCCAGGATCGGCCACCGCCGCCGCCCCGCACATTGCGGGCGGCCGGGTCGTCCCCGGTATCGTGATTATACACGGGCGCCTATAGGGGGCGCCCTCGCTGCCGCCAGGCGCCCGGGCGGCTGGCGATTTTTGCACTCGAAACGGCGGGTGGAGCCGGGCAGGGGTATAATCAAGCCCACCGCGGCGCGTGCTTCGCACCGCAGCGAGCGGGCGAACGATCGTCTATGAGAGTCTTCGTGCTGGGAACCGGTTCCGCGGAGGGGCTACCTGCCCTGTTCTGCGAGTGTGCCGTCTGCCGGGAAGCGCACCAACGGCGCGGCAAGGACCTCCGCACCCGCGCCTCCGTGCTGATCGACGACACCGTTAAGATCGACCTGCCGCCGGACACTCTGGCCCACGTCCACGCCTACCCTCAGATACGGCTGAGCGCGCTGGAACATCTCCTGTTTACGCACTCTCACGACGACCATTTTGCCGCGCGCGAGCTTCAGTATCTGTCGCCCAACTTTGCGCCTGGCCGGAAGGCGCCGCTGCGTCTGTGGGCCGCCGAACCGCTGCTGCGTCGTCTACCCGCGGAGACGGCCGGCTTCTTCGAGCGCCCGCCGCTGGAGATCTGCCCCCTGGAGCCGTTCCGCGAGTACGCCGTCGGGCACCTGACGGTCACCCCGGTCGAGGCGAACCACAAGGAAGACGAACTGTCCCTGAACTACCTGCTGCGCGATGCGGCGGGGAGGACCCTGCTGTATGCTACCGACACCGGATGGTACGCGCCGCGCACCTGGGAGTTCCTGCGGGGCGTGCTGGTGCATGCCGTGATTGCAGAGTGCGGCCGGGGCATCTCCGACAACCCCTACTGCGGGCATCTGAACTTCGACGAGGCGGTTTGCTTCCGCCAGGAGCTGCTGGCGGGGGGAGGGCTCGCGCCCGATGCTCCGTTTTACCTGACGCACATCTGCCACACGGGCCTGCTCCTGCACGACGAGTTCACGGCCCGCGCTGCGCCGCACGGTATCCAGGTCGCCTTCGACGGTCTTACCTTCGACGTGTGACAGAGCGCTGCGGAGCGTGTGAGCGCCACCTTGACAGGCGTCTGCCTACTCTATATACTGACTGTGGCTCCTTGTGCTTCGGCTGTCCTGAGGGCTTTTTCGGCCGAGAGAACCGCCTCGGTGCAATTCCCGTGTCGGGTCCCGTCTCTGTTTTTCCCTGCCCCGGTCCCCGATACTGTAGAGTAGCAGGTTTGATGGATTGGGAGGACTAAGCGTGTCGTTGCAGCAGAGCGGAGAGCGGGTCCGGGAGGGTAGCAGCACCAGTATGTCGGGAGCCTCTTCGATATCTTCCGTCTCCTCATCTTCTTCGGTGGCTACGATGTCCGGACAGCGGATCGTCGTCGTCGGTGGCAGGCGCCTGGAGGGCGAGATCCTCGTCAGCGGCTCCAAGAACGCGGCCGTAGCCCTGATGGCCGGGACCATCCTTGCGTCCCGCGGCAAGACCGTGTTGCGCAACGTCCCGCGCATCAGCGACATCCAGACCCTGGCGGATGTCCTGCGGCACCTGGGCGTTGTCGTTTCGTTCTCGGACGGCGGGCGCACGGCGACGGTGGACGCCACCCGCCTTACCACCCATGAAGCCCCGGCAGACCTGGTGGCGCGTATGCGAGCCTCGTTCTGGGTGCTGGGGCCGGTGCTGGCTCGCCTGAACCGCGCCCGTATCCCGCAGCCCGGCGGCTGCAACATCGGGGCGCGGGCTATCGACCTGCACATCAAAGGTATTGAAGCCCTGGGCGCCTCGATCGACGTCCGCTATGGCGCGGTGGTCGCAGAAGCGCCGCGGGGCCTCCAGGGCACCTCCATCTACCTGGACCTGCCGTCAGTCGGGGCGACCATGAACATTATGATGGCTGCCGCGCTCGCAGAGGGTACCACCATCATTGAGAACGCTGCCCAGGAGCCGGATGTGGAGGACCTGGGCAATATGCTCGTGCAGATGGGCGCCCGGATTACGGGGCACGGCACGGGCATGATTACGATCGAGGGGGTGTTGGCGCTGGAGGGGTGCGAATACAGCGTGATGCCCGACCGAATCGAGGCCGGGACCTTCGCCTGCATGGCGGCGATCACAGGGGGCGATGTCCTGCTGCGCGGGGCGAACGCCGGACACCTGCGGCCGGTGCTGATGAAGATGGGTGAGGCCGGCATCCGCGCCGAGGAACTAACCGAAGGGGTGCGCATCCTCCCCCGCGACGCCCGTCTGCGCGGTACGCGCGTCATCGCTTCGCCGCACCCGGGCTTCCCCACCGATGTCCAGCAGCCCTTCACAGCGGTTCTGACCCTCGCCGCCGGCACCAGCGTTATCACCGACACGGTTTATGAGAGCCGTTTCCGCTACCTAACGGAACTGGCGAAGATGGGCGCCCGCGTGGAGGCGGACGGCCGGACGGCAGTGGTGACGGGGGTGGATCGGCTCACCGGGGCGGATGTCGAGGCGACCGACCTGCGGGCGGGAGCCGCGCTTCTGGTGGCGGCGCTGGCGGCGGACGGACAGACTCGCGTCTTCCGCACCGAGCATGTCGAGCGCGGTTACGAGAACATCGTCGAGAAACTTCGAGGCATCGGTGCCGACATCTGGCGCGAGGACGAGCAAGGACGGCGTTCCGAAAAGGAGACCCTTTCGCTTTGCGCCTGAACTTCAGCCTCATCCCCGAACTCGGGGTCGATCTGGGCACCGCGAACATTCTTGTGTACCGGCGCGGCCAGGGCATCGTCCTGCGGGAGCCGTCCGTGGTCGCCATTGACCGCAACACCAAGAAGGTCAAGGCCGTCGGTGAGGAGGCGCGCCTCATGCTCGGGCGCACCCCTGGCAACATCGTCGCCATCCGGCCGATGAGCGACGGCGTAATCGCCGACTACACCACCACGGAGAAGATGCTCTCCTACATGATCGCCAAGGTCTGCGGTCGGCGGCGCGCCTTCAAGCCGCGCGTCCTGATCTGCGTCCCCGCGGGCGTCACCTCGGTGGAGAAGCGCGCGGTCTGGCAGGCGGCGATCTCGGCGGGCGCGGGCGAGGCGGCCACCATCGAGGAGACGATGGCCGCCGCCATCGGCGCGGGCCTGCCCATCAGCACGCCGGGCGGCAACATGGTTGTCGACATCGGCGGCGGCACCACCGACATCGCGGTGATCTCGCTGGGCGGCATCGTCGTTTCGCGCAGCCTGCGCATCGGCGGCAACAAGATGGATGAGGTTATCATCCGCCACATCCGGAACAACTACAACCTCATGATCGGCGAGCGCACGGCGGAAGAGATCAAGGTGCGTATCGGGTCGGCGTTCCCGCTGGAGTCCGAGTCCAGCATGGAGGTCCGCGGGCGCGACCTGATGCAGGGGCTTCCCAAGACCATCGAGGTTACCAGCCAGGAGATTCGCGAGGCGCTGGCCGAGCCGATCACCCAGGTGGTAGAGAAGGTGAAGGCGGTTCTGGAGCAGACCCCGCCCGAACTTTCATCGGACATTATCGAGCGCGGCATCACGCTCACCGGCGGCGGCGCGCACCTGCGCGGCTTCGACCGCCTGCTGGCACTAGCCACCAATATCCCTGTGCGCGTCGCCGAGGACCCGCTCTCGTGCGTTGCCATCGGCACCGGTCGCGCCCTGGAGGAGTACGACGCCATCCGCGAAAGCGACAACCTATCGGCGCAGTACGCGTAGCAGCAGCAGCAACCGTCCCGGCGGCACAAATGCCGCCGCCGCCCGGTATCCCCGGACCACGAAGAGGGAGCAGCAGAGAAGACCATGAACCATTCGCGCATCGCCACTGCCGCCGCGGCGCTCGGCGTACTCACCCTTTCCCTGGCCGTCAGCCCTGCCGCGCGGGCGCAGGCCGGCAGCTTCCCGGATGTTCCCAAGAACCACTGGGCTGCCGAGAGCGTCACCCGGCTCGCAGGCGCCGGCATTCTCAAGGGCTACGCCGGAGGTCCGCTCGCTGTTGCGCAGGGCAAGCCGCCCGCAAAGAAGCCCGCCTACGACGGGAACAAGCCCGTGACCCGCTACGAGCTGGCGGTCACGCTCTACCGCTTTGTCGTCTACATGGAGCGCGCCGAGCGCCAGAAGAAGTCGAGCACGGGGGCATGGCTTCAGGGCGAGCCCAAGAGCGGCGCCGAGGCGGTGAAGAAGCTCATCGCGATGGGCTACCTGCCGCAGAACACGCCGCTCGCGACCGAGGGCGACAAGCTGGTGACGGCCGACCAGCTGGCGGATGCCCTGGCGATGGTGATTGCCAAGACCCAGGAGAAGAAGACGCCCATCTCCAAGGGCTCCCGGAAGGACATCGAGAAGCCCAACGTCGGCATCTAGCCGCGGGCGTTCCCTGTGTTGCCCCCTCCCGGCGGTCGTGCCGGGAGGGGGTTACGTTTGCCGGGCGGTCCCGGCCGTGTTACACTGGGGACGCCTTTTCACCGCGCCCCCCATCGGATTTCCGGTAATCCTCCCCCCGGCGCGGCGACAGACAGGAAAGTGGCTGCCGGCCCGGGCGTCGCCCGTGCGGGTGGGCCGGGATCGGACGGAAAGACTCATGATCATCGTGCTGGCACCGGGCGCGACCGAGCGGAACCGGGAAGATATCATCGACAACCTCAAGGCGCGCGGCTACGGGGTGCACGTCTCCGTCGGCGTCGAGAAGAGCATCATCGGCATCATCGGCGTCGGGGTTGAGGAGAAGGGCGAGATTCAGGACCAGTTCGAGGCGCTCCCGTTTGTGGAGAAGTGCCTGCCGGTCTCCGCGCCCTACAAACTCGTCGGCCGGGCGTTCCGCCCCGAGGGCACGAAGATCAACGTTCGCGGCGTGGTCATCGGCGGCGACACCGCTGTGATGATGGCCGGCCCCTGCACCGTCGAGAACCCCGAGATGATCGTCGAGACCGCGCGCCTGGTCAAGGCGGCGGGCGCGCACATCCTTCGCGGCGGGGCCTATAAGCCTTCGACCTCTCCCTACTCCTTCCATGGGCACGGAGAATCCGGGCTGAAGATGCTCGCCGAGGCGCGCAAGGAGACGGGGCTGCCGATCATCACCGAAGTGATGGATGTGCGCGATGTGGAGACGGTGTGCCAGTACGCCGACATCCTCCAGATCGGGACGCGCAACGCGCAGAACTACAACCTCCTGCGCGAAGTGGGCAAGGTGCAGACGCCCGTGATGCTCAAGCGCGGAATGTCCAGCCGGATCGAGGAGTGGCTGCAGGCCGCGGAGTACATCGCGAGCCAGGGCAACTACAACATCATGCTGTGCGAGCGCGGCATCCGCACGTTCGAGAACTACACGCGCAACACCTTCGACATCAACGCGATTCCGGCGATCAAGGAGCTTTCGCACTTGCCGATCATCGCGGACCCGTCGCACGGGACGGGCAAGGCCTCCCTGGTGCGGGACGTGACGCTGGCGGCGTTCGCGGCGGGCGCGGACGGGGCGATCGTGGAGGTCCACCCGGACCCGACGAAGGCGATGAAGGACGGGGCGCAGTCGCTGACCCCGGCGGCGTTCGAGGAGATGATGGGCAAGCTGCGCCGCCTCGCGCCGGTAGTCGGGCGTCAGGTGTGAGCGGCGCGCGCGACGTGAGCGCGACCGCAAGCGGCGCCGTGGATGAGTCAAAGAAGGCCCCCCTCACCGGGGAGGGGGGCCTTTTGCGTGTCGCGCTGGTAGGGGTAGGGCTGATTGGCGGGTCGCTGGGGCTGGCGCTGCGGAAACGGGGGCTGGCCGGGCGCGTGACGGGGGTGGAGCCGGACCCGGCGGCGCGCGAGGCGGCGCTGGCGCGGGGCGCGGTGGACGCGGCGACAGGCGACCTGGCCGAGGGCGTGGCCGGGGCGGACGTGGTGTTTGTATGCGCGCCGGTAACGGCGGCGGCGGCGCTCCTGCCGCGCCTGGCTTCCTGCGTGGGGCCAGGCGCGGTGGTGACGGATGTGGGGTCGGTAAAGGAGGCGGTGGCGTCGGCAGCGCGGTCGGCGTTCCCGAGAGGGAACTTCGTGCCGGGGCACCCGATGGCGGGCTCGGAGCGGTCGGGGGTGGGGGCGGCGTCTGCCACCCTGTTTGAGGGAGCGGTGTGGGCGCTGACGCCGGAGCCAGGGCGTACGGACCCGGAAGCGGTGGCGCGGGTGGCGGCGCTGGCGGAGGGGCTGGGCGCGCGTCCACTGGTGATGGACGCCGCCGCGCATGACGCGGCGGTGGCGATGACATCGCACCTGCCGCACGTACTGGCGTATGCGCTGGCGGCGTCGGCGCGGGAGGCGGGGCAGACGAATCCCTATCTGATGGACCTGGCGGCGGGGTCGTTTGCCTCGGCGACGCGGGTGGCGGCGAGCCCACCGGCGATGTGGACAGGGATTGCACTGGCGAACCGGGAGGCGCTGCTGGCGGCACTGGCGGCGTTTCGGGCGGAACTAGATGCGGCGCAGGCGGCGCTGGAGCAGGGGGACCCAGAGGCGCTGCAGCGGGTGTTCGCACGGGGGCACCGCCCGCGTTGATGGGGTGGGTGCCGCAGGGGGCGGTTACGCGTCGGTTGTGTGGGGTATGAGCGTTTCGGAAAGCGAATGCCATGCCTTTGAGATGTGATTTTGTTCGGATGACGGGGCGGCGGCAGCAGCGGCGGTGGTGGTGCGCTGGTGCCGCTCTGGTGGCGGTTGCGGCGGCGGGGATGTCGCCTGTGGCGTGGGCGCAGGGGGGAGCGCCGGCGCCGGTTGTGGCAGGGGAGGCGATAGGGATCGGGATGGAGGGGGTGACGTACCCCTTCTCGGTTCGGTTCCTGCCGCTGGAGCGGGATGGGCGTGTACTGCGGATGGCGTACATGGATGTAGCGCCCACAGGAGCCGCGAATGGGCGGACGGTAGTGCTGCTGCACGGGAAGAACTTCTACGGCAGCTACTGGGAGGGGCCGGTCCGGGCGCTGGCGGCGGCAGGGTATCGGGTGGTGGTGCCGGACCAGATCGGGTTCGGGAAGTCCGCAAAGCCGGACGATATCGACTACTCCTTCGACCTGCTGGCGCGGAACACGGCGGAGTTGCTGGATGCGCTGAAGGTGGAGCGGGCGGCGGTGGTGGGGCACTCCATGGGTGGGATGCTGGCGGTCCGCTTTGCGCGCAACTACCCGGAGCGCACGACGCATCTGGTTCTGGAGAACCCCATCGGGCTGGAGGACTACCGGTACTTTATCCCGCCGGCGACCACGGAGGAGCTAACCGCAGACGAGATGCGGCAGACGGCGGAAGCGTACGAGAACTACGTCCGCAGCTACTTCGTGACGTGGAAGCTGGAGTACGCGGCGTTCGCGCAGGTGCGGGAGGGAATCACGCGCAGCGGCGAGTTTCCGCGGTGGGCGCGGGCGTCCGCGCTGACGTACCAGATGATCTACCGGCAGCCGGTGCGCCATGAGTTTCCCCTGATTCGTGTGCCGACGCTGCTGGTGATCGGGCAGGAAGACCGGACGGTGGTGGGGAAGAGCCGGGCGCCGAAAGAGGTGGTTGGGAAGCTGGGGAACTACCCGGAGCTGGGGCGGGCGGCGGCGCGGGATATCCCGGGCGCGAAGCTGGTGGAACTGCGGGAGGTGGGGCATATCCCGCATCTGGAGGCGCCGGCGGCGTTCGAGGAGGCGCTGCTGTCGTTCTTGAAGGGATAAAGCGAAGAGCGAGCAAGCGACGGAGGGGGCGGGGCCATAGGGCCCCGCCCCCGCTTTGTTGGTTGCTCCGGTGGGAATTACTGCAGGCGGTCATCCTGCGGGTGGACGATCAGGCCGTAGCGCATGTTGTCGTCCGGGTTGGACAGGCGGGACTCGACCAGGCCCATGCTGCCCTGGCTGCGCCACTTGGCGTGGCCGTCGCCGTAGACCACGTTCGAGCCCTGCTGATGCCGCCCGGCGTTGCCGCAGGGGCGGTTGGCCGGATGCCACCAGGGGCCGCAGTCCTCCACCCAGTTCGCATCGTTGCCGGTGGTGCTGGCGTTCATGACGCGGCGCGGGTCCGGGAAGATGATGAAGGTCGAGTCGGCAACGAAGGCGAGGTCGGCCGGGCGACCGATGGAGGCCATGCGGATCGCGGCGCGCTCATAGTCGGTGTCGTTGCGTCCGGACTTTACGATGAACTCGTTGACGCCGAGGCTGTAGTAGGGGATGGTCAGCGGCGCGCTGCCTGCCGGCCCGAGGATCTGCTCGGTGTTGGTATAAACGCGGTCGGGACACTCGTAGACGCCGACGTTCTTCTGGTAGGGGTGGATCTGCTGCGTCCAGGCGGCGTAGCCCTTCCACTCGTTGCCCGGGTCCCATGCCTGGTGGTTGTGGGGGTAGGTCTCGTCGTAGTCCTGGGTGTACATCATGATGCTCAGGCCGATCTGCTTCTGGTTGGAGAGGCAGGAGGCGGCACGTGCCTTGCCCCGCGCCTGGGCGAAAACCGGGAACAGAATGGCTGCAAGTATCGCGATGATGGCGATAACAACTAACAGCTCGATGAGAGTAAAGGCCGTCGCAGCAGGGCGTCGGGACAGGGAGCGGCTGCGTACGGCGACGGACGGCTGACCGGTCGTGGTCATTTTCGTTTCTCCTTCTCGCGGGGGATGCTACCCGCAAAGGCTAGGACAGAGAGAGTAGGACCGTGATGTTTCTAAGACGATGTGGCAGGATTGTATACCAAAGAGCGCAGATTGTCAATTGGTGTAGACCAAACTGTTTCCAGAGTTGCGAATCTGCCCCTTCGCACCCCTCTGGTCCGTTTTTTCCGGCGTAGCGCTTACGGCGTGGGAGACGGCGGCAGGGGGCGGCGGCTCCTGCTGGCCCCGGGCTCCGAGGCTCCCGCGGCCTTACGCGCCGCGTCGTGCTGCATGGAGTACGGGAGTGTCTCCTGCGCCTGCGCGGCGGTATGCTGCTCCTGACCCTTCGGAGCGACCACATTTGCGCTGCTTTTACCCTGGCAGCCGGTAGTGGCGAACGTGAGACCCAGGATCGAGGCGGACAGCACCATGGTAACGGCGAGGGGGCGCCGGTGACGAACGATTGCAGGGGTTGACCACTGCATGACCAAATCCTCCTTTGGTTTGGATGCCGAGTGGCAGCGCGGACGGCATCGTCAGGTTGGGGTGACCGCGCGCACCCTTCTACCCTATTACTTTACCACTGTCCGCAGAAAAAAGTGCATCTACTTCGTCGTTGGAAGCCACTTTTGGGTCGGGAATGTACGGGGGAATAACCAAAAATAATCGAAGGTCCAATTATGGCAATTTTTGGTCAATTCTGCGTGGGTGCCTGCTGAGGACTATTCCCGACGCTTTACCGCATGGGCAGCGAAGGCGAGTGGGGCGACGGCGCCGAGGGCGAAGACGGGGTACCCGGCGTAGGTCCGAAGCGCACCGCCCGCGCCACCACGCCTGCCTGGCTCCCTGCGGCTCTAATCGGCCGGTTCGCGGAGGCGTCCGGCGCGGGGTTGCGGTACAGTGTATCCGTAATGAGTACCTCCACTGCGCCGTCCCCCGCGCTGCCCGACGAACTGCCCATCGAACCCGTCGGCGGGCCTGTGGTGGGCACCGCGCGCGTCCCCGGCTCCAAGAGCATTACCAACCGCGCCCTCGCTCTGGCCGCGCTCTCTGACGGCCCCGTTACCCTGACGGGCGCTCTCGCGGCCGACGATACGGCCCGCATGATGGACTGCCTCCGCGCCCTCGGCTTCTCCCTGGAAGAGGATGCCACTACCCCGGGCGTGGTCACGGTGCGCGGCGCGGGAGGACAGATACCCGCCGCGCGCGCCGACCTCTTCGTGGGGAACAGCGGCACCACCGCCCGCTTCATCACGCCTCTGGTTGCGCTGGGCCACGGAGAGTTCGTGCTGGATGGTGTGGCGCGGATGCGCGAGCGGCCTATCGGCGACCTGCTGGATGCTCTGCGCGCTCTGGGCGTAGATGCCGAGAGTGTGGGGGGCAATGGATGCCCGCCGGTGCGGCTCCGGGCGGACGGGCTGCACGGCGGGGAGTGCGTGGTGCGCGCGGATACATCCAGCCAGTTCCTTTCGGGTTTGCTGCTGGCCGCGCCCCTGGCGGACGGCGATGCCACGGTGATTCGCGTGGTGGGGCCGATCCTTTCCGCCCCGTATATCGAGATGACGCGCCGCATGGTCGCGGACTTCGGCGGGGTGATCGACGTTTCGGAAGATGGCCGGACCTATACGGTCCCGGGGCGGCAGCGCTACGGCGCGCGGGCCGCCTACGCGATTGAGCCGGATGCCTCGGCGGCCTCGTACTTCCTGGCGGCGGCGGCGGTGACGGGCGGACGGGTGCGGGTCCCCGGCATCGGGCGGGACGCCCTGCAGGGGGACGCGGCGTTTGCAGATGTGCTGGCGGCGATGGGCTGCCGCGTGACCCGAGAGGTGGACTTCACGGAGGTAGAGGGGCCGGCGGGCGGGCGGCTGCGCGGAGTGTCGGTGGATATGAACGCCATCTCCGATACGGTGATGACCCTGGCGGCGATTGCGCCCTTCGCCGATGGCCCGACCACCATTACGAATGTCGCCCACATCCGCCACAAGGAGACGGATCGCCTGCACGCTGTGGCCGCGGAGCTGACGCGCCTGGGCGTAAAGGTGGAGGAGCGGGCGGACGGCCTGACGGTCTACCCGGTCGGTGCGGCGGGCATTACCCCCGCCACGGTGCAGACCTACGACGACCACCGCATGGCGATGTCGTTCGCGCTGGTGGGCCTGCGCGCCCCCGGGGTAGTGATCGCCGACCCGGCGTGTGTCGCCAAGACGTACCCCGGCTACTTCACGGACCTGGAGAGGCTGGTGCGGTAGGGAGAGCCCTCACCCAGAGGGCCGAATCCACGAATAGGCGGCCCGGCGTAAAAAGCCGGGGAAGTGCGTAGTATAAGAGTAGAGAGAGAACGGTGGGGGCAGGGAGGAGCGAGGCGATGCGACCCTGGACGATAGCGATCGACGGCCCGGCGGGTGCGGGCAAGAGTACCGTGGCGCGGCTGCTGGCCGGGCGGCTGGGCTACCTGTATGTGGACTCGGGAGCCATGTACCGGGCCGTGGCGCTCCAGGCGCTCCGCAACCGGGTAGATCCCTCGGAGGCGGATGCGATTGCGGCGCTGGCACGCTCGGTGCGGATTACCTTTCAGGCGGTCTCCGGCGACAGTGAGAAGCCGGAGCAGCGCGTTCTGCTGAACGGCGAGGATGTGACCGCTGCCATCCGCACGCCGGAGGTCTCCAGCCTGGCGTCCCTGGTGTCAGCTATTCCGGGGGTCCGCTCGGCGCTGGTGTCGCAGCAGCAGGCGATCGGAGCGGAGGGCGGCGTGGTGATGGAGGGGCGCGACATCGGCACCGTGGTCTTCCCCAACGCCGAAGTGAAGGTGTTCCTGACCGCTACGCCCGAGGAGCGCGCCGAGCGGCGCTACCGGGATCTGGTGGCGAATGGCGGCGCGAACGCATCGCTGGAGCAGGTGCGCACGGAGCAGGACGAGCGGGATGCCCGCGACGCGACGCGAGCCGTGTCGCCTCTGGTGACGGCGCCGGACGCGATCGAGATCGTTTCGGACGGCATGTCGCCCGCTGAGGTGGTGGACGCCATTCTGGATGTGGTGGACGCCCGAAGGCGCGAGGCGTGAGCACCGCCGGCAGCGGGGGCGGTGGCGCCGTCCCTGCGCCCGAGAGCCCCGCTCCCAACGCGGCGGCGCCCATAGCGAAGCCGCCTCGGGACACGTACGCCCTGCTGGAGGGGGTCACGCTGGTCTTCCTGCACCTGATGGGCGGCCTGTACGTGGTGGGCGAGGAGAATGTGCCGGCGACGGGGCCAGTGCTGATGGTGTCGAATCACACGTCGTACCTCGACCCGGTCGCGATCGGGGACGCCAGCCCGCGGCGGGTGGTGTTCATGGCGAAGGCGGAGCTGTTTCAGAACAGCCTCCTGTCGTTCCTGCTGCGGGGCGTGGACTCGTTCCCGGTACGCCGGGGAGAACCAGACCGGCAGGCGTTCAAGCGGACGCTGGAGATGCTGGGAGAGGGGCGCGTGGTCTGCATCTTCCCGGAGGGGACACGCCAGGACGAGGCCACTCTGGGCGAGGCGGAGCCGGGGGCGGCGCTGTTCGCGATTAAGACGGGCTGCCCGGTGGTGCCGGTGTTCGTTTCGGGGGCAAGCCGGATGCTGGGCCGCGGCGGACGCCTGCGGCGGGCAAAGGTGAAGGTGGCGTTCGGGAAGCCGTTCACGCTGGATCGCAAAACGGACCGCGATGCGGCGGGGGCCATTCTGATGGAGGCCATCGCGCGCACCCGGGACACATTCGCCGACGTGCCAGGCCGCCGCATCGTGCCCCACCGTTTCCGCAAGCCACCCGAGGGCAGCCGGGCCAGTAAAGTGTAACCGCAGAGGCGCAATGGGCGGCGCAGAGAAGAGAAGAAGAAACTCTTTCCCTCTCTGCGCCGCCCATTGCGCCTCTGCGGTTTTACCCCTCTTCCGGGTATTCGACCGGGGCTTCGGCGGCCGGAGTGGTGGTGGCAGCGGCGGTGACGGAGTCGCGGTGGAGGAAGAGGAAGGAGCCGTCGTCGCGCAGGTCGAGGAGGACCGTGCCGGCCAGCACACCATCGAGCAGGGCGCGGTTCATCTCGAAGCGCGAAACGCGATCCGCGGGGGCCTGGGTCTTCTGGCGGCGCGGACGGCTGGAAAGCTCTTTCAGCGCCTCACCCTCGGCGCGGATCTCACGAGACCAGGAGATAACGCTCTGGAGCGCATCCTGGGTCGCGCCCTTCGCGCCGCGGCTGCGCAGGACGGCCTCCACCAGGGCGGTAGTCTCGTTGGCGGTCTCCGCAAGGAGCGTAGCGGAGGTGCGGCGACGACGGCGACGCTTTACGGGCGTTTCGGCGGCGCCAGTCTCCGCGGCGTTCGTCGCATCCGCCGGAGGCGTTTCTGCAGCGGGAACGGGCGTCTTGCGAGGTCGGGGCATGTCACTCAGTCATCGAGCCGTTCTGATCCTGCGGCCCGATGTTTCCTTTCCACAGGTTCCAGGCGGCGTCAGCGGATAATCGTGCTGACTGAGCCTCTTTCGGTACTACTTTACCCCGAATCCAGAAAGCCCGTTTGGATTTGGCGGGTGAAACGCCGTATTACGTGACAAAAAAAAGAAAAATCGCCGCGACCCGGGCCTGTTCACGTATAACAGGCAGGTCCAGATCGCGGCGAAGAGGAAAGACGCCTTAAATCACCTGCATCGGCATGAGGACGCACAGATAGTCCTGCGCGTTATCGCCGATAGGACGCAGGATGCCGGGGCGGAGCGGTTCGGTGAGTTCGAGAACCACCCCTTCCGTTTCCACCACGTTCAGGACATCGTTCATGTACGCGGCATTGAAAGCGATCTGGATGTCATCACCCTCGCGCGCAACCTCGATCTCATCGCGCACGGAGCCAAGGCTGGCGGACTCCGCGGAGAGCACAAGCTGCGCCCCTTCGGTTTCCAGCACTACGCGGTTGGCGTTGTCGCGCGCGACGATGGCGGAGCGCTTGACGGCCTTGGCGAACTCGGCGGTCTCCAGGGTCAGCTTGCGGTCGTGCGTGGTGGGGATAACGCGCTCGTAATTGGGGAACTGACCCTCGATCAGGCGCGTGACCATGGTGGTGGCCCCGAGCCCGCCGGCATCCGAGCGGGAGATCTCGAAGCGGGCCTGCCCCTGCGCGAGCGAGATCGTGACGCTGCCCTCGTCGTCGGCGAGGCGCAGGAGCTCATTCATGGCGCGGGCGGGCACCACGGCGGTGGCCTCGCCCTCGCCCCCGGCAACTACCACGGTGCGGACCGCAAGCCGGTGGGTGTCGGTGGCGACAGCCTTCAGCGTGCCCTCCTTGAAGGCGAGCAGGACGCCGGTGAGGATGGGCCGGGTATCGTCGCGCGAGACAGCGAAGAGGACGTGGCGGATAACATCGCGCAGAAGCTCCCCGGGTAGGGTGAAGGTGGCCGTGGGGGTGACATCCGGCGGGGCGGGGAACTCCTCGGCGGGCAGGCCCAGGATCTTATACTCGGAGCGGGCGCAGCGCACCTGCATCTGGTTGCCGCCGGTGGGCCGGTCCAGCACCACATCGGCGTCCGGCAGCGCCCCGAGGATCTCGGTGAAGGCGCGGGAGGGGGCGGTGAACCCTGTCATCTCCTCGTCGTCGCCCAGGCCCGCTTCCAGGCGCGCGGGCAGGTGGCACTCCATCCACATCTCCAGGTCCGTGGCGGTTAGCTTGAGGCCGTCGCCCTGCGGCTGGGCGAGGATATGGGAGAGGATGGGCAGGGTCGAGCGCCCGGAGACGGCGCGCCCGACGGTCTGGACGGCTTCATACAGGTCCTTACGCGGACAGATGGCTTGCATAGGAAATGACTCCTTAAAATCGCAGAGACGCGGAGTTCGCAGAGAGATTAGGCAGCGGTTTTAAATCTTCAGCGGCAGACGGTACTGCTCGGGCTCGGCGGCGCCGGGCTCGGCGGGAGCGGGAGCGAGATGCGGGTTGTCGGCGTGAAGGCGGGCGAGGGCGCGGGCGCGGAAGGCGTCCGAGGCCACGACCTCGCCGATGCCCTCGCGCAGGCGTTCCCGCGTCAGACGCAGGGTCTGAGCTTCCCAGGCGCAGTCGCGGCAGGCGAGGAGATGCCCCTCCACGCGGCGGCGGACCTCGGTCGGCAGGTCATCGTCTTCGTACGGGCCGAGCAGGGCGACGATCTCAGCGCAGGAAGCAGCGGTCACGCGTCGTCTTCTCCTTTCCACAGGGCGGCCAGTCGGTCGCGCAGAGCACGCCGGGCGCGGTACAACAGGGACTTCGTGGCCGCCACGGAGCGGCCCAGCACCCGGGCGGCGTCCGCATGGGGCACATCCTCCAGGTCGCACAGGGCCAGCACGGTGCGGTACTCCTCCGGCAGAGTGTCCAGCGCGCGCAGCAGGTCTTCACGCTCCGCGCGGCGGGCGGCCTCTTCCGCCAGGTCTGCACCGTCTGTCGCAGCGACACGCTCCAGGTCCGGCGCGGCCAGCGAGAACACCACTCCCGGCAGCCGCAGCTGACGCCGTCGGTCGGAGGCGAGGCTGCGCACGATGGCGAAGAGCCACGCCCCAAACGACACCGCGGTCTCCCCACGCAACTCGCGCGCAAACCGGAAGGCGCGCAGGAACGCCTCCTGCGCCACCTCCTCGGCATCCTCCCGAGTGTCGGTGAGGCGCACGGCGAGGCCGAGAGCACGGTCGGCGTACTGGTCGAAGAGGATCTCCATCGCGCGCGGGTCGCCGTCCCGAAAGCGCGCGATCAGGCGCGCTTCGTAGGCGTCGCCGCCGCCGCCGCTGTTTCCACTGCCAAACGTACGACCGGTCGGTGAGGAGGTCACGCTTTTCGGCCTTTCACTGGGGAAGACGGGGCGGGCGGGCGAAAAGCGTCGCGAGAGCGAAGATTTTTTTCACTCCCGTATTGTACGGGATGCCGAGAGGGGGGGCGGGGCGCGACGCGCGTCAGTCGGTGTAGGGGTGATTCAGCCGGTCGAGGGTTTCGCGCAGGGGGACATCGTCCGAGGCTTCGGCCACGGCGCGGTTGAGGTCCACGAGCAGTTGCTCGCGCTCCGTGGGCGTCAGAAGGGTCTGGGCGCGCGGGTGCTTGAGCACACGCACCCACTCCAGAACGCGGCGGCCGACGCCACGGCGCCGCGTTTCCTCCGCAGCGGTCGGCGCCGGGGGCGGCGCGTCGGCAGCAGAGAATGCCGAATCGGCGGCCGGTTCCGTGGCGACCGCGGGTTCCGATTCCAGAACGACAGGAGGCGGGGTGGAAGAAGAGGGCATGGCGGGCATACCTGGCAGGAAGCGCGAACGTCAGGAATGGGTGAGTGGATAGCGGCGGTCTGCTACGACGGCAGAGTAAGGCTTCCCAGAATGACGGGGCGCAACGCGCCGGTGACGGACGGCAGGTTCGCGGGGCGACCCAGCAGGGTTTCGTTCGCCAGGACCGCAAACGCCATTGCCTCTTTAATGTCGCTATTTATACCCACGGCCTCGTGATTTATAACGGGTACGGGCGTAAATTTTTCCACTAACATCCGCATCAGTACCGGATTGCGTGCGCCACCCCCGCCGACAATGACCTCCGCGGGCGGTTCGGGCAAAAAGCGCGCGTAGGCGTCCGCCACGGTGGCGGCCGTGAACGCGGTCAGCGTCGCCACAAGATCGGCCGGATTTTCCAGCCGGGGAGCCCATTCCGTGAGCAGGTCCGCGAAGAACGGCTGTCCGAACTCCTCGCGCCCGCAGGATTTGGGGGGCGGGGCTGCGAGGTAGGGGTGCGCCATCAGGCGGTCGAGGAGCGCGGGGACGACCGAGCCCTGCGTGGCGAGGGCACCGTCTTCGTCAAACTCCCGCGCGCCGTTCGTGGCCCACCGGGCGGCGAGGTCGATCAGCATATTGCCGGGGCCGGTGTCGAAGCCAAGGACCCGCTCCGGCGCGGCGTCGGCGGGGAGGTAGGTGACGTTGCCGATGCCGCCGAGGTTCTGCACGGCGCGGGGGCGGCCCGGGTGCGTGAGCAGGCACCAATCCACGTAGGGCACGAGCGGGGCGCCCTGTCCGCCCGCGGCCACGTCCGCCGCCCGGAAGTTGGATACCACGGGGAAGCCCGTGCGCAGGGCGAGCAGGGACGGGTCGCCGATCTGGAGTGTGGCGCGGGCGCTGCCGTGCGGCGTGTGCGAGACGGTCTGCCCGTGGCAGGCGACGGCATCTACCTGCGTGGCGGGGATGCCTGCTTCCGCGACGACGGCAGCGACGGCGAGGGCGTACTGTTCGGCGAGGGCGACCGAGGCGCGAGAAAGGTCTTCCGGGGAGCCGACGCCATGGCATAGGTCCAGCACCCGCGCCCGCAGGTCCGCGGGGAATGGGCGCAGAGCGGACGCCACCGCCGCAGCGCGCGTTTCGCGCCCACTCCCGGAAATCCGCACCAGGGCGGCGTCCACACCGTCCGCGGACGTGCCGGACATCAGGCCAATCAACAAGCGTTCTGGCTTTTCGGCGTAGCGGCGGGCGAAGTCCCACGGGGAGATCATGCCCGCTATTGTACCGCCGCCTGCATCCCCCGCGTAAGGTTTGCCCACCTGGTGTCGTGGGAACACGTACGGCAATACGGCAAAAGGAGGCTCGCCGTGGGAAAAACACGTTCGATCTTCGTTGCTGCTGCCGTGGCAGCGGCATACGGGTGTGGATTGACGGCGATGGTCGGCTGTGCAAAGACCAGCCCAATCGCGGACGACACGCCTCAGGCGCCGCCGACGCCCACGGCGACACCGGCTGCGGATACGGCATCGGGCACGGCGACATCGGGAGTTGCCGTTGGAGGTGTGGATAAGAAGAGCGTGCCCTTCGTCGCCGAGTAGCCGGGCGAGAGGTGGCCCCGCGCCGCGAAATACGCGCGGCGCGGGGCGTCCCCTCCGCTGCTACAGCGTCTCCTGCTGATTCTCCTTACCGTCAAAGGAGAGGCGGGTGCGCTTACCATCGGTGATGGTTTCCAGATGGACGGGGCGGCCCCACAACTTGTGGACCGCGCGCAGGACCCGGCTGGTGTACTCCGTGTCGATGTCCTTGCCGTCGTGGGCGTGGGTGAGGTAAAGCTCGCCGCGGCGCTCGTAGTCGGCGTCCTCCACCCGAATCACCGGCACGCCGAAGTTGGTCATGCCGTCCACCATCTGGTCGCGTACCTCCTGCCAGTCAGTGGACTGGACCACCCAGCGCTCTTCGCCGTCGGCCTCCTCGCGCTTGTAGGTGTACAGGTCGAGCCGCTTCACCAGGGACTCGGTGAGGTACTTGCGCAGGAACGAGACGTCGCTCTCCTCCTCGCACACCTCGAAGACCTTCTTCCAGCCCTCGCCCTGTGGGCGCGGCTTGGGGTTGCCCAGCCAGTCGGTCTCGGGCTCGTCGCCCTCCTCCACCTTGCCGTCCCAGCGCCGCTCGATGTCCTTGAGGATCTGGAAGCCAACGTAGTACGGGTTGATGCTCGCCCGCGACGGCGACGGCGACAGGACGCCCGAGTGCAGGCGGCGGAACTCCCAGATGTCCTCGGGCTTCGACAGATAGCGCTCCAGGATGCGCTCGTGCGCCAGGCTCGCGAAGCCCTCGTTCATGATCTTGGTGCGCATCTGCGGGAGGAAGTAGAGCATCTCCTCGCGGACCATCGACAGGATGTCGCGCTGCCAGTCCTCCAGGTCGCGCCCATAGGCCGCCAGGAACAGCAGCAGGTCCTTCTCCGGCTCCTCCGGGAACTTGCGCGGGCGGGGCTTCGGGGCGTTGTCTTCGCCGGTGAGGTTCCAGAGATCGTCGTACTCGCTGGTGCGCTTGCCCTCGTCCCGGCGCGCGGCCTTGCCCGGCTCGACGCGCTTGAGGATGGGCGAGGTCGGGTCGAAGTGCTCCTCGACACACATCACGGCGTCCAGGAAGTTCTCCACCTCGCGCCAGCCGAACTCCTGCTCGTACTGCGCCATGCGGTCGCGGTGCAGGCGCACCTTCTCGATCATGCGCCGGTCCGTATGGGCGAAGTAGTCGTTATGCTTGAAGAAGTGGCAGTGCCCGATGACGTGGGCCACGGTCAGCTTGTGGCTGAGCATGGAGTTGGAGTCCATCAGGAACGCCTGGCACGGGTCGGTGTTGAACACGATCTCGTAGATCTTGCTCATCCCGTACTCGTAGGAGGTCTTCTGCCGGTGGTAGTCGCGCCCGAAGGTCCAGTGGGAGAAGCGGGCAGGCAGGGAGTAGGCGCCCAGTTCGTAGATGACGTGTACCGGGACCACCTCGAAGTGAATGGGGTAAGGATCGTAGCCCATCTCCAGGGCTATCTCCCAGATCTCCTCAATGGAGCGCTCTAGTTCGAGCCGTTCCGTGTCTGTCAGCATACTTTCCACCCCTCTTCTAAATCGCCGCCCCCGCGCGGCGTGCGCGGCGGACGTCAATCGTCGTCAACCAGTGCCAGTAACTGCTCCACGAACTTCGCCTGCTCGGTGCCCCGGTTCGCCGCCAGCCACCGTTCGAACAGGTGGCGGCTTTCGCCCGCGAGGATGCCGCCCTCGATGGCAGGGACGGAAGCCTCGGGGCTTTCCGGGGGGCGTACCCGCTCGGTCCCACTATCCGCCGGCGCCTCCAGGCCGTAGAGTACGGTGTCCACACCGCTCTCCATCGCCGCCCCGAGGCACATGACGCACGGCTCCAGGGTCGAGACCAGGATGGCGTCGGTCGCGTCCACGGGGAGCGCCGGCCGCTTCCCGTTCCCGTCGCCGCCCGCCGCCTCGAAGGCGACAATTTCTGCGTGCGCGTTTGCCCGCTGCAGAGCGTTGGTCCGGTTGTGTCCACGCGCCACGATTCGGGCATGGCCCGGCCGGGTCCGCACCGGGCGCGCGATCACGCACCCGATCGGCGCCTCCCCCTCCGCCATCCCGCGGCGCGCCTCCGCCAGCGCCGCGCGCATCAGCCGCTCCTGCTCCGCCTTTGTCAGTCGCATGGTCCGCCTATTTCCTGCCTTTCCGCCTTACTGCTACCCGGGCAGCGGAGCGGGTAATCCGCCGGGTACGGGCGGCAGGTTTCCGAGTAGCGCCGCGAGGCGGGCGGCGAACGCCTCATGGCCGAACTCCTCCCGGACAGCGCACGCCGCCCGCGCGCCGATACGCTGCCGCGCCGAAGCGTCCTCCCACAAATGCCGGAGGGCGGCGCGCAGGGCGCCGGCATCGCCGGGGGGCATCGTCACCGCGGTCTCGCCGGGGCGAACGTAGTCCCGGACGGCCGCCGTATCCGACACCACTACCGCCTTGCCGCAGGCCATGGCCCGCAGCAGCACGCTCTGGCCTGCGGACCAGTCGCCGCCCCGGAGCGGGACCGCGTGCAAGGTCGCGCCGCGCACCAGCCGGTCCGTCTCCGTCGGGTCGGTGCGGAAGCGCACGGTGACGTTCGGCGGGACGGGATGCCCCCCCAGCGCGGCGGGTGTGGCCGCCACCAGGACGACGAGGAGATCGGTCCCGCGCACCGCCTCCAGGAGCGTCGGGTAGTCCCGGCCGCTCTGCCCGAGCGCCAAGATGTAGCCGCCGTCCTCCCGCGACACGGGGGCCGCGGGCCAGGTCGAAGGCAGGAACGCGAACCGCTCCGGGGGCAGGCCCAGCAGCCGGGGGTACGCGTCCCGCTCGGCGGTGGTGAAGCAGGCGATCCGGTCCGCCCCCGCCAGGACCCGTCGCGCCAGCGCCAGCCCCCCTGGGCTCCGCAGCGGCCCCTTCAGGATGGGGCCGAGGGCAACCCATCGTTTGGGCCGGCCGGCCTGCCGGAAGAGCATCCGCGCCGCGAACGCCGCGCGCATCTCCCAGGTCAGCAGGACGTCGCACTCGCGCCAGTCGGGCCGCCGCTCCCGGAGGGCGCGCCATTCGCGCAGGTAGGGCGGCATCCGCTCCACGCGCGACCCGGCGTCCGGGGCGCAGGACGTGACCTTCGCCGCGAACCGGTCCGACGGCAGGTGTCCCAGCGCCCATTGCCCCGCCTCGTGCCAGGGAACGAGGAGGGTGAGGGAGTTTGGCCCCCCGGCCGGGGGGCCAAACTCCCTCACCCCGCGACCGGGACCGGGCCGCGGGCGAAGAACTTCTTGAGCGCAGGCCACACGTCGTCCTTGTCGTTGATCTTTACCAGCACCATGCGCGGGTCGGTCGCGAACGCCTCCTCATAAGCCTGGCCCAGAGGGGCGAATCCGAAGGAGGACTGCCAGCCGTCGCTGCCGATCTCGCCGTAGCCGCACAGGTTCACGAACGAGAGCATCCGGCGCACCAGGTCCACGCACTCCTGATCGCCCCAGTTGTAGCCGTCCGAAAAGAGGAACGGGTAGATGTTCCACTCCCGCGGGTTGTAGCGCTTGTCGATGATGTCGAGCGCCAGGGAGTAGGCGGAGGACATGCGGGTGCCGCCGGAGTCGCCCAGGCTGAAGAAGGCGCGCTCGTCCACTTCCTTTGCTTCGGTATGGCAGGTGATAAAGACAATCTCGCAGTTCGTATACTTGGTGCGCAGGAAGTTGAGCATCCAGAAGTAGAACGAGCGGCAGATATAGGCCTCAAACTCGCCCATGGACCCGGAGACATCGCGCATGGCGAAGATTACAGCGTTGCGCTGCGGTTCGGTGACGATCTCCCAGGACTTGAAGCGCTTGTCCTCCTCGCGGATGCTCAGGCGCTTGGCGTCGCCGCCCTCGCGGGCGTTACGGCGCATGGCCTGGAGGATGGTGCGCTTGCGGTCGAGGTTCCCGGCGAGGCCGCGCTTGGTGATGGTGTTGAAGTCCATCACATCCGCGGGCACCTGCTTGCTGCCCCGGTCTTCCAGGTTGGGCAGGTGCAGGTCTTCAAAGACCATCTGCGCGATCTCTTCGATGGTGAACTCGGCCTCGTAGAAGTCGACGCCGGGCTCCTGACCGGCCTGCTTGCCCGCGCCCTGTCCCTCCTGCTGAGTGGGCTGGCGCGCGATGACGTCGCCCGGCTTGCTGCCGCCCTGTCCCTGCCCGACCCGAGTGCGGTCGTTGGGGTCGAAGCGGATGTGGGGCAGCTCCAACCCGCGCACAGGGATCTTGACGATCTTGTTGCGGTCGGCAGTGATGATGTCCTCGTTGGCGACGATGTCGCCGAGGCTCTTCTTGATGACTTCGCGGACCTTCTCGTTGTGCCGGGCGCGGTCACGCTCGGCCCTGCGGTGCAGGTCCCAGGTATCCGTCGATAGCGAGTACCGGTCCATATCGTTGTTACTCTTCCCCCTGTGTGTCTCCCGAATCGTTTACTGAGGCTGTCAAGTGACAAACCGTTCCAGGCACTCCCGTTTCTGCAGACGCCACCCCGCTTCCCCGTGCTGCCACGTTTCGCGCCAGCGTTCGATGGTGACCACTGCCGGCTGGTCGCGGCGGGCAGGCCGATCACTCCGGGTGGTGATCATCGCGGTACCCGTATTCCCGTCTACGCGCACCCTGTCGACGCTGCTGCCCTTCCGGTCGGAGGAGGCATCCGTGCGTTTACCGATCTTGTCGGACCACCCTTCCAGAATCGCCTGCCTCGCTGCTGTGGGAGCCGCGCTCCCCGGCGTACCGCATTCTACGTAATCCGGCGCGGTTACTTGCTCGAAGAAGCGCACCGCCCCTTCGGGGTCAAAGTCACTCAAACGGTCCCGGCGTCGGCTGGCGTCTTTCACCGCGTATTCCAGCTGAGATTCGGGACTATCCAATGCGGCGACCGCGCGCCGCCACACGTCCGGGTCTCCCATATGAACCGCCGCTTCCGCGCCGCAATTCTCCAAAAGGAGGCCCAGCATCCGGAGCCGCTCCTCGTCGGTCCAGAAAAGCTTCCCGCAGATCAGCTCAATCTTTTCGGCAGCCATGTCATACCGCGGGCGGACTTCTCCATCTTCCCAGGCACGGCCTTCGCGTTGGATATTCCAGTCAACTTCGGACGGGTCGGGCGGGCTCTGGTAGGACATCACCTTCCTCCTCTATTACCCTCCTGCCTGCCTTCGGGCAGGCAGGAGAGCACGGCCCGCTATCGGTTGAGCAGGGTGCCGACGTACTTGAGGAGTTCGTTGGCGCAGATCGGGCAGTAGCCGTGGTCGTCGCACAGGCGCTCCACGACCTCGTTGATCTTCTTCATCTGCTCGCCGTCGGGCGTCTTGGTGCTGGTGGTGATCTTCACCACGTCCTTCAGGTCCGCAAACAGCTTCTTCTCCAGAGCCTCCTTCAACCGCTCATCAGAGCCGACGCCAAACGTGCCGCCCCGGCGCGCAACGGAGGCCACCGAGCGCATGATGCCCTCGCGGAACTCCCGCTTGGCGTTCTCGCTGATGCCGATCTGCTCCTCGATGGAGCGCATCAGCCGCTCGTCCGGCTCCACATCCTCGCCGGTGATCGGGTCCTTGACCTTGGTCCGGTTGGAGTAGGCGTCCACGTTATCGAGGTAGTTGTCCAGCAGGGTCTTGGCCGACTGCTCGTAGGAGTAGACGAACGCCCGCTGGACCTCCTTTTTCGCGAGTTCGTCGTAGTCACGTCGGGTCTCGTCGATCAGACCGAGCAGGCGGCGGTACTCCTCCTCGTTGCCCGTGTACTCATGCAGACCGTCGCGCAGGGAGCGCAGGGCGTCGATGGGGTTGATGCAGGCCTTGTTGCCGCGCACCAGCGCCGCCGACAGGCGGTTCATGATGAAGCGTGGCGAGAGTCCCTGCATGCCCTCGTCGGTGTACTCTTCCTGCAGTTCGCGTACGTGCTTCTGGTCCCAGTCGCCCACCTGCTTCTCGCCGTCGTAGAGCTTGAGCTTGGTCATCAGACTCAGGCCCGACTTCTTGGAGGGCTTCAGGCGGGTGAGCAGGGCGAACATGGAGGCCACGCGCAGGGTGCCCGGCGCGATATGCACCCGGGTCAGGTCGATGCGCTCGTCCGAGATCTGCGATTGGCTGATGAGCTTCTCATAGATCTTGATCTCCTGGTGGAGCTTCAGGTTGTATGGGACCTTGACCACGAAGATGCGGTCAATCATGGCCTCGTTCTCTTTGTTGCCGAAGTACGAGTTGTACTCGTACTCGTTGGTGTGCGCGAGCACGCACAGGTCGGCGTAGATGAGCGCGAAGCGGGAGGCTTTGATGGTCTGCTCGCCGGCAACGGTGTTCAGTTCGTAGAGGAACCGCTTCTCGGCCTTGAGCATCTCGATGAACTCCATCACACCGCGGTTAGCGATGTTGAGTTCCCCGTCGAAGTTGTAAGCGCGCGGGTCCGCCTCGTTGCCGAGTTCGGCCAGCGCCTGAATGTTGACGGAACCGGTCAGCTCGGCCACGTCCTGCGATTTGGGGTCGGCGGGCTTGAAGGTGCCGATGCCGCGCCGGTCGCGCTCAGAGAAGGTGATGCGCTGAACCGGGACCTTGGAGATATCACGATTCCACTCGTGGTCGAGACGGTAGCGGCAGACGGGGCACAGGTCACCTTCGATGTACACGCCGTACTCTTGCTTGAAGTCGGCCCGCAGGTCCTCCGGAATGAGGTGCAGCGGCTCCTCATGCATGGGGCAGCCCTTGATGGCGTACACCGCGCCCTCATCGGTGCGGGTGTACTTCTCCATGCCCTTCTTCAGCAGAGTGACCAGGGTCGACTTTCCGCCGCCGACCGGGCCGACGAGCATCAGGATGCGCTTGCGGATGTCGAGACGGCGGGCGGCGGGGGAGAAGTACTCCTCCACCAGATGCGTGAGGGTCCTTTCCAGACCGTAGATGTCGTCGGAGAAGAACTTGTAGTCCTTGTAGCCGGGTTGGCCCTCGCGCTCCTCCACACCGGCGTTCATGATCATGTCGTAGACGCGTGCATGAGACAGGTCCGCGACCCTCGGGTTTTTGCGGACGATCTCCAGGTAGTCGGTGAAGGTCCCCTCCCAGCGGAGCCTGTCGATCTGCTGGCGGTAGTCTTCGGCTGCCTTGAGGATGTCAAAGTTTCCCATTCATGCCCCTCTCATGAAACGCGCGCGTCCACTCTCTTCGTACCTGTCCACCCGGGGAAGTCGTGACTTCCGCCACGGGACCTGGCGCTGTGACCGCCACCGCGTGCGGCGGCGATTCCTTGCTCGGGAATGCTGCCGGGGATGCTCCAGAGGCGCGAACGGCCCCGGCGACGACCTGCGCGGCGCGAAAACGCAGTTGCGCTTCCCGCCGGTTATCGTCACGCCGGGGCCGCCGCCAATCCGACTGCCCAACGCGTCTTGCCGAACCGACCTTCCGGAAAATACGTGCCCCGGCACGATGGTATCTGTCAAGGTGCGCCGCGGGACGGAAACGTGCCTGCTGCCTGCGTGAGCGTGCGCGCCGCTGCTGCCCGCCGCTGTTCGGGGGCGACTGCTACGCGCGCAACGCCTGTGGCTTCCGTTGACCGCGCTACGGCCGCCGCGCACTCCGGGGAGAACCGTTTTGCGAGGCCGTCGCCGGGCGTGGGAAGCCCGGCTGTTGGAGGTGTTATACCCTTCTTATGGGTATATACGCTGTTGGATAGGTATTACATTACCATAACCCTCCGCCCAGCCCAGGGAATTTTTGCCGGCTCCTGGATGCCCCGGTGCCGTCCTGTGCCGCCCCCGGCATAGGTCTTGCTTCCTATTGACGCTATTTTTTGACCCGGGATATACTTGCCTCGAATCCCCGGGTACCTGTGCCACGACGAAGGGCGGGAGCGGACGGGGCGGGAGGGCACGCAGGCGCATGGAACATATGGTCAGCGAGGGCGGCGTCGTGATCTATAACCCCACGGCGGGCCGCGGTCAGGCCGGGCAGCAGCGCGCGGCGGCGCAGGGGTTTCTGGGGCCAGGGTTTGAGTGGGTTCCCACCATGAAGGCGGGCCACGCGGTGGAACTGGCGCGCGAGGCGGCGGCGAAGCACACGGTGGTGGTGGCCTACGGCGGCGATGGGACGGTGGGCGACGTGATGCGCGGCATTCTGGGGACCGAGGCGACGCTGGGCATCATCCCGGCGGGCACGGGCAACGATGTGGCCCGTAACCTGGGCCTGAAGCTGGATCTGCGCGAGGCGGCGGCGACCGTGCTGAACGGGGTGGTGCGGCGCATCGACATCGGCACCATCAACGGTACGCCCTTCATCAATAACTGCGGCACCGGCTTCGACGCTCAGGTAATGCGCGTCATGAATACGTCGATCCGGTTTGCTCGCGGCAGGGCGGCCTTTCTGCTGGCGATCCTGAAGCTGTTCCCGTCCTATAAGCCGTTTCACCTGACACTGGAGAGCGACACAGGCGAGACCCTGAACGAGAAGGCGTTCATGGTCTCCGTCCTCAACGGGAAGATGTACGGCGGCGGCATGCTGGCCGCGCCGTTCGCGGACATGGGCGATGGGCACGTGGACGTGATGGTGATTAAGGCGATGCCCAAGGCCAAACTGCTGTCCGTGATCGCCAAGGTGCAGAGTGGGCAGCACATGGGGCATCCGGCGGTGAAGATGTTCACCGCGCGCAAGCTGAAGATGAACACAGTCCCGGCGCAGCCGCTGAACATCGACGGCGACGTAAACGGCTTTACGCCCGCCGCGATCGAGGTGAAGCCCAACGCGCTCAAGGTGCTGGTGCGCTGACGATGGCAGCGTCGCCGCCGTCGCCGCGCCTGCTGCCGGCGATTGTCACGGCGGGGGGGCGACTTTCGGGGCCACTCACCGAGAGCGCCGGGACCTCCATAAAGGCGCTGGCGCCGCTGGGGGGGCGCCCCCTGGTGGCGCATGTGCTGGATGCGTTGCGGGCGAGTGGACGGGTGGGAACCGTGGCCGTGGTCGGGCCGCGGGGACATCTGGCAGAAGCGGGTATAGAAGGACATGCCCCCTTGCTGGTGGACGAGGGGCAGACCGGGCCGGAGAATATCCTGCGCGGCCTGAGGGCGCTTGCGGAACTGCACGGCAGCGGGGGCAAGAACGACGGACACGTACTGCTGAGCGCGACGGACGTGCCGTTTCTGACGGGAGACTCCGTCCGTGCGCTGGTCGAGGCGGCAGAGGCGGACGCGGCGGACGCCGACATCGTATTCCCTATTCTGCACCGGCGCGACTACGAGAGCCGCTTCCCCGGTTCGCCCAACGAGTATGCGCGTCTGCGCGACGGAGAGCTGACGGGGGGGAGCGTGCAACTGGTGCGCCCGTCCGCGATCGAGGCGAACCTGCCGCTGATCGAGAAGGCGTTTGCGGCGCGCAAGTCGCAGGTGGCGATGGCCCGCCTGCTGGGATTGCCGTTCATTCTGCGCTTCCTCACGCGCCAGTTGACGGTGGCGCAGGCGGAGGAGCAGGCGTCCCGCCTGACCGGCTGCCGTTGCCGCGCCCTCGTGGTGCGGGACGCCCGCCTGGCGGCGGACATCGACAGCGTGGCGGACTACGACTACGCGCGGGGCGTCTGGGACGCGCACCACCATCACGGCCGCGGGGCCGCGGAAAATCCCGGGGGTGGGACAGCCCCGCGGGGGCGCCATGGTACATAATGCATGCAGTAGCTCAGGATTGGGTGTTGTAACCGCATGAGTGCGTGGCGAGATTTCACGAGAGAGGCGCAGGAGCGCGCCCGGGAGGCGCAGGAGCGCCTTCGGGAGACTCAGGAGCGCGTGCTGGAGGCCCGCGAGCGCGCCGAGGAGCTGGCGCGCGAGCGCACCCGGGAGGCGCAGGAGATTGCCCGCAAGGCCGCGGAAACGATGCCGCCGGGCCTGCTGGTGCGGCTCATCTCGTCTCTGGTGGGCATCCCGCTACTGATGCTGCTCGTGTTCGCCGAGGCGCCGCTTGCCCTCTCCTCGCTGCCGTTCGTGTTCGCGGTTGCGGCGACGACCGTTGCCGGCACGTGGGAGTACTTCCGGGCGCTGCGGATGCACGGCTACCAGCCGATTGAGGCTCCGGCGTTCCTGGCGGTAATTCTGCTGCAGTTTGCGGCGTGGAACGTCAGCCGGGGCGACCTGATCGCGCTGCTGCCGGTGCTACTGGCGTTGCTGGTGATCGGGACGCTGGTGTATGCGATCTTCAGCCGGAACGTCCGCCCCCTGACCAACGTTGCGGTGACGTTCCTGGGTGTGGTCTACATCGGCTGGCTCTTCTCCTACCTTATCTTCCTGCGCTCGCTCTCGGGCACGGTGGACGTGTGGCCGTTCCACGGGCTGCAACTCGCCCGCGGGGCGCTGGACTTCTCGGCGCAGGGGGCCTGGGTCGTGCTGTACGTGCTGGCGACGACCTGGAGCGCGGACGCCGGGGCCTACTTTGTGGGCATGCGCTACGGCAAGCGCCCGCTCGCGCCGCGTCTTTCCCCGAAGAAGTCGGTGGAGGGCGCGGCGGGCGGCCTTGCGGCCTCGATCTTGATGTCGCTGCTGTGGGGCACCTGGATCGGCATCCCGTGGTACCACTGCCTGATTCTGGGGGCGATTCTGGGGCCGCTGGGCGAGGTCGGCGACCTGTGCGAGTCGGCGCTGAAGCGCGATCTGGGCATCAAGGACTTCGGCGGCATCATGCCGGGGCACGGCGGCGTGCTGGACCGGTTCGATTCTGTGCTTTTCACGGCACCTGTGGCCTACTACTACCTGTCATTTATGGTAGGCTTAGGGCACTGAACGGCGGCTTCCTTCCCGGAAGATGTGAAGCCGCGGAAGGAAGGCACAGCATGACCCGGCGAACGCTGGTGGCCGTTTGTCTCGCGCCGGCAGCGCTAGTGGCGATGGCGGTCGTCCCCGTCTCCGCGCAGGAGAAGAAGCCGGCGGATGTGATGGCGGCGGGCCGCGGCGAGATCCGTGTCCGCGGGGTGATACGGACCGCCGAGCAGGGCGGAGCCAAGCTCATCCTGGATGCCCTTTCCGTGACAGGGCCGGACGGCAAGACGCAGACATTCCCCGCTCCCCGCCCGAAGGTCGTGGCGGTCACCACGAAGACCCTGCTCCGCTCCGGCGACCCCCAGCGGCCGGGGACGCTTTCAGAGCTGCGGACGGGCCGCGCCGTGATCGTGGTGGGGAGAAACGACGGCCCCGGGACGGCGCTGCCGGCGCGCATCGTCCTTATCGGCGCGCCAGTCTCGACCCCCGAGCAGAAAGACCGGGCCCGGGTGACCGTGGGCAACGGCCCGCCCGCGCCGGTAGCGCCGTCCGGCGACGGTGGCGCGGCGCCAGACCTGCCCGGGCCGACCGAAGCCGCGGAGGCCATCCTGCGGAGCATCAACCTTCACCGCCGGGAGGCGGGGCTGCCGGAGCTGACGCTGAACGCGCGGCTTTCGGCGGCAGCGCAGGCGCACAGCGAGTGGATGGCGCGGGAGCGCCGCCTGGAGCACCGGGGGCGGGGCAACACCGATCCCGGTGAGCGGATCGAGCAGGCAGGGTACCGGTGGGCGGTGTACGCGGAGAACCTGGCCCAGGGAGCGGCAACGCCCGACGAGGCGGTGGGGATGTGGCTGCGCAGCCCGGGGCACCGCCGCAACCTTCTGAAGGCCGATGTTACCCAGATTGGCGTCGGCAAAGCGGGCCGCTACTGGACCCTGCTCCTCGCCGCCCCTCTGTGAAGTCTGCTCCCGCGCTTTGGGTCCAACGCACCGAACGGCGGCGATTCCTACCTGCGCCGTGTGTGAACGTGCGAAGGAGCAAGGCCATGGGCGGGAGCACTTCCGGAACGAGCAGGCCGCGGCAGCGGCGGTTGCGGCAACTCGCGGGACTGATAGGGCTGGCGTGGCTGACCGTTTACGGGGTAGCACCTGCGGTGTCCTCTGGCGGTGCGCCGAAGGCGGCGCCCGCCGCTGCCGCGACGCCGCGTGCCCAGAAGGATGTGGTGATCGGCGGGGTGCGCTGGCTCGGGTCGCTGGAGCAGGCCCGGAAGGTGGCCGCGCGCGAGAACAAGCCAATCCTCTTCTTCAGCCTCTTCGGCAGGCTGGACGAGGGCTTCTGCTGAACGAACGGGCGCACCCTGAGGGCCGTGCTGCTCTCTGACACCCGCGTTCAGAAGTACCTGAGCGAGCATTTCGTCACTGCCTGGGAGTCGGTCGGGCCGGTACCGCAGGTTACTATCGACTTCGGCAACGGCAAGACGCTAAAGCGGACTCTGGGCGGCAATACCGTGCTGTCCGTGCTGCTCCCGGACGGCGCCACGGTGGATGCCCTGCCCGGTGTCTACACCCCGGAAGCCTTCCTGAGCGAGACGCAGGGAGCGCTGGAACTTATCCGGTCGCTCGGCGGCGCCCGGGCGGCCATGGGGAAGGACGGGGAGATTACCCGCTGGCACCGCGCCGCGGTGGACCGGCAGTTGAACCCCGGCCCCATCACCGGTTCCAAGGCGATTGTGGAAAGCCCGATACTGCGGCTGATGGTCGGCGACGCGCTGCCGGGGCTGAACAAGGCTCCCGGGGAGGCACCGCCTTTGCTGCTGCCCGGGCGCAACCTGGGCGGCGGTCTCCCTCTACTGACGAACACGCAGCGGCCGGCGGCGCCGCTGCGGACGGAAGAGCTCCTGCCTCCCCCGCGGGAGGCCCGGGAGTACACACCCGAAGAGTACGGGCGTGCCTTCGAAGTGGCGGCGGGGAAGGTGTCGGACCTGAGCAAGCGGCCAATGACCGCGGAGCAGGTCCGGCGGCAGATGACCCCGCAGCCGCCCGGGGCGAAGCCCCTGACAGCGGAGCAGGTGGGGCAACTCATGGTGCAGATAGACTCGCGGACCAACCTGCGCGTGGTGCGCCCGGTGGTCCACCTCCTGCTGGCGGCGCAGGCACCGGGGAAACTGCCCGACGCCCGCGCCTGCCGGGATGTGGTCTACGAGAAGGTATTGCACATCCCGCTGAATGACCCGTACCTGGGGCTGGCGGATGCGCTCGTGCCGGGCACACCAGCGCCGGGCGAGTAGTGGCGGAGGGCTGCCGCGCCGGCCCTCTTCACCCCGCGGCGAGGAGGGCGGGCTCCCGCTCCCGCAGGGACCGGACCCGCTCTGATAGGAAGCGGGCGGTGGGCTCCGGTCCCTGGTGCAGCACCCGGTTCTCCAAATCCACCTGAATGCCCCAGAGGTCCGTGGCGGCCGTAAGCCAGGGTGCGGCGCGCCAGTTTGCGGGCGCGAACTCGGGGCGCACGGCGGTGTATCCCTTCCGGAACGCGCGCCACTTCTCCCGGTGTTCCGGATCTGCCGCCCAGCCCTGGAGGTCCGCGGCGCGCCAGCCGGGGCCGCCCGAGTCGAAGTCGAACAGGACGATGGTGCCGTCCACGGTGACGTGGAGGTTATCCATGCTGGCGTCGCCGTGGATCGGCCCCCAATCCAGTCCCTCCGCAGCGAACGTGGCGATGCGCCCGCGCAGGCGCGCGGCCAGGGCGGAGAGGTCGGCGCGGTCGGCCGGGTCCGCGAGCCGGGGGAGTATTGTTACCAGGGGAGCGTCAATCAGGAAGCGCAGGTCAATGGGGCGCCGCTCGTGCGGGCTCGCGAAGTCGTCGGAGAGCGCGTGCATGCGGGCGATGGCCTCGCCAAAACGGACGTATAGCGCGGGGGAGAAGGGCGGGCGGGGCTTCTCGCCGGGCGCCCAGGCGGAAAGCACCGCGAGGCGGGAGCCTTCCGGAGTGTCGATGCGACCGAGGATGTCTCCGTCGGTGCGGGCGAGGGGGAGCGGCACGGGCAGGCCCCGGGCGGCGAGGTGCGCCATGAGGTCCGCCTCGTAGCGCACCTCGGAGGCCGTACGCCACCCGGCGCCGTAGACCTTGAGGGCGAAGCGCTCGCCTGAGCCGGATGTGACTGCGTACACGTCGTTCGTGTACGCGCGCACGAGGCGGCACGCGACCGGCGGCGCGATCCGGGAGGGGTATTCCCGGCGGATGTATGCGGCGGCGAGGCGGGCGTTCATCAGGGAAAAAGCCACGGGGCGGGGAGCGCACTGAGTGCGCCCTCCGCCCCGCGGTTACCGGCCTTAGCGGCTGCGGAAGCCGATGTTCTCCGCGCCGTTGGAGGCGAGCATGTCGGCCAGCGCCTCCGGGTTCTTCGCCTTCTTCAGGTATTTGCGCAGCAGGTCCACCTGCTCCAGAACCGCCGCCCCGAACGACTCGTCCAGCGTGGTCAGACCCTCCTGTACCATCTGAAGCATGGCCGAGAGGAACGCCTCCTTCAGAAACGCCGGGGTGAAGCCCTCGGTGGCGTCCGCTACCCGCTCCGAGAGCGCGGCGATGTCCAACGACTCCGTTATGTTGGGCGTCCGCTCCAGCAGCAGGCGGCTGTAGGCCACGCGCTCCGGGCGCGCGGGCAGCCCGATGTGGTACACGCGATCGAAGCGCGACGGCCGCTTCAGAATCGCCTCGTCGATGCGCTCCGGGTGGTTCGAGGAGGCGATAATAAGCAGCCCCTCGTTGTCCCGGAAGCCGTCCAGTTCGTTCAGGAAGACCGTGCGGTTGGAACGGTCCACCAGGCCGTCCATGTCCTCAAAGGCCAGGATGCACGGCGCGGACTTGCGCGCGTGATCGAAGACCTGCTCGATCTCGGCGATGCAGTTGCGGCGCCCGATGTCGCCCACATACAGGAACGGCACCTCCGGATGCGACGCCGCCGCGGCCTTGCAGACCATCGTCTTGCCGGTGCCGGGCGGGCCGACGAGCAGGACGCCACGGCGCCACGGGAAGCGCAGGGCTGCGAACGTCTCCTTCTGGAGGAAGAACTGGTCGATGGTGCGGCGGATGTCGCTCAGCGTCTCGGGGGCGAGGATGATATCGTCCCACGAGACCTTGCTGACCTCCTCCAGCATCTCGTTGTCGTCGGACCACGCGCCGCCGAAGCGGCGGCAGCGGCAGCGGAAGCGGTTTACCTCCTGGTCCACGCGCTCCACGAAGCGGCGGCAGCGCTCGGCGCTTGGCCCCAGAACGATAAAGCGTCCCTGGTTGTAGAAGCCGGGCTCCAGGACGATCTCCAACTCTGCGCCGTCCTCGGGGTCCACGCCGCGCCACCAGCCGTAAACGGGCGAGGGCGTGGACGCTTCGTTATCCTCGTCGTTGTGGTAGTGGGCGGAGCCGAGAACCGGCCCGAAGTCGTTCAGCAGGCGGCCGAACGCGCCGACGGCCGCGGGGCGGTTCTCGCTAAAGGTCCGGGCGTCGCGATCCGGGGCGTGGCTGCGCACGGCCTCCAGCAGGTGGAAGACCGGAGTGCCATCGTCGGCCGCGTTCTCCAGCATGCGGCGCATCGCCTCATGCCGCCAGTCTCCGCGGGGGAGCGACTCGGCCGCGGCGGGGGCGTGTCCGTTTCCGTTCGGGCTGGCGTAGGGGGGCGTTGTGATCGTCGTTTCCATGTGGCTTGTCGTGTCCCGTTCTGCGTTGTCTGGCGTGTGCTGCTGCCGTATCCGTTATCGCCGCCGGGAAGGAGAGAGGTAAAGGCGCCGCCCGCGCGCGATCCCCACCCGCAGGGCGTACCGTCCTGAATCTTGCACTGAGCGTGCCATGCCCGTTGCGGAACCCGTCCGTCCGGCGGGCATTTTTCCCGGCTTGCCGGGTGCGGGTCGGCGCGCGGAGTGTCCGGAGGAGGCGTCCGGCCGCTGCTTTGACAGCGGGCGCGTCAGAGCGTACACTACAAGGTATCATTCCACCCCCACCCGAGGGAGTCCCTCCCGAACGGAACCACCCTAATTATGGCAACTTTCAAGCAGGGCGACGCGGTCGCCATCGTGGCGCGCGATCAGACCAGCGCGGATATCAAGAGCGGACTGTACTACCCCCATTATGCCGGAATGCGCGGCACCATCCTCAAGGTCTACGGCGAGGAGGCATCAGTGCTCGTGGATCGGGAAACGCTTCCGGAGGGGATTCTGAAGCGGCATGAGGTCAACGAGAAGGCGGAGCGGGGACGCTACCTGGACCGTCTTTCCGAGGCTGCGCGCAATACGCTGGGCGAGAAGGAGCGCAACTTCACCCTGAACTACGCCGTGCTGGTGGCGCTGAAGGACCTGACGGCAGTGAAGGGCGGCGGCGCCCGCAAGGCGGCAAAGGCTGACGAGGCCGGCGGCGAAGCGGCGCCCACGAAGCGGCTGACAGAGAACGAACTGAGCGCGGCCGAGGAGGCGTTCCTGCGCGAGCGCGCGCGCCAGGACGGCGGCGGTAGCGGCGCGGCGGCGGCGTAGGAGTCTCACAGGCAGCGTATGAGCCACATCGCGCGTATCGGGCGGAACTCGCTGAGGGTACAGGCCGGGATCGCGGCCCTGTACGCCGTGCTGCTGCTCGGGGCGGTCACCACGGTCTACCCGTTCCTGCTTATGGTCTCTACGGCGACCAAGAGCCAGGTGGACTACAACGACTACGACCCGTCGCAGCTGATCCCCCAGTACCTGCGCGACAAGCGGGCGCTGTTTACCAAGTACGCCGAGGACCGCTACGCGAACAACCTCGACGAGCTGGGGGCGGCGTACAACACTACGATCGACAAGCCGCAGAACGTCTTCCCGCCGGAGAACGCCGACGATCCGGCGGTGCAGAAGCTGGCGAAGTCCTGGGAGGCGTTCCAGAAGGACCTGCCGCTGGACTACAAGAAGGCGGGTTTCGGTGAGCACGACAGCGCGCCGTCCGCGCTGCTGCTGCGCTATCGGGACCACCTGCGGAAGAAGTTCGGCGACATCGCGGCGCTGAACCGGGCGTGGACCGAGGAGAACGTGTCGTTCGACACGGTCGTGCCGCCGTTCGAGCGGACGGCGCTGCGCGAGTGGACCCCGGAGGTCGACAAGCCGAAGGTGGCGGACTGGACGGAGTTCAAGAAGTCGCTGCCGGACCACTTCCTGGTGACCGCCGGCGCGGACCCGATCTACCGGGCTTTTCTGCGGCAGGATGTGTACGAGGAGGAGCTGGACCGCCTGAACGCCGCCTGGGGCACGTCCTTCAAGGACTGGAACGAGATCACGCTCCCGATGAACCCGCCGAAGCAGGCCGGGCAGCGGGCCGACTGGGAGCGGTTTGTTCGCACCAAGTTCCCCCTGCGGATGCTGCGTCTGGATGTGGCGCAGGCGCTGCCGGCGTGGCGGGCGTTCCTGGCGGAGCGGAAGCGGCCCGGCGCGGCCACGGCGACGCTGCCGGCAAGCGTTCCGACGTCCGGCGAGGCGCTGACCGACTGGATGGACTTCATCAGCAAGCGGGTTCCGCTGGGGGCGATGTCCGCTGCCTCTGCTGAGAACCTGTGGCGGGTGGAATTGGCCCGGGCGGGGGTAGCGGAAGCGGCAACAGTCCAGCCGCCGCAGGCGGTGGTGGACTGGAACTATGTCCGGGCGAACGCCGGGGCGCTGCGCTCCGACTTTGTCACGCGCAACTTCCGGGCGGTGTTCGGCTATATCTTCCTGCACGGGCGCGCGGTGGGGAATACGGTCATCTTCTGCACGCTGGCGATCCTTTCCGCGGTGATCGTCAACCCGCTGTGCGCCTATGCGCTTTCGCGCTACCCGCTGCCCTACGCCTACAAAGTGCTGCTGTTCCTGCTGGCGACCATGGCGTTCCCCGCCGAGGTGGCCATGATCCCCAACTTCCTGCTGCTGCGGGACCTGGGACTGCTGAACACGTTCGCGGCACTGGTGCTGCCGGGGCTGGCGAACGGCTTCAGTATCTTCCTGCTGAAGGGGTTCTTCGACTCGCTGCCCAAGGAGCTGTATGAGGCGGGCATCATCGACGGAGCGTCGGAGATCAGCATGTTCCGGCGCATTACGATCCCGCTCTCGATGCCGATCTTCTCGGTGATCGCGCTGAACGCCTTCACGGCGAGCTACGGGGCGTTCCTGTTCGCAATGGTGGTCTGCCAGGACCCGCGGATGTGGACGCTGATGGTGTGGCTCTACGACATGCAGTCCACATCGCCGCAGTACATGATCATGGCGGCGCTGACCCTGGCCGCGCTCCCGACGCTGCTGGTCTTCATGGCGGCGCAGAAGGTCATCATGCGTGGTATCATCCTGCCCTCGTTCAAGTAGCGAGCGCGGGCGGGGTCGGACGAACGAAAGGGGCGCGGCATCACATGCCGCGCCCCTTTCGTACATTTCGGGCGCTTCTTACGACTCGGTGATGGTGACCGAGTTGAGCTTGTCGCCGTTTGCAAGATTCACGTTGACGTCCTGGCCGGAGATTATCTTGCCGAACACCGTGTGCCGGCCGTCCAGGTGCGGCTGGGGGGCGTGCGTCATGAAGAACTGGCTGCCGTTCGTGTTCGGCCCGGCGTTCGCCATCGAGAGCGTGCCCGTCTCATGTCGGTGCGGGTTGTCCGCGGTCTCGTCGCGGAAGCGGTAGCCAGGGCCACCGGTGCCGGTGCCAGTCGGGTCGCCGCCCTGGGACATGAAGCCGGAGATGACCCGGTGGAACGTCGTCCCGTCGTAGAACCCTTCGCGAGCGAGGAAGACAAAGTTGTTGACCGTCATCGGCGCTTCGGTGGGGAAGAGTTCGATGACAATGTCGCCTTTGCTGGTGGAGAGTGTGGCCGTGTACTTCTTCGAGAGGTCGATCGTCATGGCCGGCGGGGCGTCGTATTTCTTGGCTGGCATGTCGGTGCCGTTCCTTTCTTCTGTGCGCCGCGGTGAGATTACGGGCGCTTGCGCGCGAGCGTCAGCCCGTCCCCGATGGGGACCAGGCTCAGGGTAAGCGCTCGTCGCGGTAGATCTTTGCATTCAGGTCGCGGATGCACCGCGTGGATTCGTCGGTGATCGTCTCGTCAGCGGCCTTTCCGGTTGTCGGCGTCGATAAAGGCGAAGTCGAAGGTCTCCTGATCGCCCGCGTCCAGCATCTTCTGGACGAGTAGCCGGTGAAGACCCCGATCTCTAATACCCGCTTCGCGCCGATAAGCTCGACCAGGAGGCGCATGAACTGGCCCTGCTCCGGGTGTCGCTCTGGACGAAGGTCTTTGTGGACATGCTGAAAGGTTCGCGCCGGGAGGGGGGGAGACCTTCCCCCTCCCGGCGCGGACTCGCGTGTGTGGAAGCAGGCCCGCGCGTCAGAGCGTTGGGAGGGTGACCTTCCAGACGTTGCCGCCGTCGCGGTCGGTTACCAGGAGCGTGCGGGCGTTGAGGAATACGGCATCGCGGGCCTTGCCCATACCTTCGGCGAGAACGGTCACGGTCTTGCCGTCCGCGGAAACGCGGGAAAGGCGCCCGGTGCCCTCCTCGGTGACGTACAGGGTCTTATCCGGCCCGAAGACAAGGCCGCCCGGGCTGGAGAGGCCCGTTGCGAAGGGAGCGAAAGCATCCGCTCCCGGGCGGCGTACCAGGATCGCGTTGCTGACCTCGTCGGTGACGTAGAGGGCGCCGTCCGGACCGGCCGCCAGGTCGCGCCAGCCGTACTTCGTCCCGCCATCGGGGCGGGCGAAGGGCTGCTCCGCGCGGGGGCCGTTGTTCGCACCGAACCGATAGACCACCGACTCGCGGTGCGAGAGCGCGAGCAGGCCGCCGTCCGCGGCCGGGGCAAGGCCGAGCGGGTCAATAACAGCGTCTCCCCCCAGGCGCGTCACCTTGCCTTCGGCATCGACCCGGGCGACCGTGTTTCCCTTGCGTTCCGCGACGTAGAGCGCGCCGCCCTGGAGCAGGGCGTACGCGGGGCCCAGCAGACCCTCGGCGTGGACGCGCTTGCCGCTGCCATCCGCGTTGAAGCGCAGAACGCGCCCGGAGCCGTTTTCAGCGATATAGACGCTCTTGCCATCAAAGGCGATGCCTTGCGGGCCGCTCAGACCCTCGGTCCACTTCGCCACAGTCACGCCCGGCGCCCGGGCGGCAGCCGGTTTCGGCGCGGGCGCCGCCTCCTGGGCGAGCGCCGCCTCCTGGGCGAGCGCGGGGAGCGCCGTTGCGCACGCTGTCGCCGCAATCAGGGCAGCAGCGGCCAGGCCGCTGGTAATCGCTGTTCTTGCCGCTCGTGTCATCACGGTTCTTTCCTTTACAAGCTCTTAATGCAAAAAGAGCAGGCCGGCGGCAGTCACCTGGCTGCCGCCGGCCTGCCCTTTCCGCCGAAGCGGGGGCGAGGCTAGTTCTTCGCCACGTCGGTCTTGAACACGTCCTCGTTCATGGAGTCGATGATGTACTTGTAGGCGGCGACCCCACCCCGGATCATCTCCTCACGCGCCGCCGGGTCGGTGATCTTGTTGACTCCTGCCAGGTACTCCTGGTAGCCGTCGGTCTTGAGATAGTAGTCCAGGTTGATACCGTTGGTGTCGGCGATCTTCTGGCCGATCATCCGGCCGCCGTTGGTGGTGCCGCCATAGTACACATGATGGACGCCCAGTGCGAAGTAGGGGCCCTTCGCCTCGCTGGCCCGGATCTCCTGCAGGAAGGCCAGGGTCCGCGGGCGGGCCTGAACCTCGGTGGGCCAGCCGGAGCCCATCGCGAGCAGATCATCGAACAGATAGGCGAGTAGCTGCTTCTGGGCCGGGCCGTAGGGCACCGCGCCGGCGGGAGCGGCGTTCAGGATGCGGTGGCACTCGTTGTGGATCAGAGCGCGCTGCTGGAGGTGGATCTCCACCTGACGGCGCGTCAGCTTGCCCTCAAACAGCGTCTTGTTGAACGCGGCGTTGCTGACGATATCGTGGTTGTTGCCATACGCGGCGCGCAGGATCTGGGCGGTGGTCTGCTCGCCGGAAGTGGCTACGGGCGCCGGGGCCGCGGCAGCGGCTACCGGGAAGGTCAGGGTGACCCAGCGGTGCGCCTTCTTGTACTTGATGCCGTCCTGCTCACCCGACTTCGGCTCCTCCACCATGGCGCGGATGCCAACAAAGCCGTCCGAGATCTTCGCCGGCCACGGCGCGCGCGCCTCGCCCTTGGTGTCGGTCTTAACGCTGGTGGGCGCTTCCACGCCGGGCCAGTGGACCCACACCTCGCCGTACGGCACCGCCCAGCCGTCCTGGTACACGGACACCACAAGCGACTGGCCATCCCGGCGGGCGATGATATCGGCAGCGCCTTCCAGGCGCGTAGCGGCGGCGTCCAGCGAGGCCGCCCCCTTGGCCTGATAGATCAGCAGGTACGGAGCGCCCTCGCGCTCCCGGGCGCCCACGGTGCTCTCAGCCACCACGACCTTCTGGCCGGAGGTAAGGGGGGCATAGCGCGCCCCACCCTTCAGAGTGCCGGCCGGTATCGCTTTGCCGTCGCACCGTGGGGACAGAGAGGACACGTACTTCTCGAACTTCGCGTCCGGCGCGGTGTTGGTGTCGTCCAGAAGGGCGAAGCGCGCCTGCCCATTCTCCACGGTGGCCCAGATGAAGTGGGCATGGGCCGCGGTCTGCAAGGTCATAAGGGCGGCAGCCGCCCCCAGGGTGGCGAAGAATCGTCGGAATGTCATGGGATAAACTCTCGGCTTGTTGATTCGCATCCTGATTTTACGGGGCGATCTTCTTCGCGCGCCACAGGTTCGGGTCGCGCAGAGCGTCAATCTTCGTGGACTTCACATGTCCGTCCACAAAAAGCACCGTCACCGTTCCCTGGTGGCGGGGCATGACGCGCCCGTACGTTTCCCGATCCAGTACCGCGGGGGCAACGGCCGCCCACAACTGCGGCGGACGGACGCCATAGTAGCCCCAGGCCAGTGTCGTGTTGGCGCCCGTCGGCGAGGCCACGCTGTCGGTCATGGACACGGTCTGCGCCGCCGCCTCAATGCTCGAAAGCGCGATGCCCGCCCCACCGATGGTCACTCCCACAGGCGAGGGGACATAGTTGGTGTCGGTGCTGGGCGTAACGGTGCAGGCGGGGTCGGGCGTATCGAAGGCGTCCGGGCAGGTATCCGTGGGCGACAGATAGGCGTAATTATACCCGTAGCTCGGATACAGGCCATAGTAATAGTCGTGGAAGCCGTCCATGCCGTTCGGGTCCTCGATGGTCTGCTGGTAGGTCAGCGTGCCCGCGACCGGCAGGTCGTAGTTGGCGGTGGGACAGAGCACGAAGGCCCGGGCCTTGATGTAGGGCGTGAGAAGCTGCGGCCAGCGCAGGCTCCCCGCCTGCGCGATCATCATGGTCTCGTCGTAGTCCTGGGAATACATCGCGAGCGAGATGCCCAGTTGCTTGAGGTTGCTCTGGCAGGTCGCCTGGCGCGCCTTTTCTCGTGCCTGTGCGAAGACGGGGAACAGGATCGCGGCGAGGATAGCGATAATCGCTATCACTACAAGAAGCTCTATGAGAGTGAAAGCCATTGACCGGGGGGAGGCGCAGCGCAGGGAAGGTTTCACTGGGGACATTGTTTCCGTATCCTCTTTGCGATGGGGCATATCGGCGATATTGCCATTCGGCGACCCGAAGTGTCGCCGGTAATATAGCACGCGGTCAGGCGTGCTGTCAACGAAATCGTTGAAAATGGGCGAGGATTGCAGCGAAAAATAAGCCGGTGGGTTCAGGCGAGGCCGAGGCGACCAGCGAGGAGGCGCAGGAACAGGCCGACATCAGTGACGATGCCAACCGATTCGAGGCTGCCGCGGTCGGCGAGCTTGGTGACTACCGCAGGGTTGATGTCCACGCAGACGAGCTTCACGCCGGAGGGGGTCATGTTGCCGACCCCGATGGAGTGCAGCATGGACGAGAGCATCAGGATGAGGTCCGCGCCGCGGATCGCCTCCTGGTACTCGTGCTGTGCCTGGATCAGGTCCATAAGGGTGTCGGGCATTGGGCCGTCGTCGCGGATGGACCCGGCGAGCACGAACGGGACGCCCCGTTTGACGCACTCATACATCACGCCAGAGGGGATGGCGCCGGCCTCCACAGCGGCGCGGATGCTGCCGTAGCCGCGCACCCTGTTGATGGCGCGCAGATGGTGCTTGTGTCCCTCGTGAACAGGGCGCCCCCGCTCCAGATTGACCCCGAGCGACGTGCCAAAGAGCGCCGCCTCGATATCATGGGCCGCGATGGCGTTGCTGCCGAGCAGTGCCTGGACGTACCCTTCGCGGATAAGGGCGGCCAGGTAGGGCGCGCCGCCGGTGTGGACCACCACCGGGCCGGGCACCACCACGACCTTGCCCCTGGCGTCCCGCAGGCGTGCCAGGTCGGCCGCTATCTCGTTCACTGCCAGCTCCACCCGCCGCTCCGAGGAGACCGACGACGCCATGAACGCGAAATCGTCTCGGGTATCGTCCCGGCCCTCGCCCTGCCGGGCGGGCGGGAAGGTGCGGATGCCATCCACCCCGCACACCACCTTGTCGCCCGCGCGCAGGTCGCGCATCAGGCGGCACTCCGCGGTCCCGGCCGTCTCATCCACCGCGATCATCACATCCATGCGCTGCTTCGCGACGGGTATCCAGCGCCCACCGACGCGCACCTCGGTGCGGAAGATAGTGGTGGAGTAGAAGTCATCCGGCGCGACCCCGTTCTTCTCCACCGCGCGCAGCAGGGCGTCGATCTCGTCCGCGGCGGGCACGCGCGCCCCGCGGTCGATCAGCCGCTCCAGGATGGTGGCGAGCGTGGCGTCGTCCGGGGCGGATAGACGCAGGCGCGCGAACGACGGCTCCTCGCGCGTCCGTCCGGCGTCGAAGCGCTCCACCTCGAAGGCGCCCCCGCTCTCGGTCACGAGGTCTAGCACCTCGTTCATCAGGCCCGTATCCAGAAGGTGCCCGTGAAGCTCCACAGTGCGCGACGGCGGCGACGGCGGCGACGGCGACGTTGCTGCGTTTTCGGAGGCCATGTCGTTGGGTTCGACGAGGGTGCGGCGTCCCCCTCCCGCGGTGGCGATCGCAGCGGCGAAACAGAGTCCGTCGTTCGGAGGATGCCCGGCCGCTAAAGCGGTGTCACAATAAGGGTGACAGCAGCGACGAGGGCAGCGCCGCCCCCGCAGCGAGAGGACCTTCACGCGAACGTAAGGACCCGCGCCGGTAGGTCCGGCAGGTGCAGAGAATCATGGCGGGCAGCACAGGAAGCTGCCGTCCTCTGCTCGGTTCCCGGGCGGCGAACGGACGCGGAGGCGACCCGGCGGAGCGATGCGGCGATGCCCTCCCCACTCGCGCTGTCAGGGGCGCACGTAGTAGGCATGGGACGCTTCGTGCGCATTCCGACTGTTTTCGGCGGGGCCGCTGCTCCCGCGACCCCGCCGACTGTCAACGAGACAGGAGGTTGTCCGCCATCGGAAAACAGAGACAACTCACCGAGTACGGTGAAAACCCGACAGGACAGGCGACCGACAATCGACCGAACAACTGAATACAGCGCGTACCAGCGAGCGCCCGGGATTCCATTCACGGAGTCCCGGGCGCTCGCTGGTATGGCCACGTCTTCCTGCCACACGTTCGCCACACGCTTGCCGCGTAGGATCAGACCGGTGACGCTTTTCTTGTGTGGGCGAAAGAAGGGAGACCAGAATGCGTGTGCATCTTACGCGGCGGCAGGCGCTTTGGGCACTGGTGTTTTCCACGGCGAGCGGGGCGCTCACGCTGTCCGGTTGCGGGGGCGGCGGGAACGGCGGGGGTGGCCCGTCGATTGCTCTGGCGGAGACGCGGGGGAGGGCGCTGGTGCCCGCCGGATTCCCGCTGCCGACGGGGGAACTTACGGTGTCTACCGCCTGGGGGCAGGGCGCTACGCTGACCCCGGACCTGACATTCTCCGCGAAGGGGCTGGAGGGGGAATCTCCGACCCTCGCGTGGCTGCGGCACGGTCCGTCCGGTCGGCCCGTCTTGTTCGGATTTGTGGGCGACGGGCAGTCGGGCGTCGGGGCGAAGGGCACCGCCGTGATGCTGCTGTCTCTATTCTTCGGCGGGGGAGCGCTCCCCGGTGCGGCGCGGCGCGAGATGCTTGCCCTGATCGAGCAGCACCCGGCGGCGGCGGAACTCGCCACCGTGGTGGAGCGACGCGTGGTAGCTAACCCCTTCGCTCTGGTGGAGGGAGACACCGAAATCGGGGCGGCCCTGGGGACGGCCCTGGTTGCGCTGAACGGCGGCAGTACATCTCGGGCCACGGCTCCCGGCGCTCGGACCCGGGCGGAGGAGTTGGAACCGACGCTCACCCTCACCCCGGAGGGACCGCAGAGCCTGGCGCAGGTAGTGAAAGGGGCGGTCGGCCTGAGCGTTCAGGCCGTGAACCGGGGCCGACGCCCCTGCGCGGCCTACACCTACCGCATCGGGCAGCGGGACGAGCGGGGCGTCCGCACTGATCTGCCGCGCGCCGTGCTCGTGGGCCAGCCGCAGGACATCCTCGCCGTCGCTTCGCTCCCCACTGCGCTTGTGACCCTGGGGGAGCGGCCCCCGTGGGTACCCAAGATGGCGCCCGCAGTGGAGCTGACCGCGGCAGCAGGGGCGACTGAGACCTACTACGAGACGGTGATCCTCCTGCCCTCGATGGCGCCGCTTGACGAGGGCGAGCCGGGCTTCTTCCGCGAGGCGCGCTACCAGGCGGAGGTGGAGACCTGGCGGGCGAAGCGCCGGGAGTTGAACGAAAATGCCTGGATCGGCGGTATCCTCTTCGACCTGCTCGGAACCCTGATTGGCGGGACATTCGCCGGGGTCAGCACGGCCCTGCTGACCAGCATGAAGGCGCAGATTCTCGCTCTGGAGCAGGGGGTGGCGCAGGCGGAAATCGGCTCGATGCTCACTGCCGCGGCGGAAGGGCGCATGGGCTATGCGACCCTGAATATGATGAAGGCGGTCACCTCGGGGAACGGCTACGTGTCGCAGCAGGCCAGGCAGACGCTGATCCGGTTTGTGGAGCAGGCGACGCTGCGCGGAGGGCAGGCCGTGGGCGCCGCGGGCATCGCCGAACTCTCGCTGGGGGCGGCCCTGACCGAACTGGCGCTGGTGTTCGTTGCGGTCGCGGGGACGCTCGGGGCGGTCGCCGTGCTGGCGGACTTCGGCGTGACGGTCTCGGACCTTGCCACGTCCAACAAGGCGGAGCGGTGGCTGGCCACGGTGGTCAAGCCGACGTTGCGACTGGAGCCGGCCGATACGACCATCCCGGCGGGCGCAACGGTGGTCTTCACCGCGAACGTGAGCGGCGAAACGGGGCGGACATTCCGCTACCGGTGGCGCCTGGAGGGCGGTAACGGTGTCCTGAGCGAGGACGGGGCGGTGAACGTCGGCCGGGAGATCGAGACAACAGGGAACCGGGTCACGCTGCAAACGGCGCCGTCCGACCTGGGGACGCTGACCGTGCGCGTGCAGGCGGGCACCACCGATGAAAACGGCGCCGAAGTCTCCGCGGGCGCGGCCGCGGGAACCGTGCGCGTGGACGACCGGCAACGCCTGGTGTACGGGCGCTACGTGAGCCGGGCCTACGCGGACAGGGGATATGCCCGCGGCTACGTCGTCATCCCGCGTGTGCCGGGCGCGGCCAGCTACAGCGTGTATTGCCACGGCTTCGACGACCCAGCGTACTTCGCCCGCTTCGGCAACGAGATCCGTTTCAGCTATCCGGAGCCGCCCGGCCTCCAGGAGAACCAGGATTCCTGGGATAATGGCAACTTCCAGACGGCGTCGGAGATATGGCACGGCCTTTCCGCGGGAGGCGGCTCCGACCTCGGCTCTGTCGTCTCGTGGCTGGACGCTCGTTTCGCGGGCATGATCGTTGAGGTGACCGTGACCCTGAGGTAAGAGCGGCGCGGGACCGCGGGTCAGAACACGATATAGCCGCGCCGGGCGCCGAGGGTCACGGCCTCGGTGCGGCTCGTCGCCCCCAATTTCCCGAGAATCTGCGCGACGTGGAACTTGACAGTGTGCAGACTGATGCCAAGCCGCGTCGCGATGATCTTGTTCGGCAGCCCCTCGGCCATCTGCTGCAGAACCTCGATCTCGCGAGGGGTGAGCGCCTCGCCGGGGGGCAGGTCCGCCGGGTCCGGCGGGACAGGGCGCGCATCCGGCAGCGCGGCCTCGTTTTCGGAAGGGAAGGGGATGCTCCGGTCCAGTACTGTCAGGCCGACCGCAGCGGCGCGGACGGCGCCCGCGATCTGCGGAGCGTCGGCCTCGGCGCGCAGGAGGTAGCCCCAGCCCGGCAGGGGGGCGTCCGCGAGGGGGATTAGTTCGTCCTCGGGGCGGTCGCCCAGCACTACCAGAGCGGTCCCCCGATCCGCCTCCTCCAGCGCGGTCAGCGTCCGGCGCAGGACCGTGCCGCTGTCGCGGTCACCGGACGTGTCCAGCAGCAGAACGTCCGGGTCCCGGCCCCGCAGAACGCGGCGCAACTCGTCCACGCCACCGTCGATGCCGTCCACCACAGCGAGTTCGGGGATATCGGCGAGCAGGGCGTGCAGACCCGCTCGCACCGTGGCGTAGCCGGCAACGATCAGGACACGGATGCGCGGCGGCGACGACTCATCGGCCATGCGGTGGTTGTATCGGATCGCGGTTGGCCTGAAACTCCGCCAAAGGAGCAGGCCAACCGGCTGGGATAGCGTCGGGTTAGAAGCGGAGAAGACCCTGCTGCTGCCGTCGCACCTGGCGCAGCTCCGGACGGATGAGCACACCGTAAAGGATGCCCAGCGAAGCCAGAATCCACAGGCTCGCCCAGACCACCGCCGGGATCAGGGTCGCGTTCTGCATGTTCACCGCGTCGGTCTGAACCCCGGAGGCGAGCGAGAGGCCAAACAGGGTGCGCAGGTCGAACAGAGCGTTCAGGACACACTGGACGCCCACAAACGCCGCGGCCCAGGATGCCTGCCGCTCCGGCAGGCGCACCCCGCCACCTACCAGCAGCGCCGTCAGGACCACGCCCCAGCCGAAGCCGAAGAGGTTGCGCGTGGTCAGTGTCATCAGACCAACCAGCAGCCCTGTAATCAGCAGCAGCGCGCCGGGGCGCACACCGCGCCGCAGGCCCGCGATCAAAAGCGCTCCGTAGAGCGTCGCGCCCAGGTACCCGGCGGAGGAGACGAAGAAGCGCAGGCCGCCCCGCGTGTAGGTCACGCCCGAGCCGTCCGCGAAGATTCGCATCTGATCGACCAGCCCTCCGGTGAGTACCGCCGCCAGGGCATGCCCGCCCTCGTGGAGGAACGTTACCAGGAGGCGGATGGGATATACCAGGAAGGATAGGTAGGGAATCAGGCCGAGGACGATGGTCACGGCGACGGCGCCCAGGACGGTCCGCAGGAACTCAGAGCGGCGGTCCGCGCTGCCGTCCCAACCGGGCAGAGTGTGGGGGCGAAGGCTGCTGTTCATGGTACTTCCTATACGGATGATTCTTTTATTGTGACACCCGGGGCGCACGAATTGTTGCCCGCGGCAGGATATTCGCCATGCTTACCTTAGCCCGCCACGCCATGCGCACCCGCTTTGAACTCGTCCTCGCCGACGAAGACCGGGACGCCGCCGACCTGCGCGCCGCGGGTGAGGAGGCCCTGGACGAGATCACGCGCGCGGAGTCCCTGCTGAGTATCTACCGCGCGGACGCTGTTCTTTACACGGTGAACGCGCACGCGGCGGACGGCCCCGTGGCGGTGGACGGGGAGACGTTCGCCTTCCTGCGCCGTTGCGCCGAACTATCGGCCGGGACCGGGGGCGCGTTCGACCCCACGGTCCGCCCGCTCGTGGACCTCTGGGCTGGAGCCTCTGCGGAGGACCGCCTCCCGACGGACGCCGAGATCGACGACCGACTCGCCCTGGTCGGCATGACGCGCGTGGTCCATCTCGACGAGGAGGCCCAGACCGTCGCCTTCGCCGTGCCCGGAGTCCGCCTCGACCCCGGCGCTGTCGGCAAGGGCTGGGCGCTCGACCGCGCGCGAGACCTATTGCGCGCGGCCGGCGTCCGCCGCGCACTGCTACATGGCGGCACCTCCAGCATCTGCACCCTCGGCACCCCTCCGGCGGGGGGCGAGGCGGGCTGGCGTATCGGTGTGCAGCACCCGCTCCGCCCGGAGGATCTGCTGACCGACCTCCCCCTGAACGACGGCGAGGCTCTGGGGGTCTCCGCCCTGCATGGGAAGACCTTCTATGCCGCGGGTCGCCGCTTCGGGCACCTCCTTGACCCGCGCACCGGTCGCCCCGTGGAGCATACCCTGCTCGCCGCCGTTGTCACCCCCGACTCCGCCACCGACGCCGACGCCCTCTCCACCGCCCTGCTCGTCGCCGGCGCTGAGGGCATCCCCTCGTTCCCGTCCCACGCTTTGCGCTCAGGACTGAACAATTTTCTCACATTCACCGATGAGAAGGGGCAGTAGACGAATGGGGAGGCGGCGTCACCCCAAAAGAGTGTGTCGATTCCGATGACCCAATTGCTGACGAACTCTCCCCCGAGAGAGACCTCTGTTACCCCGAATAAACCCTTTCCCGCGACGTTGCGATGGGTACCGGTCACTATAGGGGTGGGGCTGTTGCTGGCGCTTGTCGCGGCGGCGCTATGGAAAGCAGTACCTGCTGCCGGGGGGCGATTCGTCTACATGCTGGACGATGCCTACATCCACCTCGCGATAGCGAAAAACCTGGCTGCGCACGGCGTCTGGGGTGTCACCCGTTTTCAGTTTGGCTCGGCGTCCTCGTCTCCCTTATGGACTCTCCTCCTGGCAGGAATCTTTCGCGTCCTCGGGCCCCACGAGTTGGTTCCCCTGATCATCAACCTGATCGTAGGCATCGGGGTAGTTCTTGCTGCGGGACGTCTTCTGCGACGACTTCAGGTCGGGACGTCCCTTGCCATGGTAGCCCTGGTAGCCCTGGTACTGGCCGTGCCACTGCCCACTCTCATCTTTTCGGGTATGGAGCATACGCTTCATACCCTGCTCTGCCTTCTCTTCCTGGACGCGTCCCTGACCCTGCTGAGTGCCCCTTCTGCCGGGCGCCGGGTCTGGGCCGTCTCCTTATTGCTTGCGGCGCTCTTGCCGCTGGCCCGCTACGAAAGCGCATTCTTGATCGCCGTGGTAGGGGGAGTGCTCCTTCTGCAGAAGCGCTACACGGGACTGCTGCTACTGGCCTTTGCTTCGCTTGTCCCGATTTGCGCCTTCGGTCTTTATTCCCTGCACAACGGGAGTTACTTTCTGCCTAACTCCGTGCTGCTGAAAGCCTCTTCCGCCACTTCCCAGATGCAGCAACCTTTCGCCCGGCGATTGATCCTAAGCGCTATCGAGATGCCCCATTGCTTCTTCCTCATGGTGCTCTGCGGGGGACACACTGCTCTGAGCGTACTGTTGAAGCGGGGGAGAGAGCCGCAAGTCCTGGTGGGAGCGGTCATTACGGCGATGCTGGCGCTCTATATGCAGTTTGCAGGTGGGGTGTCCTCGCTGCGGTATGAAGGCTTCGCAATTGCGCTGGGCATTGTCGCGTTAGCGGCTCTCTGGGGGACGCTGCTGGACCCTAAGGCTGCCCTATCGGAGGAGAAAGTGCAGAGGGTGCTGGCACGCTTGTCCCCGGGGCGAGTGACGCTGGTAGCTGCAGTGATTCTGGCCGGTTTGTTTGGGGGGAGAGTATCCGAGGCGCTAGAAAAGACCGTGCTGGCAACCACGAATATTGCCCAGCAGCAAGTTCAGATGGCATTGTTTTTGCACAAGTATTACAAGAGTAGTACCATTGCCGCCAATGACATTGGGGCAATCAACTATTTCAATGATCTCCACTGCCTGGATCTCTGGGGGCTAAATAGCATCCAGATCTGCCGGGAGAAGCGCGACGGGATATTTGATCGGGACCGGATCGACTACTGGGCAAGCCGTCAAGATGTGGAGATCGCTATTGTCTATGACAGCTGGTACCGCGAAGGCCCCCTGAGCGGCATAAGGTCCGGGCGGCCTGATGGCCTGCCGGCCTCCTGGGTAAAGGTTGCCACCTGGAAGATTCCGAATAACGTGATCTGTGGCGATTCCGTGGTCACCTTTTATGCGGTGCGACGGGATGCCGCAGAGCGTTTGAGGGCGTGCTTGCGCGAGTTCGATGCGGAACTACCGCCCGCGGTAATCTCCCGGCATTTCGACCTCCCGGGATCTTCCTGAAGGCATGGGGCGCTCAGGACTGCGGAGACGCAGGAAAATACCCGATAGAAAGTAGGGTATAATGGCCTTGCAATGGCCGAATGGTCTGGGGGCCCCCTGGTGCTACTGCTTGCTGCCCGAGGATGAGGGGCCGCAGGGGTGGTACATAGCCAGAGATACTGGATATAATGGGGCGCGTTAGCGATACGTGATTGTGCAACTACAGCGACTGCGAACAGGGGGCGAAGAAGCACTATCTGAAGCAGTAAGGGATAGAGGATGGAACCGCAACCGCTTCTGATACTTCGTCCGGCTACGCGCTGGAACCTGATAAACCTCCGCGAAATCCTCCAGTACGTAGACCTTCTTTCGATGCTCGCGCTGCGGGACGTGAAACTGCGTTACCGGCAGACGGCACTCGGGGTTATTTGGGTAGTCCTGCAGCCTCTGCTGGGCGCCGGCCTCTTTCAGATCGTTTTCCAGTTGATCGCCCGCACGCCGAGCGACGGTGTGCCCCCGTTCGTGTTCTACTACGCGGGGTTCATGGCGTACAAGTCGTTCGAGACCACTCTGAATAAGGCCAGCACCTGCATGGTGGGAAACTCGCAGTTGGTCTCCAAGGTCTACTTCCCACGGATGATTCTGCCGTTCTCCACGGTGTACAGCACGCTTGTGGACTTCGGCGTGTCCAGCGTGGTGCTCGCGATCCTGATGGCGGTCTTCCGGGTGCCGCCCACGCCCGCGATCCTGTTGGCTCCTCTGTGGCTTCTGCTGCTGCAGGTGACTGCCCTGGGATTGGGCCTTTATTTCTCCGCCCTCACGGTTCGTTACCGCGACGTGCAGTATGCGCTGCCGGTGCTGATCCAGTTCGGGCTTTTCGCCTCCCCGGTTGCCTACTCGGTCTCGTTCATCCTGGGGCGCCTCCCGGAGTTCCTGAGGCCGCTCGTCTACCTGAACCCTCTGACGGGCCTTCTGGACGCGTTCCGCTGGTCGGTCATTGGCACGCCGGTCTACAACTGGGGCCTCGTGGGCTACTCAGTGATAGCAGCGGTGGGACTTCTGGTAGCAGGGGCTATGGCTTTTAGTAATATGGAGCAGACGTTCGCTGATGTCATCTAACCACGGGGCGCAGAAGGACAAGGGAGATATCGCGGTCTCGATCCGCGGACTTTCGAAATGCTACCGGCTTGCCCAGAACGCCGCGCCGTATCGCACCATTCAGGAAACCATTGTCCAGAAGCTGAAGAACCCGTTCGAGCGACCCACGTATAACGAGTTCTGGGCGCTGAACGATGTCTCCTTCGACGTGCGGCGGGGCGATGTGGTCGGCGTCGTCGGGCGCAACGGCGCGGGCAAGTCCACGCTCCTGAAACTGCTCTCCCGTATCACCCGGCCCACCAAGGGCGAGGTGCGCCTGTACGGCCGGGTGGGTAGCCTTCTGGAGGTAGGTACGGGCTTTCATCCGGAGTTGACCGGGCGGGAGAACATCTACCTGAACGGCGCCATCCTGGGGATGCGGCACCGGGAGATCCAGCAGCAGTTCGACTCCATCGTAGAGTTCGCGGAGGTGGAGAAGTTCCTGGATACGCCGGTGAAGCGGTACTCATCCGGTATGTACGTCCGCTTGGCCTTCGCGGTCGCCTCTCACCTGAACCCCGAGATCCTGATCGTGGATGAGGTGCTGGCGGTGGGCGACGC
>CALEKU010000255.1 GCA_937902745.1 uncultured Armatimonadota bacterium
TCGTTGTTCTTGCCGAAGGCGGAGGCCCACCGCGAGCAGAAGTTCTGGGAGTGGTTCACGGCGAATGAAGCCCGCTACCGGACGCTTCAGGCCGGGGCGCCGGAGCAGGATGCGCTGTTCAATGAACTGACCCGGCGACTCTATCGGGTCCAGAAGGGCCTTCAGTTCGCCTTCGACACCCCGAACGGCGAGGATCCGTCCGCCGCCCCGCGGGAGTTTGTCCTGAGCGCGGACGGCAACCGCGCCCTTTTCCCGGCGGTGCAGCGGCTTGCGGCGGCGGCGCCCCCGCCAGAGGCCCTTCCGGGGTGGAAAGTGGTCGCGTTCCGTCCGCGCATGCGCAGCCTGGACGGTGTGGCGCTCCAGTTCGGCGAGATGCGCGTCGGCGCGGACGACCTGTGGCTCCACCTTCGCCCGCGGGGCGACACTATCGATATCGACCTCTACCTGCGCGGCCTGACCGAGGGCACGGACCGCCAGATACAGATGGCCTGCCTGCTCCTGCTCGACTACGCACTCGGCGAGTACGACGTGGAGACGAAGGTCGGCGCGCTGGACATCCACCCCCTGCCGGACGACCCAAGCGCCGCCGGCCTGACCCCCTACCCCCGACTGCCCGAGGAGTTCGACGCCCGCTTCGCCCTGCTGCACGACACGCGCTGAGCCCGCCCGCGCCGCCGCCGCCGCAGGACCGCACCCGCCAGGAACACCCCGCAGGCGAGCAGGAGGCCCGAGGAGGGTTCGGGGATGGCGGCCACGGCGGCGTAGGTCCGGCCGACGCGCACCTCGTCGAGGAAGTTGTTGTCGTCGCCGCGCACCTCGAAGCGCAGCGACGTAATCTGCGTCAGGTCGATATCCTGGCCCGTGATCCCGAAGGCAAACTGGGCGTTCGGGTCGGCGAAGTCGAACACGGGCGGGAGGGCGATGGCGTCCGCGGTGTCATAACCGAGCAGTTCCAGCACATCACCACCGGGCGCGGCGCTGTTGATGTAGCGCCCGACCAGCCACAGCGTCTGGCCGTTCTCGAAGGCGAAGTCGGCACCGTCCGCGATCAGCCCCCCGGTCGCGGCGGTGTTCGCGGTGGCGCGGACGGCACGCACCCCAACCGCGGCCTCCCCGAACCCGATCTCGTCGCCGGTGGTGCCATCCACCAGGGCGACCGAGGCGTAGCGGTTCCCGTTGGTTGAGTCATCCAGGGTGAACAGCGCGCTGAAGTAGATAGCCTCCCCCGCGGCCACGGAGATCGCCTGCGCGGCGTTCACCGAAACGGAGCCGACCACCACCCCGTTGGGGTCGGTCAGGCGGTTCCCGGCGACGGCCGGAGCGCCGATCAGGTTGCCGTAGGTCAGGCCCGGGGCCGCGATGGCGAGGTCCTGCAGCGAAGACGTCGTGTAGTTACCCGTCAGGTTCAGGCCGTTGGCGGCCAATCCGTTGACCGCACCGGGGGTATAATCGAACGACTCGTAGAGGAGCAGGTCGGCCCGCGCTGCTGACACCGGGGCCAGGGCGAGGATGCCCGCGATGGCAGCGGCCATCGTGAGCCGGGGGAGTCGCGGCGTACGCATCGGTTTTCCTCCTTGCAGGGCGGGGTGTAGTGCGTGCATTCCGCGCGCGGCGTCCCTGCCGCGTCGCGCCCGGACATGAGGAGCAACGGCGCTTTGAATGTCTTTCTTACACGAACTCTCCTGTGCGCGCCCCGCCGCATCCCCCACCCTCCCCCTGTTTCTTGCGGGTGAGGAGTCCGATAACAGGGGTGTCATCTCGTGCATCTGGAACGCGCTGGTCTCGCGCGCCCGCGGTAAAAGGGCGGCGGAGGCGCGTCCGCGATTAGAATACGGAGTTCGTCATGGTTTCTCAGCCGCTCTCTCGCCGCCGCGCTCTGCTGCGCTGCGGCAGCGCCCTCGCCTTATCGGCGCTGGCGTCCGTTTCTTTCCTTCTCCCTGCCTCCCGGGCTCAGCAGAGCGCGTCCAAGGAGGGCGCTCCCTCTCCCCCGCGCATTCGCCCGGTCCCGGGACCGGAGTTCAACGCCTCCGCGTCCTACACGGTCACCATTGACGCCGCTCAGGAGCGTCACGCCATCAATCCCATGATTTATGGGGTCAACTACGCCAGCAATGCGCAGTTGACGGACCTGAACGTCGTTTTGCACCGCATGGGGGGAAACAACACGTCGCGCTATAACTGGCAGCTCAACGCCGACAACCGCGGCAATGACTGGTACTACCAGAGCATCGGCGAGAGCAGCGCAACGCCGGGCGAACGCGCTGACTCCTTTATCAGCGCTTCGAAGAACAACGGCGCCGAGCCGATGATGACGATCCCGATGGTGGGATGGGTGGCGAAACTCGGCCCCGGACGCAGCAAGCTCGCTTCGTTCTCCGTGGCGAAGTACGGCGCGCAGCAGGCAACGGACTGGGAGTGGTTCCCGGATGCAGGCAACGGCGTCCGGCCCGACGGCACGACGCTGGTCACCGGCAACGACCCGAACGACGCCAACGTGCCCGCCGACCACAACTTCATGAAGCCCTGGATCGAGCATATGGTGGACACGTTCGGCACGGCGTCCGCTGGCGGCCTGCGCTACTACATCTACGACAACGAGCCCTCGATCTGGCACTCGACCCACCGCGACGTCCACCCCACCGGCGCCCGCATGACCGAGGTCCGCGACAAGATCATCGCCTACGGCACCATGATCCGGGGCGTCGACCCCTCAGCCCTCCTGGTCGGCCCCGAGGAGTGGGGCTGGAGCGGCTACCTGTACAGCGGCTATGACCTGCAGTACGGCGAGAAGAACGGCTGGGGCTACCTGCCCGACCGCGCCGCGAACGGGAACATGGACTATATGCCGTGGCTCCTGCAGCAGTTGCACCAGCATGAGACACAGACCGGTGTGCGCCTGCTAGACGTCTTCTCGCTCCACATCTACCCGCAGGGCGGCGAGTTCGGGGGCAGCACCTCTCAATCCCTCCAGCTCCGCCGCAACCGCTCGACGCGTTCGCTATGGGACCCGAACTATGTGGACGAGACGTGGATTAATGACCGGGTGCGGCTGATCCCCCGCATGAAGGAGTGGGTCAATACCTACTACCCCGGCCTCAAGACCGCCATCACCGAGTATAGCTGGGGCGCAGAAGACCACATCAACGGAGCCACCACGCAGGCGGACATCCTCGGCATCTTCGGGCGCGAAGGGCTGGACATGGCGACGCGCTGGGTCACCCCGGAAACGTCTACCCCGACCTACAAGGCGTTCAAGATGTACCGCAATTACGACGGTGCCAGGGGCACCTTCGGGGAGACGAACATCCGCGCAACCTCCAACAGCAACGCCGACGTGCTCTCGTCGTTCGCCTCGCTGCGGGCGAAGGACGGCGCGCTGACGGTGATGATCGTCAACAAGGCACTGGCCGACAGCCACTCGGTGACCCTGAACCTGGCGAACTTCGCGCCGGGGTCGGCGGCGCAGGTGTGGCAGCTGACCAGCGCAAATCGCATCAACCGGCTGGCGGACGTGGCGGTCTCCGGGACGTCGCTGACGCTGACGGTGCCGCAGCAGAGCATCACGCATGTGATCATCCCGCCCGCGCCGACGGGCCTGGTGAAGGGACCAGGTATCGGACTGGAGAAGTATGAGGGCGACGCGACGGGCATCATGGCCACGGTGGAGCTACGCCAGCCGGGCACCCGGACAGTGGTGGAGACGCTGAACCTGCCGCTGCTGAGCCCCGGCGCGCTGTACTTCACGACCGCGCGACGTGGAACGTTCGATGTGTCGGTGAAGGGCGGGACCTTCCTGCGGAAGACGTTCGCGAACGTTTCCGTGGGGGCGAACGGGGCGAGCCTGCCAACGGTGACACTCACGAACGGCGACGCAGACGGCGACAACGTGGTCAACGCCGGGGACGTGGCGATTGTGTCGCGTGCCCTGGGAAGCGTGGCGGGCGGCGCCCGATGGGACGCCCGCGCCGACCTCAACGGCGACGGCCGGGTCAGCCAGGCGGACTACGATATCGTTCTGGCAAACTTCCGGCAGCGGGGAGACAACTAGCCCCCGCCTGCCCCCACGACCGGAGACCGCCGCCGTTACTGACTCCGATTCTCGAAGGAGAGAGGACATGATCGGTGACGTTCTCCGGCCGCGCGGGCGCGGCCTTTTCCCCCGCGGCGGCGGCTGTATTCTTACGGTTGCCGCCGCGATGGCCGCCGCGGCGCTGCTGTGGCCCGCTCCTGCCCGCGCGCAGGAGGCCAAGCACCCGCTGCTCCCCTCGCCCCCCAACGTCGGCAAGGCTCCCCCGCCGTTCCGCGCCGGTGCGACGCCGCCGCCGCTGGGGGTGAACATCGAGGGCGCGAGCGTCACGGCCCGGTCGAACGTCTTTGTGGATGTGATGAAGACGACGCTGCGCTGGGGAAGCGCCAACGCGCCCTGGGACCAGACGGCGCCCGTGGACGCGGACGGATGGCCAACCGGCGACGCGGGCGTGTTCGCCATCGACGGCACCCTCGCCTTCAACCGCTACGCCGCGGGCGGCGTCACCAACCCGATCGCCGCACCCGACCTCGGCGGCGTGTACCGCCTCTCCTTCCGGTGCGGTAACCCATCCGGTGTTACCATTGACGCGTGGGGGGAGGCCGTCTCCAATATCCAGCGCAACACGAGCACCGGCATCGTCACCGCGAACATCACGGTGTCCCCTGGAGCGAACAAGAACCTCTTCCTGTCGTTCCGAAACACGGGCGGCGGGGTGCGGGACGTCCGCCTTTTGCGCCCTGGCTACTCCGCCGCGGACGGCCAGACCTTCACGAACGAGTTCCTGAACATGCTGGCGCCGTTTTCCGTGCTGCGGTGCATGGACCTCCTGCACACCAACAGTGCCCCCACCTACCCGGCGGTGACCACATGGGCGGACCGGCGGCGGGTGACGGACGCCCGTCAGGTCGGCGAGACCGGGAAGGGCGTTGCCTGGGAGTACCTGTGCGAACTGGCCGCCGTGACCGGAAAGGACCTGTGGATCAATATCCCCGTGGCAGCGGATGACACCTACGTGCAGAACCTGGCGACGCTGCTGCGCGACCAGCTCCCGGCCATCACGAAGGTGTATGTGGAGTACAGCAACGAGGTCTGGAACGGGGCGTTCCCGCAGAACCCCTGGAACATCGCTGCCGCGCAGGCCGAGGTGGCGGCGTACGGCACCACCGGCGACCCAATCCGCCTGAACGAGAACGTGGGCGACTGGCGCGACGACCCGAGCAGCGCGAACTATCGGGGGCATAAACGCGTCGCCAAGCGGCTGATGCAGATCAGTGCCATCTTCCGGGAGGTGTTCGGTGAGACGGGAGTCTCGCCCCAGGATCCGGCGGCGCGCGTGCGCCCGGTGCTGGCGAGTCAGCTCGGGTTCGCCTACGCGCTGGAGCTGCAGCTTCTGTTCCTGCAGCGGTACTACGGCCCGCCGTCGGGCCTGATCTACGGTGTAGCGGGCGCGCCCTACATCAATCTTGGCGGGAGCCAGAACTCCAACACCCTGACGGTGAACAATATTCTGGACCGGTATGAACAGTCTGCGACGGCGCTGGCCAGCGGCGGCCTGCGCTCCTACGCGACACTCGCCGCCTACTATGGCGTGCAGCCCATGCTGTACGAGGCGGGCACGGACAACGCCTCGTCGGACGGGCAGCCGCACAGCCTGGCAGCCAAATACGCGGCGGACTACCACCCTCGCACAGGCGCCGCCATCACCACAATGCACACGAACTGGTACGCGATGGGCGGCGGCCTCGCCATGTACTTCACGAACTGTTCGTCGTTCGACCAGTATGGGATGTGGGGCCTCACGGAGAACCCCGCGGACCTGACCGCGGCCAAGTACGCGGCGGTCCTGGCGCTGGCGCAGGGGCCGCTCCCGCCGCTCACCGGCGGCTTTACCGTTGCCGGGAACGCCCTGTCGTTTGTGCCCGCGCCGGGGTATGTGGACAGTATCACCGGGCGGGCGACCACGCGCATGGGGGCGGATGGCATGTCTTACATCGACACCATCACACCGCTCACCCACTTCGACTATCTGCTCAATGTTGCCGGAACCGGCACGTACCGTGTGAGTGTTGAGGTCGCGAGCACCTACAACGGCGGGCAACTGCGCCTTTCGGCGGACAACGACCCGGCGCGCACGTTCACGCTGGCAGTCCCGAACACGGGCGGCGGCCAGAACTGGACCAGCACCGCTACAGTGAATGTCCCGCTGACGGCGGGGCTGCATGGGCTGCGCTTGGAGCGGGCGGATGTGACCTTTGGCGCGGGCGCCAACGGGTTCGGCATCCGGCGCATCGCGCTAAAGCCCGCGGGGCTCGTTCGCATCGTCCCCCTTACGCTCGGGCAGTACCAGGGAGACACCACGCAGGTGCCCGTGACGGTGCATCTGTGCGCGCCGGGAAGCACAACGCCGCTGGAGACGCTCACGGCGTACCTGGACGCGGGCGGAACGCTGGCCTTTGCCACGGAGCGCCGGGGGACATTTGATGTAGCGGTGAAGGGTCCGACGCATCTGAAGCGGCGCTTTTCCGGCGTCGCCATCGTCGATGACGAGGTGAGCGTGAGCGGAGTGACGCTGACGAACGGGGACGCCGACGGCGACAACGTGGTCAATGCGGGAGACGTGGCAATCGTGTCGCGGGCCTTAGGCAGCCCCCCTGGCAGCATCCGCTGGACCCCAAACGCCGACCTCAACGGAGACGGGCAGGTCAATCAGGCGGACTATGACATCGTCCTGGCAAACTTCCGGCAGCGCGGCGACCCGTAAGGCCGCCCTCCCGGCGTGAGCAGCAAGTGCGCCCTACCTGGTATAATCAACAGGCACACACCACTACGATTTCAGGAGGGCGCACCTGTGAAGGGAAGCCGGAAGACGGAGACGAGGACAGCGCACGCGGTGGGGGTGGCGATGGCTGCCGCCGCTACGCTCCTGCTCATGGCGACGGGAGGACGGGCGGCGCACGCGCAAACCACGCCCCAGTTCTTCTTTACGCTCCAGGGGCAGACCCCGGCCAGCTTCAACCAGGCTCTGACCAGTCTGACGGTCGCGGCGGGTCAGCAGTTTACCCTGTCGGTCTGGTACCAGTTCCAGCCCTCTCCGTCGGTGGAGTACTTCACCCTGAACACGTTCGTCGGGTTCGACCAGACGGCGAGCGCGGGGGCGGGCGCGACCGCGCTCAACAACCGGATCACCCTAGGGGCAGGGCTGAACGCCGACACGGCGATCACCAACATCAACGACGGCACCAATCCGAGCGACGGGCACAACCCCGGCGGATACACCAAACTGGGCGCCAACCAGATCGGCGGCGGGCAGGACCCGGACGGCACGCCCGACGCGCTGCGCCCGTTCGGCGTCGACATGGCGCTCCTCACCGGGGATACGCCCGGCTTCTTCTACACCGGCACCGGCCCGGCCCCTGTTCGCTTGTTCGACATCACCCTTCAGAACACCGGCATCGGCGCCGGCAACAGCGAAGTCATCACCCTTTACAGCACTGGCAATGGTGCAGGTGGCGCAGGCAGCGATTTCAACACCTACCTGGACACGGGCGAGGGCCGCATCCTGGGAAATAGCATGGACCTGACGGTGTTTCAGGCGGTGGCGATCCCGGAGGCGGGGAGCCTGCCGCTCGTGCTGTGTGGCGGCCTTTCCGTGGGAACGCTCGCGGCCGTCCGCCGCCGCCGCGCGCGTCGTTCCTGACTCCTAATTCCCCCGGTTACCCCGGACTTGCTTTACAGCCGCTTTCACCTCGGCTGTCCCGAGGGAGGCAGCCCGCGAAAGAGAAGCATCCGCCTCCGCTACCGCTCCCGGGACGGCCGTGAACCGGAACGCGACGCCCCGGTAGAAGTGGGCGATCGCCAGGTCCGGCTGAAGCCGGATCGCCTCGTCCAGCCGCCCGAGCATCTCCTTGTTCTTGTCCACATCCCTCGGCCCCTCCAGCACTGCCAGGGCGGTATGGGCGGCGGCTTGCAGGCGGGCGGGCGCGTAGATGCCGCTCATGGACTTGCCATCGAAGACGATGCGCAGTGGCAGAATGTGGCCTATGTCATTGAACCACCGGACGCCTTCGTTGTAGACGGCGATCGCCTCCTCGGTCTGCTTCTCCTTGCTGAGCACCAGGGCGAAACGCATCAGGTCCCTTGGGTCTTTGAGCACCAGCACCCTGGACTTACTTTCCGGAACGGCATCCGCATGATGGGCAGTCGGACCCTTACCGGCAGCGCCGACGGCGCCAACAGGAACAGCGGGGCGCACGTAGGCGCCCCGGCGGTAGTGCTCGACCGACGCAGCGTATTTTCCGCTGTCGGCATCCACCTGCGCCAGGGCCAGGTGGATGTATTGCTCATCGGTCAGTGCGAGCGCTTGCTGGAACAGCTTCATGGCCGCATCCCGCCGGCCCTCGGACCTCGCCCGGTCTCCCTGTTGAAAAAGAACCCGGGCCTGCTTTACCTTTTCCGCAAGAACGGGGTCCTGGTCGGCACCGTCCACCAGGAGCGGCGAACCGTCTCCCCCGCTACTGATGATCTCCTGGATCGAAGCCGGTCTTGGTCCCGATGTCTGCGGTGCGGCAGACGCGGACGGCATCCGCCCCGGAGTTATGCCGGTGAGCAGTAGGGAGGCTAAAGTGCAGAAAGCGGCGGTGGATATCTTCGGCATGATTTTTCTCTCTGCCATGAATTAGGGCAACACGCTTGTCGCTGTGCAGCCCTGTGCTCCGGGATCTGCTCCCTTCTTTGACACCTCTTAACACTTACCGCTTCAATATCACCTCGCCATCGCGCTACCCCGTATTACCGGGGTTCCCCTCCCTGCGGTTACGCCTGTGATAGTGCCGGGTAAGACACCGTTACCCGAGTAGAGACCTGTGGCGTGAACGGGACGGAAGGCGGGCGAAGATGACCGGTACGGGAGAAATCAAGACGGTGGTTGGGGCGGTCGCCCCCAGCACTCTGGAGATCGCACACACCCTCACAGCAGACGAGCGGGACACTCTCTGGTGGCAGGAGGATGCCCCCACCGGCAGCGACGAAGCGCTGCAGATGCCGCCCGCGGCGGCGGCAGGCGCTCTGGTCGGCATCCTGCTCCTCGGCGCGCTGGCGGGCGCGGTGTCGCTGCCCCGCCCGGAGGGGCCGCAGAGCCTCGCCCTGGTACGCCCTGCTCCTGTTTTCGAGGAGGCGGACGCGGCGCCGGCCGTGGAACTCCCGATGGACCCGGCGGGGGTGCCCGCGCTCGCCTCGGCACGGTAACCGCTGAAGCGCCGGGCCTACGGCTTCTTTCCGGCACTCCTCGACGCACGCTCTACGGCGGCTCCGGTGTTGCCATGCGTTTACGACACGCGCAGCGCCTCGCCTGCTGCGTCGGGCGGCGCGGGCTCATCCTCGCCTGCGCCCATCTGCAGGGCGTACATAGCGGCGTAAAGGCCGTTCGGGCGGGCGAGCAGGTCGGTATGCGTCCCCCGCTCCACCAGACGTCCCTCCTCAAAGGCGAGGATTACGTCGGCGTCGCGCACCAGCGACAGGCGGTGGCTCGTGACGAATGTCGTGCGCCCGCGCATGAGGCGGGAGAGGCTCTGCTGCACGATCCACTCCGACTCCGGCTCCACCGCGGAGGTCGGCTCGTCCAGGATCAGGAGGGCCGGGTCCGCCAGGAACGCCCGCGCGATGGCGAGGCGCTGGCGCTGCCCCCCGCTGAGCTTTACGCCCCGCTCCCCGATCTCCGTCTCGTACCCTTCCGGCAGCGCGGCGATGAACTCGTGAGCGTTCGCCATACGCGCCGCCTCCTCGACCTGTTCGGGGGAGGCATCCGGGCAGCCATAGCGGATGTTGTCACCCACCGTGCCGTTGAAGAGGAACGGCTCCTGAGGGACGTAGGCCATGCGGGCGCGCAGGCTGGCCTGGGTCACGGTCTTGATATCCTGGCCGTCGATCAGGACACGACCCGCGTCCGGGTCGTAGAAGCGCAGCAGCAGGGTCAGAACCGTGGACTTGCCCGCGCCGCTCGGGCCGACTAGCGCCGCCATGCGCCCCGGTTCCACGGTGAACGAAACGCCCTCTAAGACGTTCTCGCGGCCAGTGTAGGAGAAGGCGACGTTTTCAAAGGTCACGCGCCCCTCGGTCAGGCGCAGCGGCTTCGCATCCGGCGCATCCCGAATCAGTTCGGGGGCGTCCAGTACCTCGAAGACGCGCGCCCCCGCCGCCTGCGCCCGCTGGAGCATCTCATTGATGGTCGCGAGCTGGTTGATCGGGGCGAACAAGGGCCACCAGTAGCCTATTTCCGTATGACTACCTTTCAACAAAGCTCTCGGAGCTGTGGCTCTCCCCGTCCAGTACAATGCTGTGACTCCTCCAAACACTCGCTCTCGTGCGCGGTACATACAGGCTTGGGAACCGCCACCTCCCGCGAACTCGCCCGCTGTGCTACCGCAGGTATAATCTAAGCAGGTACGGAACAGGCCACCGCGCTCCAGGAAGGACAAGCAAACTATGGCAAAGGGTGGGAGG
>CALEKU010000256.1 GCA_937902745.1 uncultured Armatimonadota bacterium
ATCGTGATATTGCGGTTGTTTTCTGAAGGGGCATGGAGAGAGACTGCACCGCGCACGATCACCAAAACGATCAACGTGCAAACGAACACATTAAAGAACCACAGAGGGCTTGTCCGCATCGCTCTCCACAACGTACGGTGGATTTCCTTTCTTCTCCTTCGGACACGGGGGCACGGCTCTACGTTTTTTGGCCGGAGGCGAAGTAGACCGCGTCCCCGGCTTCCGTCGCGATTAACTCGTACATCACGAACCCCGGCGAGTCGTATATCCAGTACCGGTGGTCCTTCACGATTTCGAGGGATTCTTCTTTCGAAACGCTCATGTACTTCCGGGTCCCCGTCTCGTCCACCGCGTCTACCGGTCGCTCCACTTCGAGCCACCCGGTCTCCAGCATTTCCCTCACCTCACGGATGACGGCATCCAGCCTCTGGTCCTCGGGGACGTCGCGGAGCAGGGGGTCGAGGGCGGGATCGGCGGCTACCTCCCAGAAGTAGAAAGAGTCCGTCGTGAGTTCCGACAGGATGGTCTGTTGAAGTTCCGTCATCCGTACCTCCCCTTTCCGCATTGGCCGACACGGCGCTACCGCCGCCGGACGGCCGCGCCCGCGGCTTTCTGAAGCATCTCCGCGATTTCAGGCGGGTCGTCCGGCCGGACGTGGTCGGCGGGCGTTTCCCCGTCGTCGTTTACGAGGCGCACATCGGCGCCGCGCCGCAGCAGTTCCCGGACGATGGCCCGCTGTCCCCACGCCACGGCATTGTGCAGCGCCGTGCCGCAGGGCGTGCGGCAGTTGACATCCGCCCCGGAATCCAGCAGCAGGCGCACCATCGCAAGGCGCTCGTCCTCCGGCAGGTCATAACCGCCGCACAGGTTCATCAGCGGGGTAAGGCCGCTATCATCCGGTCGGTTCAGGTCCGCGCCGTGCGCCGCCAGGAGGCGCACCATGTCGTGGTGGAGCCCATCGGCGGCCCAGCGTACGGGAGTGGTCTCGCAGCGCGACAGGCCGTTTACGTCGGCGCCATGCTTCAGCAGGAGGCGGGCGATCCCTGTGTTGCCGTCCGACGCCGCGCACGCCAGGGGGGTCATATCTTCGTCGCCGCCCGGCAGGTTCGGGTTTGCTCCCCGCGCCAGGAGCAGCGCCAGAGCCTCCTCATTGCCCCAGCTCGCGGCGATGTGGACCGGCGCGAATCCGTCCGCATCGGTCTGGTTCACGTCCACGCCCGCGTCCAGCAGACGCCGTACCGTGGGCTGATCGCGGTGATAAATCGCCATGAGGAGATCGGCAGGGTTTGTAGAAGGCATGGGGGCTGTCTGACTTCCTCAGGAGAAAACGCCGTGCTTTTGCTGGAAGAACTACGCGCCGGGCTGGGGGCAGCGGGGGTCGGGGACGGGTTCGGGGTCGGCGCCGCCGGCCAGGTTGTGCGCGGCGCGCGTGGTCTCCGGAAGGCGGTAGCCGCGCCCGGCGCGCAGCACGAAGTCGATGCTGGTCTCCAGGTCGATGCGGTGCCCGAGCGAGACGTACAGCGGCTTGACCCGCGCCCGGGTCCGCAGCGCGGCGCCGATGGTCTCGCCCCGGTCCACCACGGGCGCCCAGTCGCCCGGCTCCGGCCCCGGCTCCTCATGCTTGCCGACAAACGGCGTCTTCGCCACCCCGATGCAGGGAATACCGGTGAGGACGCCGAGGTGGCACGCGATGCCGAAGCGGCGCGGGTGGATGAGGCCCTGCCCGTCGATCATGAGCAGGCCCGGGGGCGCGGACAGCTTCTCCAGCGCAGCCAGCACCAGCGGCGATTCGCGGAACGAGAGCAGGCCGGGGATGTAGGGGAACTCCAGCTTCGCGGTGGCGACCGCGGTCTCGACCACGGCGAGGTCCGGCCAGGAGAGGACGACGATGGCGGCCTGCCCCTCGCCGCGGAGGGAGCAGTCGACCCCGGCGACGGTCTTCACCACCGCCGGGTCGAAGTCGAGGGTACGGACGACCCGGGCCGCGAGCTGCTTCTGCAGCGCCACGGCCTCAGATTGGGTCAGGTCCCAGCGGTGCGACGCTTCGGGCAGTTCCATGACCGGATTGTACCCGCCGGAGCGCGTGCGCCAGGAATCGGATTCAGTCGTCGCTCCAGGAGATGGTGAGGCGGCGGCCGGCGGGCACGAAGTACTCGCAGTGCCCTTCCGGCGTGAGCTGCCCTTCTACCTCCTCATCTGGCGACGCCTCGTGCCCCTGCGCGTGGATCGTCACCGGCGGCAGGGCGGTGTTCCTGCCGCCGGCCCGGCTGTCCGGGATCAGGCGGACGCGGCAGCGGGTGCCCATCACGCCACGTATCTCCAGCATCACGCGCTGCTCCTCCCGGTCCTGCACGTCGGACAGTGGGTACTCGCAGTAGACGAGGAAGGGGGCGTTCCGCGGCCGGTGGTAGGAGCGCTTCACCAGGGAGAACGCCGCCCCGCAGCCGTAGATCTCCTGGCCCACCTGCCCGGCGGGCTGGCCGTCCGGGTACAGGTCCTCCAGCGGGAACGCCAGCTTGCGGTCGATGTGGGCGTTGCGCACCTCCTTCGACAGGACGTCCTCGGGCAGCTCCTTCGGGTAGTAGTACCACGCGCGCGTGAGCGTGTACTTCAGGTACTCCGTGACCAGCAGGCGCACCGAATCCGGGAGGTCCTCCTGCCCCTGGGTCAGGTACTCGTGAAACGCGCAGTACGACTCGAAGCACTCGTAGATCGCCATGTACGGCGCGTCGTGCAGGCACGTTTCGCCCAGGAAGGTCGAGTAGTGCTCCGCGGTCCCCAGCCGGGACTCCCAGATGACCGTGTTGTGGAAGAAGCTGGCCAGGAAGACGTAGCTCTGCTCCCGGTAGAACTCCTCGCCGGTGATGCGCCACAGGTGGATGCAGGCGTTGACGCCCCAGGCGGTCAGGTTGGTCTGGTACGCCAGGTCGAACTCCCGGTCCTTCGTGGCGTCAATGGCCTTGCGCGCCTCCTCCAGGTAGCGCCCCTCGCCGGTCATCTCCCACGCCTTGAGCATGACGTAGGCGTAGAGCCCGCCCGCGTCCGACTGCCCCGGCTCGTGCTCCTTGCGCGTCGCCTCGATGACCTCCATCGTCCGGACGTTGTACATCACGGGCCAGTTGTACTGGAAGTGGTGGGCCGCCTTGATGGCGTAGTCGAGCGACCCGAGGAACATCTCCCGCGCCGTCCTGTCGTCGTACTCCAGCGCCAGCCGCGCCAGGTTCGTCAGCGGGTGGTACAGGTACCACGAATCCACCTCGTCGGCGTTCTTGTCGTCGCCGACGTTGGGCAGGTAGCGGCGGACGACCTTCAGCTCCTTGTCGTAGAAGCGGCGCATTCCCTTGCGCAGCTCGTCCGCGAGCGGGATGGGCTTGCCCTTCCACTCCTGGTACTCCAGAATCGGAGTCGTCACCGTGAGCTGCACCATGCTGTCCGGGTACTCGGCGTCGGTGTACGGGTGGACGTAGAGGTTGCCGTAGTGGCGTATCGTCGCCTTGGGCGAGTTTGCCAGGTCCCGCAGCGTCTCCTCGGCCCGGCGCGGCCAGTCGTGGTACTCCGTGTCGGGCCGCTCCAGGTGCGCGTAGACGCCTCCCAGCAGATCCAGGAACTGCCGCGCGGACTGGCGCGTGTCCTCCGGAATCTCCGCTCGGAAGTGCAGGAACACGTCCGAGAGGACGAACTCCCGCCCCGCCGGCAGCGCCTTCTCCGGCGGGTTGCGGGCGTCCACGGTGGTCGGGAGCTGGCACCCCAGCTCCGGCCACTGCCCGCCCACCACGCCGTCCGGCTTCGTGCCGGTAGCGAGACAGTAGTCGTTGAGCGCGGTGAGGTTCTGGAAGTACAGCAGACTGCCACAGCGCGGCTTCGCGAGGGTGAGGTAGACCAGGCCGCCGTTCAGGCCGCGCTGACCGGCGTGGACGCGCCCCTCGGTCTCCAGCGGGTCACCGTTCTCGTCGATGGGGTACAGGTCGCGCGTCCAGAACGTCGTCAGCAGGTTCGCGGACGGCGTCAGGCCCACGGTGCACCGGAAAAGCGACTGGTTCGGGTCGGGGATGCGCAGGCAAACGCGGTACTCTCCCAGCGAACCGCTCACCCGAAACTCCCACGCCTTCACCTCGTCGACCTCTTCGAAGTCGGACACCTCGAACACGCCGCCCGGCGAGAGCGCCGCGCGCAGCGCGAAGCCGGCGCCGTCCTGTCGGCGCAGGGTCACCCAGACCGCGTCATACCCCTTGAGCACGGTCACCGACGCATCGCCCGCCGGCCACTCCTTCAGCCGGGCCATCTTCCCGCCGGCCATCTCCGCCCGCAGCGCCAGAGCGCCGAGCGGAACGCCGGGCTGTTCATCCCTTTTTCCTAACATGAACGTTCCCTACTCCCGTGCAGGTGTCAATCATTTACCGACGAGCCGGCGTACCTCAGATGGCCTGCTTGTGCGGCCGGATCTGGACCATGACGACGTCGCACCGCTCCGGCTGGGTCAGGGTGTAGTAGACGCACTCGGCGATGTCCTCGGCCCGGAGCATCTCGCCCTTCTCTATCGCCTCCGGCTGCTCTTCCACAGGAACCTGATCGACGGTCATGTTCGTGCCCACGAGGCCCGGCTCGATCAGCGTGACCTTGATGCCCTGCTCGTTCACCTGCTTGCGCAACGCCTCGGAGAAGCCTTCGATACCCGACTTCGCCGCCACGTAGATGTCGCTGCCGCCCTCGCGGACCTTGGCGCTCATCGAGCCGACGTTGACGATGTGCCCGCTCCCCTTCGCCTTCATCCGCTCGATGGCCTGCTGGCAGCAGTCCATGTAGCCGAACAGGTTGGTGCGGAGCTGGTACTCCCACTCGGAGCGGTCGGTGTCGGTGATGCTCCCGCCGCCGAGCGCGGCGTTGTTGACCAGGATGTCCACGCCCCCGAGTTTGCCGTCGGCCTCCTCGAAGACGCGCTTCACGTCCTCGGGCTTGCTCTGGTCGGCCGTCAGCCCGTGCACCTTGCCGCCGCTGCCGTTGGCGCTGCTCGTGATGTCCTTCAGGGCGTCCTGAAGCTCCTGTTCGTGCCGCCCGTAGATGAGCACGTTCGCGCCGCCCGCGACGAGCCGCTGCGCCGTGCTGCGACCGATGCCGGTGGTCCCGCCCGTGACGATGATCGCCTTGCCCGCCAGCGACTTCGGTTCGAACTTATAAGCCATTTCTGTTTTGTCCCCTGGATGCTCAAAATGGAGGATGGGAACGCCGCGGCGCCGCCCTCGGCACGCGCAGGCATTCCTACCGTTCTGCTCCCGTTTACCCCGGGCCGGCGAGCGCAAAAACGGCTAGTACACAAAAACATGCGCGCGTTACCGCTTGTTGCCAGTAACGCGCGCGTTGTAGGGGTTATACGGGCAGGACTGTAGGGGACGGGTCGGTCAGTCCGGCAGGGCGTCGCGGTTGCCGACGCGCAGGACGCGCGGCTCCCCCAGCGCCCGCTCGTCCCACGGAATCACATAGGGCACGCCCGGCAGCAGGTCGAAGCAGTTGTCCGCGAGGGGCCGTTCGCCGTCCACGTCCAGGCAGACGCCCCACGCGAACGCGTCGCTTTCGAGCGTCAACCGGCCGTTCTCCAGGCGTGTCTTGATCTCCGGATCCCGCACCAGACCAAGTTCGTGGAACCGCGCCGAGAGCAGTCGGTGCTGCGCGACCGGGGCGCCGTCGTCCGTCGCCAGCGCTGCGAACGGCCCGGGGGCGGACCGCTCCGGGGTGAGGTCCTCCTGCGCCCAGGTGTGCAGGACCGTCGCCGCGTTCGGCGGCAGGGTGACCGGCTCGTTGTCGCGCGCCAGCGTAGCGCCCCGCGCGCCGAACGTCCCCGCCTGGAAGCGCCCGGACCACACGCGCGGCGTGTCGTTCACGCCGTAGGCGCGCACGGCGCCGCCGTCCGGGTCGGCCGCGACCACCACTGTCACCGGTGCGAACGCGCGGCGGACGGGGTGGAAGGCGAGTTTCCGGCGCAGGTACCAGTCCACGATGGTCCACGAGTGCGTGGTAGGCCACGAGTCGTTGAACATCCAGAAGACCGCACACGCCGACGAGAACATGCGCCGCCGGTAGTTGGCGATGTACTCGGTCAGCCCCTCCGCCTGGAGCAGGCCGCTCACGTAGGCGTAGCGGTCCAGGTCGAGCGTGAGCGGGTCCAGGCCCGTCCAGAGCGTCACCATCGCGTAGGAACGGCCGACGTCGCCCGGCTTCGCGCCGTTGAGGGCGAACGGGTTGTCGTGGTGCTCCCAGGCGGGCGAGCGCGGGTGCTGCTGCCCCTCGGGCAGGAACTGGCGCAGGGTGGCGGGCGAGGAGCAGCCCAGCACGCCGCCCTCGTTCGGGAAGCGGTCCACGTACGCCCGGTACGCCCACCAGTCCGGCTCCCCCTGCCCGATCCACACACTCCACGGGTGCTGGTCGCCCACGGTGGGGTCGCGCGGGCTCCGGTAGTCCGGCGAGAACGGGGACGAGATCCAGTAGAACTTGCTCGGGTCTTCGTGGGTGACGATGCGCGGCAGGTCGCGGTGGAACAGGGCGTAGTGCGGCGCGAGGCGATGCTCCTGCTGCCAGCCCCAGTGCCAGTCCCCCTCCTCGATCTCGTTATTGCCGCACCAGACCACGAGCGACGGGTGGTGCGCCATCTCCCGCACGGCCCACAGGACCTCGCGCTGGACCTCCTTGGCGAACGCCGGGTCGTCGCCCGGGTACTTCGAGCAGGCGAACAGCAGGTCGTGCCACACCAGCACGCCCTTCTCGTCGCAGTAGTCCAGCAGCGCCGGGTCGGCGAAGACGCCCCCACCCCACACGCGCAGGAGGTTGAAGTTCGCTGCCAGGGCGACATCCACCAGTTCCCGGTACCGCTCCGGCGGGACGGTGGAGTACAGCATGTCCGCGGGCACCCAGTTGCCGCCCTTGCAGAAGATCGGGCGGTCGTTGATCTTGAGCGTAAAGTGCTTTCCCTCGACCGGGTGCGGCGACTGGTCCACCTCGACCTTCCGGACCCCGGTGCGCCGCGTGACCGTCTGGACCTCGCCGTCCGCCTCCAGCGTCACGTCGACCGTGTAAAGCGGCTGCTCCCCGTGACCCACAGGCCACCACAGGCGCGGTGCCTCGACCGCCACCTCCAGCGTCGCCCAAAACGGCTCCGCGCCGACAGCGACCGAGACCTGGGCCGAATCCCCCGTCTCCCGCACCGTCGCCGTCAGCCGGCCGGTTACCATCGCGCCGAGTTCGTTCACGATCTCGGCGCGGACGTGGAAGGTGGCCCGGCCCAGGTCGTCGCTCGGAAGGGCGTAGACGCTGACCTGGGTCAGCAGGGGCACGTCCGCCCACTCCAGGCGGACATCCCCGAGGATGCCGACGTTCAGGAGCCGCTGCTGCCAGTCCCACCCCCGCTGCCACTGCCCCCGCCGCTGCCAGTGGATCTTGGTCAGGAGCGCCTGCGGACTCTGGCGGTAGTCGCGGCCCGGCCGGTCCGCCACGTCGAACAGCCCCGCCTCGATCAGGACGATGACTGTATTCTCTTCGCCGGGCGGCGCGAGCTTCCCCGCGACGTGGAACCGAGCGGGCCGGTGGGCGTTCGCGTGCCGCCCCACCTCGGCGCCGTTCAGGTACACGACCGCATTCATCTCCAGCCGGTCGAAGCACAGGTAGGCGGGGGTCGCGGGCGAAAGGTCGTCCGGCGTCGCGAACGTCCGCCGGTACGCCCAGTAGTTCTCCTCCACCCAGCGCGCCTTCAGACTGTTCAGGCCCACGCGCGGGTCGTCCAGCAGCCCGGCGTCCATCAGCACCTGGTGGATCGGGGCCGGCACGGCGGCGTCCAGCTCGCACCGGCCCGGCAGCGCAGGCGCGACGAGATTCGCCGGAAAGTCGTCGCTCCAGGCCAGTTTCCAGGTGCCGTTCAGTGAGAGCGTGGCGTACTGCCCCATCCCTGCCCTACCGGCCGCCGTTGGCGTAGATCAGGAACAGCACGATCAGGATGAAGAGCACCAGCGCGCCGATCTTCCAGATGCTGTACGGGCGGTCGCCCTGCACCTCGCCCGTACGGGCGTTCACGATCACCTGGTAGACCTTGCCCTGGTAGCGGTAGGCGCTGATATAGATCGGCAGCAGGATGTGCTTGAAGGTCACCGCCGAGTAGTGCGTGTCGATGCTGTGGACCCGCTGCTCATCGCCGCCGATGTCCCGGCGCACGTCGGAGTCGATGACGCGCGCCATGACCCCCTTCGCCAGGTCAAAGCCCTCTGCCAGCTCCACCTGGTAGCGCTGCGCCTTGTAGCCGGAGAGGTAGGCGGGTTCGTAGGCCTTGATGTTCTCCAGCCCCCACGGCTCCAGCGCGTCCAGCTTGTTGGTGGGGATGGAGCGGGTGGCCGCGATCAGGACGTCGTCGAAGAAGCGCTCGACGCTGCCCGAGGCGGAGTACCAGCGCGTCTTCCGCACCTGCCGCGACTGCCGGTTGCCCTCGGAGTCGGTGTAGTACTCGGTCTCATAGTAGTACTCGCCGCGCTCGCCGCGGTAGCGGCTGTAGGTCTGGGCGTCGTAGGTCCAGAAGGGCACGTAGACCCCGCTGACGCCGCCCTGTTGCGCCTGCTTCTTGAGGGCGTTGGGTGCGAACCACCGGCTACCGAGCCAGTCCTTGACGCTCGCTCGCGCCTGTTTCTCGGTGATGGCGAAGGGCAGGACGCCCTCGGGCGCGACCAGCGGGTCGGCGGCACGCGGCTGTGACACGATCTGCGCGCCGCAGAACGGGCACTCGCCCGCCACCTCCGGCGGCTCGAACGTCACCACGCTCCCGCAGCCGGAGCACTGCACCTGCTGCGCCGCCGAGGAAAGCTGCCCCATGCGGGCCAGCGAGGGCGTCAGGTACTCCTCCAGGGGCCGCTCCTCGACCCGGTCCAGCCCTTCGGCCACGGACGCCGGGACGGCCTGCACCGTGCCGCAGTACGGGCACTTCATCGCGGACGCCTGCGGGTCGTAGCGCATGTCGGCGCCGCAGTTCTGGCAAGGAAAGCGCTGCACCCCCGCCTTCGCCATAGCGGGCTGGCTCTGCCACTGTCCCTGGGCGTCTTGCTGCTGTTGTTCCTGGTTCGGCATGGCTTCAGGCCGTGGTTGTCAACGCAGCGGCGGCCCGCGCGTCGTACCACCGGCTCACATCCTCGATAATTCCGGCGAGAGTTTCGTTCGTGAAGGGGGTCAATGCCCCCTCGTCTTCGAGCAGGGTGAGCGCCCCCGGAGTGCCGGGCGCGGGCGCTTTCAGCCAGCGGAAGAACCCGGCGTCATTGTCCACGGTGAAAAGCAGAACGATAGCCGGATAGGGCAGATCCCGGTAGATGCCGCTCTGCGGCGCGGAGAGGGACAGGACCGGCGGCTCCGAAACTTCGCGCGACAGGGCGGCCTGTACCCGGATGGCAAAGAGTCGCCCGGTCCGCTGCCCGTCGCGCAGTATCTCCACGAGCAGGTCCTGCCCGCGGTCCGGGAAGTTGGGCCAGATGAGGAGGTCGTCGCGGCGCGTCAGGTACAGCCGCGCCAGAAGTTCCGCGCGCGGTCCCAGATACCACGGCTCCTGAGGGTTGTCCGAATCATTCGCCACGTCTCATCTCCAGGCCGCGTCCGCGAACGCCGTTCGCTCCGGCATCCGGTGGGCGGCTCCCATCTCGCGCCAGAAGTCTATGACCTCCCGCCACAGCACGGCGCGGTTCTCGGCGTTCAAAGGAAACGCGGTACTCAGGCCGGACAGAGCCTCGCGTTTCTCGTTGGCGCAAAGAAGATAAGCCGACTCCGCCGCAACATCCACTCCCACGAGATAAACGGGTGCCGGGTACGACGACAGCCGTTGTACCGCGGCCTCGCCGATACCGACTCTCAGTTTCTGCTCTTTTTGTGTGTAGCCCAGGGCCGTGGCGCGGACCTGCACGAAGAAGTAGGGGGCGAAGCCGCTCGCCCCCTCTAATTCTACGATGAAATCCACGCCGGGCCACTTATCGCCCAGGAATGCCGGGCGGAAGCGGGGAGTCGGCAGGCCGTCGAACTCGCTGATGTTGATAGCAAAGATCAACTGCCCGCGCTCCCCGATGGCGTCGCGCATCGCCTACCCCGCGGGCGGCAGGGGCGGCGGGGCGGCGGCGAACAGGCCGGAGAGTTCGGGCACCTCGCCCGCGGCGGTCCAGCCGGACATGCCCTGCTTCCAGACCAGCGTCTCGCGGGTGATGCGCGACGAGAGCGCGGCGGCGTCCACCGGCCCCTGCTGCTGGCCGTTCACTGCGTAGTACCACTGCGCCTGCGCGGGCAGCGGCGGCGGCGCGGCGGCGGCCGACTGCTGCGCGCCCTGGTTGAGGTTCTGCATCATCTGGTTGCCCAGGGCGACGCCCATCGCCATGTCCATGGCCGGGTTGCCGCCGCCGGGGTTCTTCGCCGAGGCTTCGATGGCGTTGGCGGCCTGGTACTGGGTGTACTTGCTCATGTCGCCGATGATGCCCATCTGGGTGCGCCGGTCGATGGCCTGCTCGACCTCCGGCGGGAGCCCGATGTTCTCGATGTTGACCTGCATGACCTCCAGGCCGAACTCCGCGAAGTTGGGCTGGAGCGCCTTGCGCATCTCCTCGCCGATGTCCGCGTACCGGGCGGCGAAGTCGTAGACCGAGATGCCGGACTTGCCGAGCCAGGTGGCGAACTGGCTGATCATGAACGAGCGCAGGGTGCTGGTCACCTCGTCCGTCTCGAACGTCGAGTCGGTGCTGATGAGCTGGCGCAGGACCGTGGCCGGGTGCGCGACGCGCATGTTATAGGAGCCGTAGGCGCGCAGGCGCACCGGGCCGATCTCCGGGTCGCGCAGGGTGATGGGGTTGGACGTCCCCCATTTCAGGTTGGTGAACTGCTTGGTGCTGAAGAAGTAGACCTCGGCCTTGAACGGCGAGTTGAAGCCGTACTTCCAGCCCTGGAGCGTGGACAGGACGGGCAGGTTCTTCGTTTCCAGCGTATAGGTGCCCGGCGGGAACTCGTCCGCCACCTGTCCCTCGCTGACGAAGACGGCCTCCTGGCCGGGCCGGACGATCAGCTTCGCGCCGTTCTTGATCTCGTTGCCGTGCCGCTCGAAGCGGTGGGCGATGGTGTCGTTGCTGTCGTCGAGCCACTCGATGATATCGATGAACTCGCCGCGAATCTTATCAAAGATGCTCATCGGCTTCCTTCCGTTCTCCGGTTCCCGGGGCCGCGCGGCCGCACCACTGCGTGCGCGCTCGCTTACTTCCCCGGTATTAAACTCTAATCCTGGCTGCCGCCACCCATCCGACACGCGAAAGGTTCGATAGGTCGCAGTCATAAACCTCCGCCGGCCCGCCGCGTGCGCTTCCCCTACGGCGCCTCGTACCAGACGCGCACGAACTGGTGCCAGAAGCTGCGCGACTCGCCGGAGGTGCGCAGCGCCCCGTCCGCGCTGCCCCGCTCGTCCTCGCGCCAGATGTTGGGCAGGGTCACGGTCTCGACGGTGACGATCCGGACGCCCGGATTCGCGGCGATCCAGGCATTTGCCGCCGCCACCGCCGCGTCGAAGTCCTCGTACTCCGCCGGCGACTCCCCCCGCAGGAATGTGGACGAACTGGCCCGCGTCTGCTGCGGCACGAAATCCCAATAGGCGATCATGCAGCCTCCTCCGGCGCGACGTTCCAGCGTGCCAGGATATCCTGCGCCGCCGCGCGGACGCCGGCATCCCCCTGCCGGACCGCTTCGCGCAGAACCGGTACTACCGCCTCCCGATCCGGCGACTCGCCCAGGGCGTTTATCAAGGTTATGCCGAACGCGTAGTCATAGGGCAGGCATCCCCCGTAGGCCGTGTCGCCGAACGTGATCCGGCCGCCGCCCGGCTGCTTTTCATAAAAGTTGTTTCGGGCCAGGCGAATGAGGACCCGGAGCCCCCTCGGGTCGCCGCTCCGCGCCAGGACCCGCAGGGCCCGCCGCGCCCCGACGTCTCGCTGCGCCTGCCGGGCCGCGTCGATCAGGCGCGCGTCGGCTCCCACCGGGATTTCAGCCGCCGCCCGCGGGCTAGCCAGCGCGACGAGACGGTTCGGGTCTACGACGGCGTGCATCAACCGGGGGACAGACGCGGCAGGCCGTGCGGCGAGGTAGGCGACCGCGCGCTCCGCACGGGCCTCGTTCGCCCCCGCCAGCGCCGAGAATGCCGCCTCGACGCTCCGGAAGGTCAGCACGTCCGCGAACGCGGCCTCCGCCGCGCCGTCGGGACACGCCCGGACCGCGACCGAGGAACCGACCACGGACACCAAGACGGCAGCGGCGACCCCAGAGAAACAACGGGTGGACATGGTCATCTTCTCCTCCGGACGGTTCGATGCGGACGCGCGGCGGGCACTTCACCCCTTTTCGCCGACGATGCGGACGAAGATTTCCTCCAGGGTGGGCGTCACCGTGGCGAAGCCGCGTACGTGCGCGCCGGCCGCCAGCAGCGCCGCCATCAGGTCCCGCGGGGCCGTGCCCGGGGGCGGGGCCAGGTGGGTGACGCCGGGCGCGGCGTCGCGGACGGTGACGCCCGCGGGCAGGAACGGGTCCAGCGCGGGGTCGTCGTGCTCCACGCGGACGACACCCTCGGCGAACCGCTCCTTCACCTCGTCCAGGGCGCCGTACAGCACGGTCTTGCCCCGGTGCAGCATGAGCAGGCGGTCGCACAGCTTCTCCACGGCGTCCATCTGGTGCGCCGAAAGGAGGACGGTGCGCCCTTTGGACTTTTCGGCGCGGACGATCTCGCGCACCTGACGCGCGGACACCGGGTCCAGCCCCGAGAACGGCTCGTCGAAGATCACGAACGGCGGGTCGTGCACCAGCGCCGCGGCGATCTGGATGCGCTGCGCCATCCCCTTGCTCAGTGTGTCGGTCGGGGAGTTCTCGTGCGCGTCCATGCCCACCTGCTCCAGCACGGCCCGCGTCCGCGCGCGGGCGTCCGCGCGGGAAAGCCCCTTCAGCTCCGCGAAGTAGGTCAGAATGTCGCCGACCCGCTGCTTCTTGTACAGCCCGCGCTCCTCGGGCAGGTAGCCCACCTTCTCGCGCACGGCCTCCATCCCGCCCGCGCCGAGGATGCGGACGCTCCCCGAGTCCGGCACCAGGATGCCCGTGAGGATGCGCAGGAGTGTGGTCTTGCCCGCCCCGTTCGGCCCGAGCAGCGCGAAGACCTCGCCCGGCCCGATGGTGAGCGACACGTCGTCCAGGGCGGTGAAGCCCTCGTAGCTCTTGGAGACGTGCTCAATCTCGACGACGTTGCTGCTCATGCTTCCCCTTCGCGGGCTGTCGCGGTCAGGCGCAGCCACGTAGTCCCGCGCTGCGGGAGCGGGACGGTGTAGGCGCCGCGCTCGCTCGTGAGCGCCTCCTCCGGGCGGTACTCCCCCACGCCCGGGAGGCGGGCGGGCTGCTCCACGCGCAGCCGGGCAACGGGCGTGTGCGGCGCGGCAGGCGCGAGGGCGACGCGCACCGCGCCGGTGCGGGCGTCCAGCTCCACCGCCTCGAAGGCGCCGGCGTCCAGCGTGAGGTACAGGCCGCGCGGGGCGAGGTACACGCGCCGCCGGAACGCATCCCTCGGCTCGACGCGCACCCGGTCCCCGTCCACACGCACGTTGCCGCCGAACGACAGCCAGCCCCACTCCGGGTGCTCCACCAGGTACGTCGCCGCGTTCATGGCGTGGCCAAAGAAGTTCGGGCCGTAGTCGCCGGAGTAGGGGTCCCAGCGCAGCGCGGACGGGAACGAGTGGAACGCCGCCGAGGCGAACCCTTCCCGGTCGATGTTCGTCAGCGCGCCCAGGGTCCCGCCGTAGCCGATGCGCAGCAGGTGGAAGTCCGCAGGGGTGCGGCGGTACTCCGCGAGCGTCGGGATCGCGTTCAGCCCCGAGCCGTAGTGGTGGAGCTGCCGCTCGATGCGCCGGAGCTTGCCCCCGTAGAGGAAGTCCCAGTACCGGCGGGAGTTACCGTGGTAGCCCCAGTGCGGCACCGCGGGCGTGTAGGCGACCACGGATTCGAGCGACACCCGCGCCTTCTCCTCGTGGCCGAAGTAGCGGCACCAGGCGTACACCTCCTCCTGCCCGGTGGAGTCCCACGCCATCTCGCTGCCGAAGGGGTACGCCTCGCGGCTCCACCGGTCCGCGCGCTCCTTCATCAGCGCCTCGACCTCCGCCGCCTTCTCCGCCCACCCTTCCCGCTTCAGGTCGTCCAGCAGGGCAAGGAAGATGGTGCCCTCCATCAGCCCGAGCTCAACGTAGCCGACGCGCCGCCGGCCCCGGTCGTCCCGCCCGAACATAAACGCCGTGGTGCGGTACGCCTGCTCCAGGTACCAGTCCCACGGTCGCGCCTCCACCAGACCAGGGTGGTTGCGGGCGACGCGGTACAGTGTCCAGTACGCCGCGACTACGTGCGGGTAGTTGTAACCGCGGCCGATATCCTCCGACGCCTTCTTGTTCCAGCTCGTCCAGGACTTCCAGTCGAGCGCGGCGTCGTACGCGAAGCCCGGGACCGCCGCCGGCTCGTAGAAGAACAGACTCTTGCGGACGCCGTACCGGTTCGGCCCCTCCGCGTACTGGAGGCGCCCCCAGAGGACGGTGTCCACGAAGCGGGCGTAGCGCGCGACCTGCTCCCGGTCGGGCTGGCCAAACAGCTTCATCGCCGCCGCCAGCCAGGAGCCGGAGCCGCCTTCGTCGCCCAGGCCCGCGATCCACACCCGACTGTCCTGCGTGACCATCCGGTCCGCCTCGCGGTCGTAGCTGATGACCGACGGGCCGCGCCCGAACGGGTCGTTCGGGTCCTCGAACCACTGCCGGGTCATCAGGAAACGCCCCAGGTCCGCCACCGCCTCCTTCGCGGGCTTCGTCCGGTACAGGTGGACCGTCTGCGCCGTGCCGTCCTCGTACGTGACCGTCAGGCGGGCCCGCCCCACGCCGCCGCCGCGGGCGCGGAGGCCGTACACCTGCCAGCCCGCCTTCTCCTCTGCGCGGGCAACGTCCACCGTGCCCTTCGGCTCCACCGACACGCCCTTGACACGGTGCCCGTACTTCAGGAACAGCTTCCCCTCGACATCCGCGGGGAGGACGTAGCCCGGGACGCCCACCGCCACCGGCCGCCCGTTCGCCGCCAGCGTCGCCTCGATCTCCCGTATCCGCGGCGCGAGCAGGAAGCGGAGGCCGTAGGTGCGCGTTTCTCCCGGCGCGAGCGTGGCGGAGGTGGGCGGGTTCCACGGCTCCGCGCTCTTCCACTCGTTCTCCGCGAAGGCGCGGCTGTGCACCACCCAGGCGAACGTCCCCTCGAACGTCTGGCTGGGCCGCATCGGCTCCGGGAGCAGGTGGTACGCCTCGAACGGCGTTCCCGCTTCGGGCACGACCACGAGCGCCGGGCCGGCCCCGCTCAGGCGCGTCACCTGAAGGTATCCCGCGTCCCGCCCGATATAGGGGTCGGAGAACGTGCAGATCTCGTGCGCCTGCTCCAACGACCGGCCGGTGAGAAGGTTGTTGAAGACCATCGGGACGCCGAGCGCCCCGATCTCGACCGGTACGCTGGTGGCGTTGGTCACTGCGAACCGCAGCGCGAGCCGCCCGTCCGCGCCGAGCGCCCACGTCCGCACCACGCGCACCGGGCTGTCAGCCGGCAAGGTGGGCGCGAGGTCGGCGGCGGCGAGCACAGGGTGGGCGGCGGGCAGCGCCCGCACGGGCGCACGCTCCGCCGCCGTAGACAGGTCGCGCCACGGAGCGGACTTTCCCCCGGCGCGCACCCGCAGCGTCAGGTCACCCAGGTGGTAGAAGCCGTTCGATGCCCGCTGCGCGAGCCGGTCTGCGGGTGTGAAGTCGAAGGCGCCAGCACCACCTTCCGTGCCCCCCTTCGGCCGCAGCGCCGTGGCCGTCTGCGATGCCCGTGCCAGCGTCAGCGCGAAATCGGGCGTGTCGACCTCCTGCACCCCCTGCTCCAGCCCGAGCGTTGCGGGCGGCGGGGGCGGGGCCTGCGGCTGCTGCGCCCGCGCGGACGTAGCAGCGATACTCGCCTCGCCCAGGGCGGCGGCGATGCCCGTCAGGGCGACGCGGGCGGCAAAGTCACGGCGCGAATAGCGTGGCTTCATGGCCAACAGTTTCGCCTCCCGGCATGGCGAAGCCTCCCTGGCAAGTCCGGGCGGGGGCGGCGGCCGGGGTGGTTCGGTATACTGACCGGAAAACGGATCGTAACCAAGGAGCCCCCGCCCCATGCCTACCCCGCTGGACGAACGCCTCGCCCGCCTCCAGACCCAGGTCACCGAGGCGAACCTCGACGGCTGGCTGATCTACGACTTTCGCGGCAGCAACCCGTTCGCCGCCCGCCTGCTCGGCCTCGCCCCCGGCCTGCACCTGACCCGCCGCTTCTTCGTGTGGGTGCCGCGCGAGGGCAGCCCGGTCGTGCTGCACAACGCGATCGAGGGCGGGGTGTGGCGGCGCATCACCGCCGGGTCCGTCGTCGAGACCATTGCCTGCGCGGGACACGCGGCGATGACCGCGGCGCTGGCGGAGCGGGTACGCCCCGGGATGCGCGTAGCGATGGAGTATAGCGAGCGGTGCGCGGTGCCGTATGTCTCGCGGGTGGACGCCGGGACGGTGGAGCAGGTGCGGGCGCTGGGCGCGGAGGTCTTCACCAGCGCCGACCTGATGCAGGAGCACCTGCGCTGGAGCGACGAAGACCTGGCGGCGCACCTGGTGGCCGCGGACGGCGTGGTGGCGGCGCGGGACGCGGGCTTCCGCCTGATCCACGAGCGCCTGAAGGCCGGCGAGCCGGTGGACGAGCTGACGGTGCAGGCGGAGATCATGGGCACGCTCGCGGCGCGCGGTTTGATCGCCGACCACCCGGCCATCGTCGGGTTCGGGGCGCACGCGGGCGACCCGCACCACTCCCCTAACCCGGACGACAACCCGACGCTCCAACCAGGCCAGTGCGTGCTGATCGACCTGTGGGCGCAGGTGCCGGACCGGCCGTACGCGGACATCACCTGGATGGGCTGCGCAGGCGCGCCGTCGGCGGAGCTGCTGCGCACCTGGGAGGTCGTGCGTGACGCCCGCGACGCCGCGGTGGCGCTGCTCCAAAGCGGCTACGAGGGGCGCGAAGGCTGGGAGGCCGACCGCGCCGCGCGTCAGGTCTTCATCGACGCCGGCCTCGCCGACGCGTTCACGCACCGCCTCGGCCACTCGCTCGGCATCCAGGCGGTCCACGGCGACGCCGCAAACCTGGACGACTTCGAGGCGCACGACACGCGCAAGCTAATGCGCGGCATCGGGGTCACCATCGAGCCCGGGGCGTACCTGCCGGAGCGCGGCATCGGCGTCCGCAGCGAGATCAACGTGTACTTCGCCCCGAGCGGCGCCGAGGTCACCACCCCGCTCCAGCGCAACCTCCTCCTACTTGGCGAAGGCGACTGGCCCGACGTCCTCGCCCGCGCGATGGGAGATTGAGAGGTTAACCGCCAAGACGCGGAGAGAGCAGAGAAGGAGTAGTGCCTCCGGTTGTGGCCCCCGGTGTCGCCCGCGGTTTCAACCGCCGGGCATCTCCTCTGCGTCCCTTCTCTCCCTCTTTGCGTCCTCTGCGTCTTGGCGGTTAATCCCTCTGCCCCCTGCGTCCCCTGCGCCTCTGCGGTAACCCCATCCGATACAATGACCCCGTGAACGCCCGCCGACTGCCTGCACTGCCCACCCTGATCGTCCTGGCGGTCCTGCTGCTGGGGGGGATGGTCCTGGCAGCGGGAGTTGGCGAGGTGACGCTCGCACCGGGCGACGTGGCGCGGGCGGTGGGGCACCGCCTCCTGCCCGCCCTGGTGCCCCCCGCCGACGAACTCACCGCGACCGTGGTACTGGATTTGCGCCTGCCGCGCGTCGTGCTGGCGGCGCTGGTCGGCGCCGCGCTGGCCGTGGCAGGCGCCGCCCTGCAGGGGCTGATCGGGAACCCGCTGGCGGACCCCTACACGGTCGGGGTATCGAGCGGGGCGGCGGTCGGCGCCGGGGCCGCCGTGCTGCTGGGGCTGTCGGGCGCGCTCGGGGGGCTGGCACTCCCCGGGTGTGCGTTCCTCGCCGCGCTCCTGACCATGGTGCTCGTCTTCGCGCTGGCCCGTGTCGGCGGCCGGTTGCACACCGGCTCTTTCCTGCTCGCGGGCGTAGTCATCGGGTCGTTCCTGTGGGCGGTGATGACGCTGCTCCTTTCGCTGGCCCGCGCGGAGCAGCGCACCATTCTAAACTGGCTGATGGGTCAGTTCTCCGAGGCGACGTGGCCGAAGGTCGCTCTGCTCGCCCCGCTCACGCTCGGCGCGGTGATGGTCTACTTCGCGTGCGGGCGCGGGCTGGATGCGTTCTCATTCGGCGAAGATGTTGCCCGGTCGGTCGGGGTAGAGGTAGAGCGCTTCAAGGCAGGAACGCTGGCGCTGGCCGCGCTCCTGACCGCGGTCGCGGTGTCGGTGTCGGGCATCATCGGATTTGTCGGCCTGGTGGTGCCGCACCTGGTCCGCGCGCTTGTCGGACCGCCCCACCGGGTTCTGATCCCCGCCTCCGCGCTGGTCGGCGCGCTGCTGACGGTGCTTGCGGACCTGATCGCGCGCACGGTCCTACCGGGCGAGGAGATCCCCGTGGGTGTAGTGACCGCGCTCCTCGGGGCACCGTTCTTCGCCGCCTTGCTGCGCCGTCAGATGGGCAGATAGGGAGCCTACCGCTTGCACCCACCCCCTTGCCGCGGCGGCAAGGGGGTGGGTGCAAACCCGATACCGGCGAAGGGCGAGGGCGGGTACCGCCGCCCCCTACCGCTTGCCGTGTGTTCGCAGGCCGACGAGGATGCAGGGGCCGCTGTGGACGGCGGCGATTCCCAGTTCCTCAGCGCGGACGACGGCGGCGGGCGACTCCGCACCGGGCTGCATCCAGACGTTCCGGATGCCCGCCTGGCCCAGATCCTCTACGATCTGCTCCGTCACCGGGGGCGGCACCACGACCACCGCCACCTCCGGCACCTCGGGAAGGTCGGCTACGGTCGCGTAGAAGGCGGCGCCGTCGAGGGTCTCGCCGTCCGCGGCGGCGCGCGGGTTCACGGGCCAGACCGTCTTGCCGTACTCCTTGAGCATCTGGTAGGCGATGTGGCCGTACTTCTCCGGGTGGTTGGACGCCCCCACGACGGCGTAGGTGTGGGCGGCAAGCATCGCGTCTATGTTTTCGTTCAGCGTCGGCATACCTGAAGAATACCCGCTCGCGCCCACGCGCCACCCGCTCCCGGAGCGAGCAGAGGAAATCGCCCGGGTGCCGTGCCAATAGGCAGGAGGGGCACGCCCCCAACACCTCAGAAGGAGTCACCGACGCCATGGCCGGCGAGACACCCCCACAGAACGACACCCCGACCGAGGCGCTGCCGGTGCGCGCCGTTACCCTCTTCTCCTCGGGCGTCGCCTACACCCTGCGCGAGGGCGAGGTCGAGGCGGGTGAGGCGAGCGTGGCGCTGACGTTCCGCACGACCCAGGTGAACGACCTGCTGAAGTCCCTGGTGCTGCTGGACGGCGGCGGCACGGTGCGGCCCGCCACCTACCCCTCGCGCGACCCGGTGGGGCGCACGCTCCAGTCGTTCGCGGTGGACGTGACGGCGAACCGGAGCCGTGCGGACCTGCTGCGCGCCCTGCGCGGCGCTCCGGTGCGGGTGGAAACGGTGGCGGGCGAGGCGCTGGAGGGGCGCGTTCTGGGCGTCGAGGAGCGGCAGGAGGTCGCGGCTGGTGACCGGGAGGTGACCGTCGAGACGGTCAGCTTGCTGACCGAGGAGGGGCTGACCGCGGTGGACCTGCCGCGCGTGCGCCTGCTACGCATCCTGGACCCGCACCTGGACCGGGAGTTGCGCGAGGCGCTGGCCGTGCTCGCCTCCGGCTCAGACGACGCTCGCCGGACCGTCACCCTGCGCTTCCAGGGCGAAACCCGGCGCACCGTGCGCGTCGGCTATGTCACCGAGGCGCCGCTCTGGAAGGTCTCGTACCGGCTCGTTCTGGAAGACGAGGAAGCCGGGGAGGGGGGCCAGATCCGTGAGGGGGGCCAGTCCCCCACTCTCTACCTGCAAGGGTGGGCGCTCGTCGAGAATACCAGCGACGACGATTGGAACGAGGTCGCGCTTTCGTTGGTCTCGGGCCGCCCGGTGTCGTTCATTCAGGACCTGTACCAGCCGCTGTACGTCCCCCGCCCTGTCGTCCCGCCGGACATCGTCGCCTCGCCGTTCCCGCAGACACACGGCGGCGATATGCTCGCGGAGGAGTACGAGGGGCCCGTGGGAGGTGCTGCCTTCGACATGGCGATGCCCGCGGCAGCCCCCCCCGCCGCCGCAATGCCGATGGCAACCTTGCGAAAAGCCAGTGGGGGCGGCCCCGCGATGGAGTCGCACGCCTTCGCACGGGCCACCAGCCGCGATATGCAGGAGTCCGTGTCCGCGCAGGCGGAGGGCAAGACGGCGGGTGAACTCTTTGCCTACCACGTCGGGACGCCGGTCACCCTGCCGCGCCAGCAGGCCGCCATGATCCCGATCCTCGCCGGGAATATCGAGGGCGAAAAGCTCTCGCTCTATAACGCGGATCGCGACCCGCGCTTCCCTCTCAATGCGGTCCGGCTCAAGAACAGCACGGCCCTCCACCTGAAGGCCGGCCCGCTCACGGTCTTCGACGGCGGTATCTATGCGGGCGATGCGCGCATGGAGGAGATACCGCCGGAAGACTCGCGCCTCATTACCTATGCGGTGGACCTTGCGGTGGAGGGCGAGCGGCAGACGGGGATGGGGACGCAGTCCGAGGCGACCCTGGCTATACGGCGGGGCGTGCTCCAGATTACCCGCCGCCAGCGGCGACATACTATCTACACGCTTAAGAGCAAGGCGCAGAAGGCACGCCTGGTCTACGTGGAGCACCCTTTCGACTCGGCCTGGACGCTCATCGAGCCGGAGGCCCCCGCCGAACGGTCGGCGCAGTTCTACCGCTTCGCCGTGCGCCTGAACCCGGGCGAGACAAAGTCGCTCCGTGTGACGACGGAGCAGCCCGTGGACCAGATGATTGTCCTCGTGGACGGCGGGCTGAACGCCATCGCATCGTACGTTTCGGCGGGGTACGTTTCGCAGGCGATCAAGGACGCGCTCGCTCCCGTGGTCGAGAAGCGGCGCCGGATGCAGGAGATCGAAACACAGGTACAGCACCAGGAGGCTGAGATTACGGCCATCCACGCCGAGCAGGACCGCATCCGCAAGAACATGGGCGCGGTGGACAAGGACTCTGCGCTCTACCGCCGCTATGTGAACGAACTAGACTCCCAGGAGACGCGCCTGCAGACCCTGCGCGAGGAGGCCGCCGCCCTGCGCGCCGCCGCGCAGGAGGCCGAGCGCGACCTGCGCGCCTACGTGGACTCGCTGGAGGTGGAATCATGACGCGACGCGCTCTAAAAGCCCTCACCCGCTGCTCCTCCGGAGAAGCCCTCACCCCCGGGTACCCTCCGGGTGCCTCTCCCGCGGCGGTAGAGGGGT